>DATGRS010000114.1:0-8384 GCA_035303365.1 Ornithinicoccus sp.
GCCAGCCCCGCCAACCCGACCGGCACCGTCATCGACCCGGCCGAGCTCGCCGCCATCGCGCGCTGGTGCGAGGACGTCGGCTGCCTGCTGATCAGCGACGAGATCTACCACGGCATCACCTACGGACGGCCCGTGGCGAGCGCCTGGCAGACGAGCCGGGAGTCTGTGGTGGTCGGCTCGGTGAGCAAGTACTTCTCGATGACCGGCTGGCGCCTCGGCTGGGTCGTCGTGCCACCGAGCCTGCGTCGGCCACTCGACGTGCTGACCCAGAACCTCACGATCTGCCCACCGGCGATCACCCAGTATGCCGCGGTGGCCGCCTTCTCCCCCGAGGCAAGGGCTGAGCTTGAGGGCCACGTGCAGCGGTATGCCGTCAACCGCGATCTCCTGCTACGTCGCCTCCCTGCGCTCGGCCTCGGGTCGTTCGCTCCCCCGGACGGCGCGTTCTATGCCTGGTGCGACATCTCGCACCTCACCGACAACTCGGTCCGCTGGTGCCAGGACGTGCTCACGACGACGGGCGTCGCGCTGACGCCAGGTGTGGACTTCGACACGGCCCACGGTCACCAGTGGATGCGGCTGAGCTTCGCCGGCGGGACGGACGAGATCGACGAGGCGCTGGACCGGTTGGACCACTCGGGCATGCTGCGCCCCTGACTCCGGTCCTCCGGACGGCCCTTGCGCCCTACGGTTCTTGTCGTATGCCGTGGTTGCTGCAGGACCTTTTCTGCCTGGCATTCACGGCGCGGCCAGTGCCGGACGCTCGACGGTGGCGAAGACCGAGAGGTTGAACCAGCTCGGGACCGCGCGTCGCGCGGAGGTGGAGCCCTCGAGCCGTAGCCCGTGCGCCTTCTGGGCCGCGGACCACGAAATGTCACCCCGCCAGACCCTGGTCATCGTCCGCAGCGGGGCCACGATGCGGACCGCTGCCGGGTGACCCGGGTCGAAGTCGCACAGGTCCACCTCGTCGGCGGTCGCGACGAGCCACCAGTTGCTCCTGCCGCCTCGCGCCTCGGACAGCTCGAAGGCGACGACGGTCCGCCCGTCGGGCAGTGCGTCTCGGTTGACATTGCGGCGGATGTCCCACATCAGCAGATGCGGGTCCAGGTCCTCGTCACCCAGCTCCGTCATCCAGCGCATGCCCCAGTCGCCCAGAGCCATCACGACCGGAGCGAGCTCACGTCCGGCAGGCGTCAGCTCGTAGCGGGCGCGGCCGCCTTCGTCCAGCCGCATCACGATCCCGATCCGGGTGAGGTTCCGCAGCCGCTTGGACAGCAGCGCGGGCGACATCCGCGGGACACCGCGGCGCAGCTCGTTGAAGTGGTGACTGCCGGAGAGGAGCTCCCGGATGACGAGCACCGTCCAGCGTTCGTCGAGCACCTCCATCGTCTTCGCGACGGGGCAGAACTGTCCGTATCCGTGCATCTGAGCACCTCCGTGCCGATCGGCTCGAGGCTACGCCCGGCAGGAAGCGCTGCACCAGAGATTTTGGGCATCCGGTACAGATGTTGAACCGGAGCAGTTCACGGCGAGAACTATCCGGCGCATCAGCCCCCGGGCGACTGTGGAGAGGACACACAGACCCACCACAACCCGTGAAGGAGCACCTCCGCATGAGCACCATCACCGCACCGCAACACACCACCGGCGCCGAGCCGTCCGGCCCCACCCTTCCCGAGCAGGCGTCCATCCTCCTGGGCAGTGTGGCTGGATACATGGCCAGCCGCATCATCGACATGGGACAGCGGGCCGGCCTGGTCGCGGCCCTGGCAGATCAACCCGGGGCGACCACCCTCGACCTCGCAGAGACCCTGGAGCTCGACGAGTTCTTCGTATCCGTCTGGTGCCGTGGCGCCCTCGGCGCCGGCGTGCTGGACCGTCACGGCGAGGGGTTCACGCTCGCTCCTCATATGGCCACACTCCTGCTCGACGCCGGCTCGCCGGCATACGTCGGTGGGATGTTCCCGCTGGTCGGCCGCTCGGAGCTGTTCGGACGGTTCGACGAGAACCTCTCGACCGGAGCCCGAATGTGGTGGGACGACACCAGCCCGGAGTGGATCGCAGCGGTGGCCGGCACCGGCCGTCCGTTCTATACGCGACTGGCGCCCGCCGGGCTGGATCAGGTGCCCGGCCTGGCTGAACGACTGGCCTCCGGAGGCACCATCGTGGACCACGCGTGCGGCGCCGGCGTCGGCGTCGTCCGGCTGGCCAACGCCTACCCGCAGGCACACATCGTCGGTGTCGACGGAGACGCCCACTCGATCAAGCAGGCCAGGGCCCGCGTGGCGGAGGCGGGCCTGTCCGACCGGGTGGAGCTCATCCACTCACCGCTGGAGGAGATGACTCTGCCCGAGCCTGCGACGCTCGTGGTCAACAACATCTCGATGCACGAGTGCCGGGACATCGACCAGGTCACCCAGAAGGTCCTGGCCGCCCTGGAACCCGGCGGATGGTTCGTCATCTCCGACTTCCCGTTCCCTGAGACCGACGAGGCGCTACGCACGCTCCCGGGCAGAATCATGTCGGGCATCCAGTTCTTCGAGGCGCAGATCGACGACCAGCTGCTGCCCCGCTCGGCCTATGACGAGCTGCTCCAGCGGCACGGCTTCACCGAGCTCGGGAGCACCTCCCTCACGCCGGTGCACGCGCTGACCTGGGGACGACGCCACTGACGGCCGAGACGCCACGGGCAAGGCGGGACACCGTCTTCCTCCCACTCATCTCGAAGCGGACGAGCCCCAGGAATGCAGGAGGGCCTGGGGCTCGCCCGCGGATCACGTGGTGACAGTGGCGAGTTCGCACTACGGTTGAGGCCGAGGACACGCAGGCGGCCACGGCCGCAGTGTCCCGGCCCAGTGGCGGCACCGGTCGTCGCAGGTCGAGATCGACGAGGAAGGTGTGACCATGGAGTGGAAATGGGTCTGGCTGGTGCTCTTGCTGCTGGTGATCGCCGCGGCCGTCTGGCTGCTGCTGCGCCGGCCGAGTGGCACCGACGAAGTTTCCGGATCGGGTGACCCGATGCTGCGTGACACCGATGCAGACGCTGTGCCGCCATCTCAGACCGGTGCGTATGCCGCGGGGGCACCGTCGGTCGCTGACACGGACCAGCGCACTGGTGCAGCGGCTCCCTACGACCAGTCGGCCGCCACCGATGAGTATGTCGAGACGCCGGCAGACGCGCCGCCCGCCACCGGCTACGACCAGGAGCAGACCGGTTATCAGGACGACACGTCCTACGCCCAGGACACGTCCTATGACCAGCAGGAGTCGACCTACCAGGACACCGCCACCGGTGACGTGACCGCCGCCGAGGAGTACCCGGCAGACGCCACCTACTCAGAGACGACGAGCGACGACGCGTGGTCGTCCACGGACACGTCCACCACGGGTGACACGTACTCGGCCGACACCACCACCGGTGACGCCTACCCCGCGGACACGTCCGCTATGGACACAGACACCGACGCCGAGGGCGCCTACGCCGACCACAGCACCGAGGAGTCCGGTCCGTCAGGCGGCACGATGGCAGCGGGCGCGGCCGGAGTGGGTGCAGGAGCTGCTGCGGCGTCCCACTCCGACCGGGACGAGTCCATGCACGCGACTGACACCACCGACACGTCGGCTCAGACGAACGACTCCAGCTGGCAGCGAGGTGAGCCGGTGCAGACCGCGGCAGACTTCGACACCGCCGACAGCACCTACGACACCGGTGAAGGCACCGGGGCGACGGGCGCCGGGGCCGCTGACACCGGCTCGGCTCCCGCCGGCGCACCTGGCGACACGTCATACCCCGAGCGCGCCGCGGACGGGGACGCTGGGACCGGGTACACCGACTCGGCTCCCTCCGGTGCGCCGGGCGACACGTCATACCCCGAGCGCGCCACCGGCGAGGACACTGCGGCCGACGACAGCTACCTGGCTCCCTCAGGTGCACCGGGCTCCACGTCGTACCCCGAGCGGGCCGCGAGTGAGCACACTGCGCCCGACGGGACCTCCCTGGCTCCCTCGGGTGCGCCGGGCGACACGTCATATCCGGAGCGCGCCTCCCGGGAGGCGGGGTACCACGACGACGGTCAGACCGCCGACACGGCGCTCGACGACACCGCCGCCGGATACGCAACTGACGAGCGGGCCGAGTCCACATCGACCCAAGGTGGTGACTACGGCTACGACGAGGCCCGAGCGGGCGCCGCAGCGGCCGGCAGCTATTCCGAGGGACCGTTCGGTCCAGGCTCGGCGGAGCCCGCCGAGGACGGGTCCGGCCCGGCCGGGTGGCAGATCAAGGGCAACGCGGGATCGATGTTGTTCCACAACACCGACTCACCGTCCTACGAGGCCGTCCGTGCCGAGGTCTGGTTCGAGTCCGAGGAGGCCGCCAAGGCTGCTGGTTTCGCCCACTGGGACCGCAAACAGCGCTGACCCTCACCAGGCTATGCCCTGCCCCCGCACTGGGGGCAGGGCATAGTTTCGTCCTGGCCCCTTGCCGCGTTCCGGGCCCTTGCCGCGTTCCGGGCCCTTGCCGCGTCCTGCCCACCGGCACGCCGGCCCGTGAACAACAGCCCGGCAGCGGTCAGGCCAGGCCCAGATCACCCATCGAGTAGGCGGCCCGGTAGTCAAGCCCCGCCTCCCGCACCTTCTCCTCGGCGCCACTGGCCCGGTCCGCGATGACCGCCACCGCGACCACCTCGGCACCGGCCTCCCGGCACGCCTCGACCGCCGCCAGCGGAGACCCGCCCGTCGTCGACGTGTCCTCCACGACCAGCACGCGACGGCCCACGATCGAGGGGCCCTCGATCCGCTGCTGCAGCCCGTGCGCCTTTTCGGCCTTGCGCACCACGAACGCGTCGAGCCGCCCGCCGCCCGCCGCCCGGGCGTGCAGCATGGCGGTTGCGACCGGGTCGGCCCCCATCGTCAACCCACCCACGGCGTCGAACTGCAGGTCCGCCACCAGCTGGTTCATCACCTGGCCGACGAGGGGTGCTGCCTCACCGTCCAGCGTGATGCGGCGCAGGTCCACGTAGTAGTCAGCCTCCTTGCCCGAGCTCAGGGTGACCGGCCCGTGCACGACCGCCTTGTCCCGCACGAGGGCGAGCAGTTGCTCGCGGGCAGCGTCGGCAGACAGGGGCTGGGCGGCTGAAGTGTCGGTCACAGGCAGCCAGACTAGTCACTGCCCCGCATAGGGTTGCCCCATGGGAACTGCACTGGTCACCGGGGCGTCGGCAGGTCTCGGCCGCGCCTTCGCGCTCGAGCTCGCGCGCCGCGGCCACGACGTCGTCCTCGTAGCCCGGGACCGCACGAGGCTCGAGGAGGTCGCGGCGCAGGTGCGGGATGCGTATGCCGTCACGACCGAGGTCCTTCCGGCGGACCTCGCCGACCGCCAGCAGACCGAGCGGGTCGCCGAGCGCCTGCGTGACCCTGCACGACCCGTTGACCTGCTGGTCAACAACGCGGGGTTCGCCATCAAGCGCAGCTTCGTGAGGGGTCACCTGGCGGACGAGGAGCGGGCGCTCGCTGTCATGGTCCGGGCCGTGCTGGTGCTCAGCCACGCTGCTGCGGGTGCCATGCGAGTGCGAGGTCACGGCGCCATCCTGAACGTCTCGTCGGTTGCGTCGTTCACCGCGATGGGCACCTACTCCGCGACCAAGTCGTGGGTGACCGTCTTCACCGAGGCGTTGTCGGTCGAGCTGGCCGGCTCTGGCGTGACCGCGACGGCCGTGTGCCCGGGCTTCGTGCACACCGAGTTCCACGACCGCGCCGAGATGAACATGTCCGCCCTGCCCGAGGCGCTCTGGCTGGAGACCGACCAGGTGGTCCGCGAGGCCCTGGCCGCGGTCGATGCGGGCAAGGCCATCTCCGTCCCGTCGCTGACCTACAAGGCGGTGGTGGCAGGCCTCACCGTGCTGCCGCGAGCCGCGACCCGGCGCGTGTCGGGCCTCCTGGCGCAACGGCGGCGCACGGCCAGGAGCTAGGGCGACCTAGGGTGGTCCCCGTGCGCATCGCGACCTGGAACGTCAACAGCATCCGTGCCCGCGTCGACCGCGTGACCGCCTTCCTGGAGCGGCACGACGTCGACGTGCTGGCCTTCCAGGAGACCAAGTGCCGTGACGACCAGTTCCCCTATATGCCGTTCGAGGCCGCGGGGTACGAGGTTGCGCACGTGGGGCTCAACCAGTGGAACGGCGTGGCCATTGCCTCCCGCGTCGGGCTGGAGGACGTCGAGGTCGGCTTCGACGGGATGCCTGGCTGGGGCGACCCCGCCGACTCCGAGGCCCGCGTCATCTCCGCCGTGTGCAGCGGCGTGCGAGTCACCTCGCTCTATGTCCCGAACGGCCGGACGTTGGACGACCCGCACATGGCCTACAAGCTCGACTGGCTCGACCGGCTCAGCGACTCGGTCCGCGACCGGCTGTCCGCCGCCCCGGACGAGCAGTTTGCGTTGATGGGCGACTGGAACATCGCCCCGCTCGACGAGGACGTCTGGTCGATGGCGTTCTACGAGAACCGGACCCACGTGTCACCGCCGGAACGGGCGGCCTTCCAGGCGGTCCTGGACGCCGGGGTCAGCGACCTGACGCGCGAGCACACCCCCGGCCCGGGTGTCTACACCTACTGGGACTACACGCAGCTGCGCTTCCAGAAGGGGCGCGGCATGCGGATCGACTTCGCGCTCGGCTCGCCAGCGCTGGCGTCGCGGGTGACGCACGCGTTCATCGACCGGGAGGAGCGCAAGGGCAAGGGCGCCTCGGACCACGCGCCAGTCGTCCTGGACCTGACCTGACGGGGTCGCCCGACGGTCCTCAGGCCAGCCCGGCGCCCAGCCGCGCCAGCAGGAGGTCGGCGCGATCGGCATACTCCTGCGTCTGCTGCCGACGGAAGTGCAGCGACACGAAGAACACCTCGTTGACCAGCCAGGCCCGCGCCCGCGTCGCCAACGCCGTCACATCACTGCCGCCGACGGCCCCCGCGTAGGCGGCCAGGTAGCGCGCGAGTCGGTCCGGGCCGAGCTGGAGATACCACGGCTCGAGCCACACGTCGCCGCCGATGAACGCCAGGTCGCGGGCCGGGTCGCCGATCATCGCCCACTCCCAGTCGACATAGCGCGGCACCCCACCGGAGACCAGGATGTTGGGCACTGCGGCATCGCCGTGGGTCAGCGCGAACCGGTCGAGCCGCTCGAACTCGGGCTCCGCCTGCTCGAACAGTTCCCGCACCCGTGGCCACAGCGCCGCCACGTCGTCTGTCGCCACGAACTCCGGATAGTGCTCCGTCCACCACCGCATCCCGGACTCACCCGAGTCAACGATGCTGAGCCGCGGCTGCAGGTCGTCGATCGCGGTGACGTCGCCGTGGCCGGTGTAACTGCGCTCGTGCAGCCGCGCGAGCTGCCGGGCGTGCGCCGCCAACAGGTCGTCGGTCCAGGCCGACGCCGGGCGCACCTGGCCGGGGACGAACTCCTGCACCTGGTATGCCGTGCCGTCGGTCCCGTCGCCCGCCTCGAGGTGGATCGGGCGCGGGCCGATGCCCTCGGGCGCCAGCAGCAGGGCGGCGTGCTCCTCGGCCATCGGTCGGGGCAGCGCGTCTAGGCGCCGGGGCACCCGGACGACCACCCGTCGGGGGCCGCGGGGGTCGCGCAGGTCCTGGGCCGACCGCGCGACGACCAGCCACGCGGCATACGACTCGCCGGTGCCGATCAGGGTGGCGTCCGGCGCCGGTTGGTCGGGCACGCCGCGGCCGTCGTCCAGCCACTCCGGGTGGGCCGCGACGAGCGCCGCCACCGCGTCCGCCGTGGTCAGTGGCCTGGCGGGACCGCTCACTTCCCTGCGGCGGCCTTCGCAGCTGCCTTCTTCTCCTGCTTGTAGGCCCGAACCTGCTTGAGGCTCTCGTCGTCGACCACGTCTGCGATGGACATGTGCACGCCCTCGGCGCCGTAGTCGCCTGCGGCCTCGCGCCACCCGGGGGTGGACAGCCCGCGCTGCTTGCCCAGAAGAGCCAGGAAGATCCGGGCCTTCTGGTCACCGAAACCCGGGAGCGCCTTCAGCCGCTGGAGGATGGTCGCTCCGTCCGGATGGCCGACCGCCCAGATCGACCCCGTGTCGCCGTGGTAGTCGCGCACGATCGCGGACGCCAGGTCGTGGATGCGCTGCCCCATCGACTTGGGGAAGCGGTGCACGGCCGGGGGCGTCGCGCAGACCGCGATGAACTCCTCAGGATCCATGGCCGCGATCTGCTTCGCGTCGCAGTCACCGAGCCGGTCGGCGATCTTGCGCGGCCCGGCGAAGGCGACCTCCATCGGGATCTGCTGGTCCAGCAGCATGCCGACCAGGAGGGCGAACGGGTTCTCGGCGAGCAGGGCATCCGCCTCGGTCTCGCCGGCCAGGTGCAGT
>DATGRS010000115.1:0-6418 GCA_035303365.1 Ornithinicoccus sp.
TGGTCGCCGATCTTGTAGCAGACCGTGGTCAGCAGGCCGTTCTCGGACGGGACGATCTCCGTGCCGGTGTTGAGCAGCATGAAGTTGCCGGTGCCGTAGGTGTTCTTCGACATGCCCTTCTCGAAGCACGCCTGCCCGAACGTCGCGGCCTGCTGGTCGCCGAGGATGCCGGCGATCGGCACCCCGAGCTTCGTGCTCTCGCCGTAGACCTCCGAAGATGACCTGATCTCCGGCAACATGGACATCGGGATGCCCATGTCGGAGGCAATGCCCTCGTCCCACGACAGGGTCTTCAGGTCCATCAGCATCGTCCGGGAGGCGTTGGTGACGTCCGTGACGTGGACTCCGCCGTCCGGCCCGCCGGTCAGGTTCCACAGCGTCCAGCAGTCGGTGTTGCCGAAGAGCAGGTCCCCGGCCTCGGCCTTCTCGCGGGCACCATCAACGTTGTCCAGGATCCACTTGACCTTGGGGCCGGAGAAGTACGTCGCCAGCGGCAGGCCGCAGATCTCCTTGTACTTGTCAGCGCCCTCCTCGCCGCCCAGCTCGGCCACGATCTTGTCGGTGCGCGTGTCCTGCCAGACGATCGCGTTGTAGACCGGCTCACCGGTGTTCTTGTCCCACACCACGGCGGTCTCGCGCTGGTTGGTGATGCCGATCGCTGCGAGATCGGAGTTGGCCAGGTTGGACTTGCCCATGGCCTGCCCGATGACCTCCCGGGTGTTGTCCCAGATCTCGGTCGGGTTGTGCTCGACCCACCCCGCCTTCGGGAAGATCTGCTCGTGTTCCTTCTGCCCGACAGAGTGGATCTCGCCGGACTTGGTGAACACGATCGCCCGTGTGCTCGTCGTGCCCTGGTCGATCGCGAGTACGTAGTCAGCCATTGCTGAGCTCTCCTTCACTTGGGGGTGTGCGGGGATAGGTGGGGAGATGGGTATGCCGGGTGCTCACCCGGGTGGGCGAGCACCCGGCACGTGGACGGATGGATCAGGTGATGCTCAGGTGCAGCAACCCGGCGATGACACCACCGACGACGGGGCCGGCGACCGGGATCCAGGAGTAGCCCCAGTCGCTACCCGCCTTGCCCGGGATGGGCAGGACTGCGTGCGCGATGCGAGGACCGAGGTCACGCGCAGGGTTGATGGCGTAGCCCGTCGGGCCACCGAGGCTGTTACCGATAGCGACAACCAGCAGGGCCACGGCCAGTGGGCCGAGTCCCGACGGGGTGTTGCCGAACTGGAGGATCACGAAGACCAGCACGAAGGTGCCGATGACCTCGGTGAGGACGTTCCACATGGGGTTGCGGATCTCCGCACCGGTCGAGAAGACAGCCAGCTTCGCGGCCGGCTCCGCCTCCTGGTCGAAGTGCTGCTTGTAGGCCACCCACATGATGATGGCGCCGATGAAGGCACCGATCATCTGCGCCACGATGTAGGCGATGGTGTTGCCCACGTTGACGGCGATCTGTGCGGCCTCGCCGTCGTAGAACTCGGCTCCGCTAGCAGCGAGGCCGAAGGTGACGGCCGGGTTGATGTGCGCGCCGGTCTTGAAGGCCACGTAGACACCGGCGAAGACCGCCAGTCCCCAGCCGAAGTTGATCAGCAGCCAGCCGCCGCCGAATCCTTTCGTCTTGGGCAGGATCACGTTGGCTACGACACCACAACCCAGAAGGGTCAGCATGGCGGTGCCCATGATCTCGTAGAGGAAAATGTCTCCCATGCGCAGGGTTCTCCATTCGTGAGTGAGGGATGTGCGGGGGAAGCGTGACAGACGGGACCTCAGCTATGGGTGAGGCGCACGCTGGTTGGTCGAATCTCAGCCGTCTCCGATCGGCATCATGGGAGTGATGTCGGGCGCCTGGTGGCGCGCCCGTTGTGCCGACTCGTCATCCGGTTGCTGGGCCGCCAGCTCCTCGGCCTCGGCCTGGGCTCGGTAGGAGGCGATCTCACGCTCCTCGCGCTCGGTGTCCCAGCCGAGCACGTCGGCAGCGAGTGCCGCGATCTCGCCGACCGCCGCCAGGCCGCGGTCCCGGTACTCGTAGTTGATCCGGGTCCGGAGATACATAATGTCCTCCAGGTGCAGAACGCCCTCGTGACTGGCGATGTAGGCGATCTCGGCCCGCAAGTAGGCCGGCGCCGCCTCCAGCGGCCGGGCCAGCGAAGGATCCTGCCGGATCAGCTCGAGGAGCTCGGTCAGCAGCGATCCGTAGCGGTGCAGGAGGTGGTCGACCATCTGCTCGCTCCACCCGAACTCCTTGCGCCAGTGCGCGGCCTGGCGGCGCACAGCCTTCTCGCCCACGGCCCCGACAAGCGGGATCTCATGGGTGATGCTGGGCGTCTCTGCTGCCTGGCGCCCGATGGCGAAGTCCACGGCGTCCTTGGCCATGACCCGGTATGTCGTGAGCTTGCCGCCGGCGATGATCGTCAGGCCGGGCACGGGGCTGGCGACCGTGTGCTCGCGGCTCACCTTGGCCGAGTCCGTGCCCTCTTTGGTGCCTGGCTGCAGCAACGGGCGGAGTCCGGCATACGAGCCGATGATGTCGTCCCGGGTGAGCTTGGTGGTGAGCACCTCGTTGGCCTGCTCGAGGACGTAGTCGATGTCGCGGCTGGTGGGCACGGGATGGCGCGGGTCCAGCTCCCACGGTGTGTCGGTGGTGCCCAGGATCCAGTAGCGCGACCACGGGATGAAGAAGAGCACCGACTTCTCGGTCTGCAGGAACAGGCCTGAGGTGCCCTTGATCCGCTCGCGCGGAATGACCAGGTGGATGCCCTTGGACGCCAGCACCCGCAGCCCTCCGGAGGTGTCCGCCAGCTCCTCGGTGTCCTCGGTCCAGACTCCGGTGGCGTTGATCACGTGGCGCGCGCGGGCGGTGATCTCCTCACCGGTCTCCAGGTCCCGCAGGACCGCGCCGTTGACGCGCCCGGTGTCGTCCTTGGTGAGCTTGGTGACCTGGGTGCGCGTGGCTGCGTGGGCACCGTAGGTCGTCGCCGTGCGCACCAGGGTGGTGACCAGCCGGGCGTCGTCGACGGTGGCGTCCCAGTACTTCACGGCACCGATCGCCGTGTCGTGCCGGAGGTCAGGGAACTGCTTCTCCATGCCCTTGCGCGTGGTGTGCTGGTGGATCGGCAGCGCCCGCCGTCCAGGCATCAGGTTGGCCAGCAGGTCGTAGAGCGTGACGCCGGCGCCGTAGTAGGCCCGCTGCCACACGCGGTGCTCCAGGGGGATCAGGAAGGCCATCGGCTTGACCAGGTGCGGGGCGATCTTGCCCAGCAGCAGGCCACGCTCGGTGAGCGCCTCGTGCACCAGCTTGAAGTCGAGCATCTGCAGGTAGCGCAGCCCGCCGTGCACCAGCTTGGTGGATCGCGATGACGTGCCGGCCGCCCAGTCCTGGGCCTCGACCACCACGGTGGACAAGCCTCGAGTGACAGCATCGAGGGCGGTCCCGGCGCCGGTGACGCCGCCGCCGATGACCAGCACGTCGATGATCGGGCCCCCTGAGCCGCTCTCGGCGAGCACGCGGAGCGCCGCCTGTCGGGTCTCCATGGTCAGCGGGCGTGGCTGCACGGGCATCTCCTGGGGGTCGGCGCTGGTGGTGCTGTTCGATCCTTGCGCGGCCGGGTCAGCCGCGCAACCGTGATCGGCACCTGGCCGGTGGATCGGCGACGCGAGCAGCAGGTTCCCGAGTGGCGGGCGTGCGCGCGGGCGGGAGTCGTTAGGCTGAGCAGATGCTGCGCCTCCCGGCTCCGGTGCGTGGCCTGGGACTCTCCGACGCGCCCCGGGCCCTGGAGATCTGTGGCCGGGACCCCGTCAACAACGTCTTCGTCGCGGCCCGCATCCTCGAGGGCGGCATGGCTGGCGGACGCAGCTCGATCCTGGGCTACGAGCGCGGAGGTCGTGCCGGGCTGTGCTGGACCTCGGCCAACGTGGTGCCCGTCGAGCTGGACGAGGACATGGTCGAGCCGCTCGCGGCCAAGGTGGCCAAGCGGCGGGCCTGGGCCTCCTCCCTGTTCGGGCCGGTCGGTCAGGTGCTGCCGCTCTGGGATGCCCTTGCCTCGCAGTGGGGGCCCGCCCGCGAGGTCCGGCGCAACCAGCCGGTCATGACCACCAGCACCTCACCGACGCTGCTCGGTGTGCCGCTGGACCCGGCCGTGCGGCCGGCAGCCGTCGAGGAGACCGACCTGGTGGTGCCCGCCGCGGCCGCCATGTTTACCGAGGAGATCGGCTACCCGCCGTACCGCGGGTCGGATCGGGCCTACCGGCTGTCTGTCGGGGCGCTGGTGCGCGACCGCAGGTCCCTGGTGCGCATCGAGGACGGTGAGGTCGTGTTCAAGGCCGACATCGGCAGCATCGCTCTCGAGGTGGCACAGATCCAGGGTGTGTGGGTGCACCCGCGGTGGCGCGGTCGGGGGATGGCGGTGCCCGCCATGGCTGCAGTCGTCGAGCACGTCCTGCGCCACGTCGCGCCCACGGTGACCCTCTACGTCAACGACTTCAACGCCCCAGCACTGGCCACCTACCGGCACGTGGGGTTCGTGCAGACCGGCACCTTCGCCACGGTTCTGCTCTGAGGCTGGGTCACGATACGGACACAGAGCGCCCGGTGTTTTCGGGCCGGAGCGGGTGAGGGCTTAGGATCCGTGAAGATCTATTCATCGGCCCGTATGGATATGCAGGCCTCCCAGGAAGTGAAGGCCACCGCAGATGGCACGGGTCCAGCGCCGACGCCCGAGGCTTGACGAGCTCCGACCGCTCGTCAAGGTTGCCCGTCCCACCCTGGACCGCACCGGCCGGGCACTGGCCCGGGCCAACACCATCGAGGACCTGCGGCACATCGCTCGGCGCCGCACACCGCGCTCGGCCTTCGACTACGTCGACGGCGCCGCCGAGAGCGAGGTCAGCCTGACGCGGGCGCGTGAGGCCTTCGGCCGGGTCGAGTTCCGGCCCCAGGTGCTGCGCGACGTCTCCCGGATCGAGACCTCGGTCAGCGTCCTGGACGTGACGAGCCCGATCCCGCTGATCCTGGCTCCTACCGGGTTCACCCGGATGATGCATCACGAGGGTGAGCGGGCGGTGGGCCGTGCAGCCGCGGCCGCAGGCATCCCCTACACCCTGTCCACCATGGGCACCGTGTCGGTGGAGGACCTGGCAGCCGACGTCCCCGATGTGCAGCGCTGGTTCCAGCTCTACCTGTGGCAGGACCGCAAGGCCTCGCTGGCCCTGATGGACCGTGCCCGGGCCGCCGGCTACTCCACGCTGGTGCTCACCGTGGACACCTCCGTGGGTGGCGAGCGGCTTCGCGACGTCCGCAACGGCATGACGATCCCTCCGCAGCTCACGCCCCGGACCCTTGCGGACATGGCGCTGCACCCACGGTGGTGGGCCAACCTGCTGACCACCGAGCCGCTGGAGTTCGCGTCCCTGCGAGGCAGCGGTGGCACCGTCGAGCAGCTCATCAACCGGATGTTCGACCCCACCCTGACCACCAAGGACCTCGAGTGGCTGCGGGCGAGCTGGCCCGGTGCGATCGTGCTCAAGGGCATCCAGAACGTGGACGACGCCCGGGACTTCGTCGCCCTGGGCGTCGACGGGCTCATCGTGTCCAACCACGGCGGCCGCCAGCTCGACCGCTCAGTGACCCCGCTGGAGGTGTTGCCGGAGATCGCCGGTGCCGTCGGCGGACGGGTCCCCGTGCTGCTTGACACCGGCGTGATGCACGGCGGCGACATCGTGGCGGCCGTGGCCAACGGAGCCGACGCCGTCCTGGTCGGCCGTGCCTACCTCTACGGCCTGATGGCTGGAGGGGAGCCGGGCGTCGCCCGGGCTCTCGACATCCTCACCACCCAGGTCCATCGGACCATGCGGCTGCTGGGGGTCACCTCCCTGGACCAGCTCACCCCCGACCGCGCTGTGCTCCATGCGGCCGGCACCTCAGCCCCCTCACAACACGCCTAACCCTGGAGGAAGTACACATGCGCACCAACCTGTTCAAGCTCACGGCAGCCGCCGGAGTCCTGGCTCTGACCCTCACCGCCTGCGGATCGGACGGCGACGGTGAGACTGACGGCGCCCTCGCCGGCGAGGGCAGTGGCGACGACTGCGTCATCGAGGGGGAGGTCCCCGTCGGCGCGGCACTGTCCCTCACCGGGGCGGCGGCGTCCTACGGCGAGTCGCAGAAGGCCGGTCTTGAGCTCGCGGCCGAGGCGCTCAACGAGAAGGAGGGCGTCACCTACAAGCTGACCATCGAGGACGACCAGACCGACCCCAAGCAGGGCATCACCGTCTTCGAGGGATTTGTCGGCGACGGCACCAGCGTCATCATCGGCCCGACGCTTTCCAACACCGCCTTCCAGTCCCAGCCGATCGCGCAGGAGGGCAGCACGCCGGTGCTGGCCATCTCCAACACCGCCGCAGGCATCACCGA
>DATGRS010000116.1:0-20127 GCA_035303365.1 Ornithinicoccus sp.
CTGCGTCGGCAGGCCGGGGCGGCCGGAGTCGTACATCATGCCGTTGCCGGCGTAGATGCCCACGTGGTAGGCCGGGTAGCCGTAGAACACCAGGTCGCCGGGCTGCGGGTTGCTGACCGGGGTGGCGTAGGACTGCTGTGCGGAGGCGCTGCGCGGCAGCTCCACGCCGACCTGACGGAAGACGAAGGAGGTGTAGCCGGAGCAGTCGAAGCCGGCCGGTGTGCTGCCGCCGTAGACGTACATGATGCCGGTGTAGGCCGCGGCGATGTCGAGGACGCCGCCACCGTTGATCGCCGGGGCCGGGGCCGGGGCGGGCGCCGGAGCCGGAGCAGCCGCGCGCTCGTTGGTGCGGCTCGAAGCGGTCTGGGTGCGCTCGGAGGTGCTGGACGTGGTCGCCGGAGCGGCCTCGGCAGCGGGCTCCTCGGCGACGGGCTCGGGCTCCTCGACGACCGGCGTCACGCCGGTGAATCCGAGGTCACCGAAGTTGGTGTCAACCTCCTTGGGCGCCGCGGCGGCGACGGCCGGCAGGTCGGTGGGCTCGGCCATGACGGGCATGGTGGTGCCGAGCAGGTCGATGGCTCCCAGGCTCGCCTGTTCCGCGTTGCGGAACGAGTCGCTGGTCATCTTGTCGGTGACGACCGAGGCGACCTCGTCGACGATGCCCTGGGGGCTGGCGCTGGCGGGCGCGACGGCCGCAGCCAGAAGGCCACCGGAGGTCGCGACAACAGCCGTCGTCTTTGCCGAGCGGGTGATGGTCGTGCCGGCTGCAGTGAGCCGACTGGGCGCGCGGTGGCGACCGGTCATGCGGTTGGTCACGGTGTGCCTCTCCAATTGCCTGCGGGGTGAGCTGTCGGGCTCGGGCTGGAGTGCGCCCGGAGGGCCGTCAGACGGCCCTCTTAGCCCCAAGGGGCCGAAGCCCCAATGGTGGGTCCCCCGCTCCTGCCAGCGGTGCTCTCAAAGATTCCGACCACGGTGACAGGATTCGGCTCTGCGGTCGGAGCGCCTCCGGGGAGAGGCAGCGACACGAGAGTACACACCAGATCTGGTGATTGTCACGATTTGGTAAAGGAACTGTGGACAACCGGAGCGAGCGCCTGACGGCAGCATCGCGCTGGCCTGCGTAGACGCAGATGCAGGTCATCGATGGACGCAAATTGTTGTGAGCGACGTCACATGGTTTCGGTGCAACGACGTCGTGTCGGGGGGCGGTCCACGAGGGAATGTGGCGCTACGGGGCGCCGCAGGGGGTCGTCAGACAGCCGCACTCACGAAAATGTGCGCTGCGACGTCCCGGGGCAGCGAGACGGCCGTGTCCGTCTCGTCGGTGCCCCTGACCACCACCCGGTCACCCTCGGCTCGCGCCTGCACCGCCCGCCCCGGTGCCACCCCGGCCTCGCCCAGCAGACCGAGCACGTCGGGGTCCACCTGCGCTGGTTCGCCGATCCGCACCACAACCACATCCCGCCCGCCCGTACCGTCGAGAGCCTCGATCAGGTGGGTGCCGCCGGCCTCAGCCGTCGTCGTGAACTCCGGCGCCAGCTCGGACAGGCCGGGGATCGGGTTCCCGTAGGGCGACATGCGGGGGTCGTCGATGATCTTCAGGATCCGCTGCTCCACCTGGTCGCTCATGACGTGCTCCCACCGGCAGGCCTCCTCGTGCACGTACGGCAGGTCCAGACCGATAACGTCCACCAGCAAGCGCTCGGCGAGGCGGTGCTTGCGCATGACCCGGATGGCCGTGCGGCGGCCGTGCTCGGTGAACTCGAGCGTCCGGTCGTCGTGCAGCGTGACCAGTCCGTCACGTTCCATCCGGGCCACGGTCTGCGAGACGGTCGGACCGGAGTGACCCAGGCGCTCGGCGATGCGGGCCCGGAGCGGCACCACGCCGTCCTCCTCCAGCTCGAGGATGGACTTGAGATACATCTCGGTCGTATCGATCAGGTCGCTCATGGCACGGCCTCCGTCGCTGCGCTCGGTATCCCACGATCCTATGACGAGCACTTTGTGCCGAGCACTCAGCATCGTGGCAGCCTGAACACCTACGATGGCCCAGACATCCACGAACGCAGGAGAACCATGGCTCGGCCTGAGAAGTCCAGCACCACGAACGGCCCCAAGCGTGGCAAGAAGGCGCAGGGCGCCGCCGCAAACGACCGGCAGGCCCGGCTCGCGCAGATCCAGAAGCAGGCCAAGTCGAGCCAGCGCCGCAGCATGTCGGCGGTGTGGCTGGGCCTGGGCCTGGTCCTCGCACTTATCGCCGGTCTGGTCGCCTGGGCCGTCATCGACCAGGCCCAGAACCGTCCGGGCATGGGTGCCGTCGTGACCTTTGACGAGCTCGATGACCCCGCCGACGACCTCGGCCGCAACCACGTCGAGTCCGCGGTCGAGTACCAGCAGAGTCCCCCGGCCGGCGGTGATCACCACCCGGCCTGGCTCAACTGCGGCATCTATGAGGAGCCGGTTCCCAACCACCACGCGGTCCACTCGCTGGAGCACGGCGCCGTCTGGCTCACGTACCAGCCGGACCTCGCCGAGGGCGAGGTGAAGCAGCTGCGCGACCTGGCCTCCCAGGAGTTCGTCATCCTCTCGCCGAACGAGGGTCAGGAGTACCCCATCATGGCGACGGCCTGGGGGCGTCAGCTCGGGGTGCAGAAGGGCAACGACACACGGATCCAGCAGTTCATCCGAGACTGGCGGCAGGGTCCACAGACTCCCGAGCCCGGCGCCGCCTGCACCGGCGGCACCAGCACCGACCTGGTGGGTGGCTGAGGTGTCGGACGAGACCCGACCGGAGACGCCGGCCGACACGACACGGGACCGGGCCGACAACCACACCGCAACCGACCACGTGGCCACCGACGCCGAGGCCACCGGTCCGCTGACCAACGACGCCCCCGAACGGTCTAGCCGCACCATCGCCGCCATCGCCGGCACGGCGATCGTTGCGCTTCTCGTGGGCACGCTCCTGGGGTGGCTCGTCTTCGCGCGTCCCGCACCCGGGGACGACAGCGTCTCTGCCGGCTTCGCCCGGGACATGATCGAGCACCACGCCCAGGCCGTCGAGATGTCACTCGAGGTGATCGACTCGACCGACGACCAGCAGATCCGCATCCTGGCCACGGACATCGCCTCCACCCAGGGCAACCAGATGGGCCAGATGGAGGGCTGGATCCGCACCTGGGATCTGCCGATGGCGCGGCCGGGTGACCGCATGGAGTGGATGACTGACCTGGAGGGTCACGACCACGGCGCGATGGAGGAGCACATGGCCGCCGGTGCGGTCATGCCTGGGATGGCCACGCCGGAGCAGATGGAGCAGCTGCGGTCGCTGGAGGGTGAGGAGGCCGACATCCTCTACCTGCAGCTGATGACCACCCACCACATCGCAGGCGTCGACATGGCGCAGGCGGCCCTCGACGGCGGTGTCGACGGTGAGGTACGGCGGCTCGCGACGGCGATGGTCAACGGTCAGGAGTCCGAGATCGAGCTGATGACCGACATGCTGCAGGCGCGCGGCGCACAGACCCTCGAGGAGGGCGGCGCCGACCAGTGACGCGTATGCCGTGTCTCTCAGGCAGCCCGGCGCGCACCGGTCAGCGCGCTGCGAGCCGGCTCAACTCGCCTGGATCACCGCTGGGCCCGGGCCAGCTCGCAGGGGGTCACGGCTGGAGCCGACCAAGCTCCCAGGAGCCCGCGTCGTCCAGGTCGCCGTCGCCGACCCGTCGGAAGACCAACCGGTCGTGCAGCCGGTTGATGCGCCCGCCCCAGAACTCGACCCGGTCGGGCCGCACGCGGTAGCCCCCCCACTGCTCGGGCACCGGCACGTCGTCGGGACGGCCGTGGTCAGGGAACCGCGCGGCATACGCGTTGTAGGCAGCCTCCAGCTGCTCCCGGTTGGCGGCCGGTCGGGACTGCTGTGAGGCCCAGGCGCTGATCCGCGCGCCCCACGGACGCATCCGGAAGTAGGTCTCCACCTCGTCCCGGTCCACGAGCTCGGCGGTGCCGCGGAAGCGGATCGCGCGGTACATGGTCGGCCAGGTGAGGCTCGCAGCGATCTGGGGACGGTCGCGCACCTGCTGGCCCTTCGTCGACTCGAGGTTGGTGACGAAGCCCGGCCCCCGGGGGTCGAGGAAGCGCATCAGCACGGTCCGGACGTCCGGTCCGGCGTCGTCCACGGTGGCGACGGATAGTGCGTCCGGCTCGGGCACGTCACCGACCTCGGCCTGCCGGGCCCGCGCTGCCTCGACCCAGCTCAACACCTGCTGGAACGGCGTCGGGGCGAGCCCCGCCTCGCTCAGCCCCTCCCCGGCATACTCGATCCGTCCGGTCGGTCCTCGGTGTCCTGTCGTCACGCACCGAGTATGCCGTCCGCTTAGGCTGGGAGAGCAAGTCAGTTCCAGGAGGTGCACATGGCGGGCAAGGGCAGCGCGGCCGGCAAGCTGATCAAGTACGGCCCGATCGCCGCGGCGGCCGCACAGCGGTGGGGCCCGGTTGTCTGGGAGCAGCTCAAGAGCCAGCGAGCTCCGGCGGAGAAGTTCGTGCAGGACAAGGTGGCCAAGGGCAACCAGCGCAAGAAGGCGCTCGCCCACGCGGCGACCGTGATCGAGGGCTCCGTCCTGCAGGTGTTCCACCGCAACACGGCGCACTGGGTGGTCTTCTCCGACGACGACCCCATCGCGGTCCACCCACCGACCGGAGCCTCCTTCGACGAGCTGCTGGACCGCGCCGACCTGTCCAACCGGCTGCGGCCGGGGGAGCACGCGGTGACGATCAAGGTGCCGAAGCCACGGCGGCGACCCACCGGAACGGGCGGCGCGACGGCCTGGAACCCCCGGGAGGAGCCGGGGGCAGGTCCGCATATCAACGACTCCCCGGTGGCTCCCGGCATGCCCCCACAGGCCCCTCCGCCGGGCGCGGAGACGCTCGTGCGCGGAGAGCTCAGCTCGGGGTCGGAGGACCGACCGAGCTGACCTGCTCCCGCTGGTTGGCCGGAACGTCGATCAGGAAGGCGATCACCGCCCCGATCGCGGCCAGCCCCATCGGGTAGAGGCACACGTAGACGCGCCAGGCGGTGTCGGCCTGCGTGCCGGGGTCGTCGCCGTTGTAGTAGCCGAACAGGAAACCCAGTGAGGCGAGCGCACCCCCGACCACCATGCCCCCGAGCCGACCGAAGAAGCCGAAGGCGGCCAGGAAGATCCCCTCGCGCCGGGCTCCGTGCACCGCGGCGTCCTCGTCGAGCACCCGGGCGATGACGAGGTCGTTGCTCGCCAGCATCCCGGAGTAGCCCACGCCAAGGCACAGGCCCCCGACGATGGCGGAGAGGAGGTCGCGGGCCAGGAAGAGGGGTAGGAAGCTGAGCGCCAGCAGCACGAGCGCAAGCCGCCAGGCGAATGGGGCACCCTTGAGCCGCACCACCCTGGCCCAGACCGCCAGGAAGCCGGCGGTGGCGAGGATGACCACGCCCTGCAGGTACATCGCATGGGCCACGGGGAGGCCCAGGGAGTAGCGGACGTAGAGCTGCACGCCGGTGAGCACCAGACCCATGGCGCTGAGGTAGCAGGCGCTGACCACGCCGATCTGCCAGAAGCGCTTGTTGGTGAGGATGACCCGCACCGTGGCCAGGAACGCCGGAGGTCGCTGTTGGGTGGCCCGCACGTCCTCGCGCACGCCGAGGGTCATGTAGAGGATGACGACGAACGAGATGACGCCGTAGATGACTGCGGTGATGGTGAACCCGCCAGTCGTCTCCTCGGTCCCGAAGAGCGACGTGGTCAGGTAGGGCGTGACGGCCAGCGACAGCACCAGGGCCAGCAGCTGGAAGCCCTGCCGCAGCGCGTTGGCGACCGCGCGCTCATGCTCCCGCGGGAAGAGCTCGGGCAGCAGCGCGCCATAGTTGGCGTTGATCATCGAGTCGGCGGCCTCGCACAGGATCACGAAGGTGGCGAACCAGATCACCAGACCGGCACCGTCCAGGGAGTCCGGGACGGCGAACAGCGCGATGGTGGCGACAGCCAGAACCGGAGCACCGACGAGCAGCCACGGACGGCGGCGGCCCCAGCGGGTGCGGGTCCGGTCGGAGAGGAAGCCGAGGACGGGGTTGTCGACGGCGTCGATGATCGCGTAGGCGAACATCACGATGCCGTAGAGCCGGACATCGAGGCCGAGCAGGTCGACGTAGAACAGGATCATCGATCCCTTGACCAGGTTGATCGGGATCGACGTGCCAAACATGCCGACGGCATAGCGGGCAGGACGGGTGGCGGGCCTGCCCTCAACTGGTTCCGTGGTCACCGGCGCTGCCGCATGGGGGTCGGCTCCGGCGTCGTTCACGGGGCCAGCCTGCCATGAGCTCTCGGGCGTGACGGGCGCACTCAGGTCGGTTTGTTGGAACTCACCTCGCGCTATGGCGCGAGGTGAGTGCCGGCTGAGCGAGGTGAGTGCCCTCAAGGCGAGGTGAGTGCCCTCAAGGCGAGGTGAGCGCTCAAGGCCAAGGCGACGTGAGTGCCCTCAAGGCGAGGTGAGCGCTCAAGGCCAAGGCGAGGTGAGCGCCGGCTGAGCGAGGTGAGCGCCAGGCGGGCGACGTGAGTGAGCGCGGTCAGCGCCCGACGGCGTAGCCCTGCATGCCGCGCGGGTTGGCCCCCGCGGAGAGGAGTCCGGACTCCGGCACCCGCCCCACCGCGCACATCCGGCCCAGGGTCCACGGGCCCTGCTCGATCACCTGGTGCCCGCGCCCGCGCAGCTCGGCCAGCACATGGGCGGGGATGCGGTCCTCCACGACCAGCACGCCGGGCTCGACCACCCGCGGCCAGAAGGAGCCCGGGAAGCTTGTCGTGTGGAAGGCCGGGGCGTCGATGGCCTCCTGGAGGGACTCCCCGCCGGCAAGGTGCCGCAGCAGGAAGAGCGACTGCCACTGGTCCTGCTGGTCGCCGCCCGGGGAGCCGCACGCGAGCACCGGCGCACCGTCGCGCAGGACGAGAGTCGGGGTCAGCGTCGTGCGGGGACGCCGGCCCGGGCGCAGCGAGGACGGCAGGCCATGCTCGAGCCACATCATCTGCAGCCGGCTCCCGAGCGGGAAGCCGAGCTCGGGGATGACTGGCGAGGACTGGAGCCACCCGCCACTGGGCGTCGCGGAGACCATGTTGCCCCAGCGGTCGACGACGTCGATGTGACAGGTGTCGCCCCGAGTCCCACCGTCCGGTGACACCTGAGCTTCACCCGCCTCACGCTCGGCGGAATGGGGGCTTGGGAGCTGGGGACCTCGGGGCTCCTCACGCGTCACCGTGGGCTCCCCGAGGCCCGGACCAACTCCCGCCACCTCGGTGAGGCCGGCGAGCGCGGCCATCCGGGGGACCCGACCGCCCGGCGAACCGGGACGGACGGTTGTGCTTGCCGTGGCGCCGATCAGCTTCGCCCGATCAGCGAGGTATGCCGCGTCCAGCAGTGCGTCGACCGGCACCCGGTCGTCTCCGGAGTCGCCGAACCACGCCTCACGGTCAGCCATCGCCAGCTTCCACGCCTCGGCGACGGCGTGCACTCCATCGGTGGTGTCCGGGTCGGGCGGGGCGCCCAGCGCGTCGAGCATGCCCAGCACCTGCAGAAGGGCGGGACCCTGTCCCCAGAGGTCCGTCTTGGCGATCGTGTGGCCCTGCCACTCACGGGTCACGGCCGGTTCCCAGGTCGCGGTGTAGTCCGCCAGGTCCTGACCGGTCATCACGCCGGGCGCCACCTGGCCCTCCGAGTGCCGGAACGCACGCCGGCTGAACCGGTCGACGGCCCCGGCCACGAAGCCCTGGGACCACGCGGCGCGGACGGCGTCGACCTGCGCCTCCCGGCTGCTCGCTCCGTCGGCGGCCGCGACGAGCCGGTCGAGGGTGTCGGCCCACGCCGGGTTGCGGAAGAGCTCCCCCGGCCCCGGCGGTCGGCCGTCGCTCAGCCAGAGGTCTGCCGAGGTGGTCCAGTCCGACTCGAAGAGCTCCTGCACGACGGCCACGGTCTGAGCCACCCTGGGGACGAGGGGGTGACCGTGCCGGGCATAGTGCTGGGCGGGGGCGAGTACCTGGGCAGGGGACATCGTGCCGTGGTCGCGGAGCAGGAGCAGCCACGCGTCCACCGCTCCGGGCACGGCCGCCGCCAGCGGACCCGAGCCGGGCACCCGGTCCATGCCGAGAGAGCGGAAGTGCTCCGGGGTGGCGCCTGCCGGAGCCGGGCCCTGCCCGCAGAGCACCCTCGGCGTCGGGTCCTCGGCGCTCGCGATGATCGCGGGCAGGTCGCCGCCCGGGCCGTTCAGGTGCGGCTCGACCAGCTGCAGCACGAAGCCGCCCGCGACCGCCGCATCGAAGGCGTTGCCGCCGTGCTCGAGGATCGCCATGGCGGTCTGCGACGCGATCCAGTGCGTGCTGGAGACCATGCCGAACGTGCCGGTCAGCGTGGGTCGGGTGGTGAAGCTCGTCATGTTGACGTCACACCACCGCCGCGACGACCGCGGCGGCGAAGAACAGGGCCAGTGCGACCAGGACGATGAGGCGCCGCGACCGGGGCGTCATCAGGCCGCCTTCTCCGGCAGCGGCTCGGTGGGGCCGTACTGCACGCTCAACCAGTTGCCGGGCTCACGCTGCAGCCGGACTCGGATGTCGTTGGTGCGCATGACATAGATCGTCGCAAGGATCACCGCCGCACCGCACGTCGCGGTCGCGATCAGGATGGTCCAGCGGGCCCCGAAGGTCTCGCCGATCCAGCCGATGAAGGGTGAACCGAGTGGGGTGCCACCCATGAACACCGCCATGTAGAGCGCCATCACCCGGCCGCGCACCTGCGGCGCCACACTGAGCTGGATCATCGAGTTCGCCGTGACCATCACCGTCAGCGCGGTCAGGCCGGTGGGGATCAGCACGAGGGTGTAGACGAGGAAGTTCGGTGCCAGGCCGAGCACGAGGGTGCAGAGCGAGAACAACCCCATGGCGATCAGCAGGTAGCGCAGCCGCGGCTTCTCCCGACGGGCCGCCAGCAGGGCACCACCGAGGGAGCCGATGGCCATGATCGAGCCCACCGCGCCATACTCCTCGACGCCCTTGCCGAACGCCTCGGTCGCCATCAGCGCGTTGGTCAGCTGGAAGTTCATGCCGAAGGTGCCGTGCACGAAGACGAGCGCCATGATCAGGATGATGTCGGGGCGGTGGCGGACGTAGGCGATCCCCTCCCTGATCCGTCCCTTGCCCCTGCTGACCGGCGCGGGGGTCAGGGTGGTGACATCCATGACCAGCAGGGCGATCAGGACCGCGATGAACGAGCCGGCGTTGATCAGCAGGGTCGGGCCGGTGCCCACCCAGGCAATCAGCAGCCCGGCGAGACCCGGGCCGATCAGGCGACCGCTGTGGAAGGAGGCGCTGTTCAGGCCCACCGCGTTGGTGATCTGGTGCGGCGGCACCATCTCGGACACGAACGCCTGCCGGGCCGGACCGTCCACCGCTGCGGCACACCCCTGGACGAAGGCCAATACATACATGTGCCAGAGCTGCATGGAGCCGGACAGGACCATCAGCCCCATCGCCAGCGCGGTCACCGCCATGATCGACTGGGTGACCAACATGACCCGCCGCTTGGCGAAGCGGTCACTCACCGCTCCCGCGGCGGGCGCGAGCAGAAGCATCGGCAGGAACTGCAGCCCGGTGACGATCCCGAGTGCCTGCGCCGAGTTGTTGGTCAGCTCGGTCAGCACCACCCAGTCCTGGGCGACCCGGCCCATCCAGGTGCCGGTGTTGGAGACGATGCCTCCGGTGGCGTAGATGCGGTAGTTGCGGATCGCCAGTGAGGAGAACATCGCGCTCACTGGTCGACCACCCGGTTCAGCAGCTCGCTCGCACGCGCCAGAAGTTCCTGCTCCTCGCCGGTCAGGCCGTCGAGACGTTGGGTCATCCAGGCATCGCGCCGGGCGCGGTGCAGGTCCAGCTCCTGCTGTCCGGCGTCGGTCAGGGAGAGGCGGACGACCCGGCCGTCGGTGGAGTCAGGGTCCCGCTGCACCAGCCCGAGCTCGACCAGCGCGCTCACCGTGCGGCTCATGCTGGGGGCACTCACCCGCTCGATCGAGGCGAGCTCACCGGAGGAGTAGGACGACTGGGCCAGGCGCACGAGGACGCTGAGCTGGTGCGGGGCGATAGTGCTCGTGGTCTCGAACCGGACGCGCCGCGAGATGCGCATGCACGCGATGCGCAGCTCGTGCGCCAGGCGGGCGATCTCCTCGGGAGCGTCGGCGGCGGGGTCGTCGGCGCGGGGGTGGTCGGACACAGGTTCCTCGGGGGCGGCACGGAAGAAGGGCTGTTGCTTAGCCTAACTCATTACCTCGGCTAACGATTCCCGAAACCTCGTCACCACAGGGGCCCCGATAGCGGGGAGGTCGGTCTCGTCCTCGAACTCGCCGACGTCCCCCCTGTCCGTCTCGAACTCGCCGACGTCCCCCTGTCCGTCAGACGCCGAGGAGGTCCCTGATCGGGTCGAGCGTGAAGTAGATCAGGAACATCGCGGCGATGAACCACATCAGCGGGTGCACGGTGCCCCACTTGCCGCGGACCAGCTTCAGCAGGACATAGGCCAGGAAGCCTGCGCCGATGCCGGCGGTGATCGAGTAGGTGAACGGCATCAGCACGATGGTGAGGAACGCCGGGAAGGCGATCTCGATGTCTGCCCAGTCGATGTTGGCGACCTGCTGCATCATCAGGAAGCCCACGACGACGAGGGCCGGAGTCGCCGCCTCGTAGGGCACGACCGACACCAACGGCGACAGGAACGTCGCGAGGAGGAACAGCATCCCGGTGACCACCGAGGCGAGTCCGGTGCGTGCCCCCTCCCCGACTCCGGCGGCGGACTCGATGTATGACGTGTTGCTGCTGACGCTGGCCGCCCCGCCGGCCGCTGCGGCGATGGAGTCGACGATCAGGATGCGGCGGGTGTTGGGCGGGTTGCCCTCCTCGTCGAGCAGGTCTCCCTCGGCGCCGACCGCCACCATCGTGCCCATCGTGTCGAAGAAGTCCGCCAGCATGAGGCTGAAGACGAGCAGCACGACGGTGACGATGCCGATCCGCTCGATAGAGCCCAGCAGGCTGAACTGGCCGAGCAGGCCGAAGTCCGGCGTGTTGACGATCTCACTGGGCAGCGCGGGCACGTTGAGGCCCCACCCGGTGGGGTTGACCACCTCGCCCTCCGCGTTGGTCTGGCTGCCGAGCTTCAGAGTTGACTCCAGGATCACGGCGAGGACGGTGGCGCCGATGATGCCGTACAGGATCGCGCCCTGGACCTTCTTGGCATAGAGCACGACGATCGTGACCAGTCCCAGCACAAAGACCAGGGTCGGCCAGCCGGCGAGGAACCCGCCCACGCCCAGTTCGACCGGTGTGGGGCCTCCGGGCTTGCGCACGACACCTGCGTCGAACAGCCCGACGATCGTGATGAACAGACCGATGCCCACGCTGATGGCGATCTTGAGCTGCGCGGGCACCGCGTGGAAGACCGCCTCACGGAAGCCGGTGAGGACCAGGATCAGGATGATTAGGCCCTCCAGCACGACCAGACCCATGGCATCGGCCCACGTCATCCCCGGCAGGCCGGCGATGCTGAACGTCACGATCGCGTTGAGGCCGAGCCCGGCCGCCAGGCCCAGCGGGTAGTTGGCCACGACCCCCATCAGGATCGTCATCACTCCGGCGACCAGTGCGGTGGCTGCGGCGATCATTGCGACGTCGCCACCGGCCAGGTAGTTGCCCGTGCTGTCCGGGACGCTGGTGAGGATGAGTGGGTTGAGCACCACGATGTAGGCCATCGTGAAGAAGGTGGCGAAACCACCGCGCACCTCACGGCCGACGGTCGAGCCGCGCTCGTCGATCCGGAAGTAGCGGTGCAGTGCGGACTGGGTGGGCGCCTGTTCGGCGGTGGTCGACATGGCGCCTAGATTAAGACCATGTCGCAGCACTCGGAGACCCAGGGTTCCCACGGACGAGCCGACCAGCGCTCGGAGACCCAGGGTTCCCACGGACGAGCCGCCCAGCGCCCGGGCGTGGCCAGCGGCAGCACCGCGTCCGATGAGACGGTGATCGAGCTACCCGAGGTGCAGCTGCGCACGATCCGGGTCGTCCACTGGGGGATGGTCGTCTGGGCGATCGCCCTCGCGGTGGTGCTCGTGATGCCTCCCCTGCGCGAGGGTGGGCGCTCGTGGTGGGTCTGGGTGCCCGTGGCGGGGCTGGGCCTCGGGGTGATCGGCCACATCTACCTGCGTCGAGGGCGGGGCAACGCGGCGGAGGCGTGAGCCGGCGACGCGGGTGAGGCGGGAGCTCGCACGCGCCTGACGCGGCAGCGTGAGCCGGCTCAGGACTCGACGATCTCCAGCACGTTGTCGTCCAGGACCGGGGACTCGATCGGCTCCGGCGCGGGGCGCTCGAGGTCAACCTCGCTGTGGGCGCCGCACCCGTGGTCGAGCGAGACGACCTTGCCGTCACTGGGTGACCACTCGTTGGCGCAGACGCCGAAGACGGACCGCAGCGCACCTGCCATCGGCACGAAGTAGCCACACGTCGAGCAGGGGGCCGGCGCCTTGCGGGCGACCTCGGCATGGGGGCCGTGCTCGCCGTCATACCACCGGGTGGCCGCTGCCTCCCGGCCCTCGGCGGAGAGGACCCTTGGTCGGCCCAGGCCAAGCTCGAAGAACCCGACCTGGTCGACGTCCTCGTCGCCCGTGGCCTCGAAGCCCGCCTCCAGCAGCGGGTCCTCGTCGATCATCGGCGTGATGTCACCGGGGCCGACGTCTCCGGGGGCAAGCCGCTCGGCATACGGCACCCAGGCCGGTGAGAGCAGCGCGTCCTCGCCAGCCACCAAGTGGGTCTCGCTGACCAGCGCAGCGCGCCCGCGGGGCGGGCGAGTCAGCGTGATGGCCCAGCGCCAACCCGGGTAGGCCACCGCGGTGCAGTCGAAGTAGTGCGTGCCCACGCGGTCCTCGTCCATGACGAAGTCGAGGTGCTCACCGACCGTGCCCGGCTCGGCGATCGCGACGGCGGCCTCGCGGGCCGACTCCTCGGCATCCGCCAGCACGGCGTCCCGCTTGGGCTTGGCCACGCTCAGGCTCCCGCGTCGAACTGGTCGGCGACCGCTCGCAGGCTCTTGGCCAGCGCGCTGGAGAGGCGCTTGTCCGGGTAGTGGCCACGGCGCAGGCTGTTGGAGGAGTCGTCGAGCAGCTTGATGAGGTCCTCGATCACGACGGCCATCTCCTCGGCCGGCTTTCGGTCGCGCAGCGCCATCGACTTGCTGACCGACGGCGCGGGCTCGAGCAACCGCACGTGCAGCGCCTGGTCGCCTCGACGACCCTGGGCGATGTCGAACTCGACCCGGGCGCCGCGCGCGAGGGACTTGACCCCGGCCGGGAGGACGCTGGCGTGGACATAGACGTCCTGACCCTCGTCGCTGGAGAGGAAGCCGAAGCCCTTCTCCTCGTCGTAGAACCTGACCTTGCCCGTGGGCACGTTGCACCTCTTAGCTGAAGTTGCGGGGGAACGCTCGAGGTCCCAGGTTAACGTCTCGGGCCCGGAACTCCCGCCTCGCTTTCGCCCGCCTGCCCCGCCGACCGCGGTGTATGGCGCCGAGTCACCCCTGCGGGCGGCTCAGCTCACCGCCTGCCGGACGAGCTGCGTGATCCGCTGCTCCTCGGCCGGCGTGAGCTTGACGATCGCGAAGGCGGTCGGCCACATGTTGCCGTCATCCAGGTTGGCGGGCTCGTTGAAGCCGAGCTCCGCGTAGCGCACGTCGAACTTGGAGGCCGCCTTGAAGAAGCAGATCACCTTGCCGTCCTTGGCGTAGGCCGGCATGCCGTACCAGGTCCTGGGGGCGAGCTCCGGCCCGGCCTCCTTGACCAGGGCGTGCACCCGCTCGGCGAGCGGGCGCTCCGCGTCTGGCATCGCGGCGATCGCATCGAGCACCGCCTGCTCGGCCTCTGCGCCCTTCTTCGCCGCCTTCAGCTCCCGGGTCCGCTCCCGCAGCGCGGCCCTCTCCTGGGCGGACAGCTTCGTCGTGTCCTCAGCCGTGCTAGCCATGATGCTCCTCCTCGGTGTCGACGCGTCCGCGCCGGTGGTAATGGGATCGAGGCCCACGTTAGGGCGGTGGAGCGCGGTGGCGCTTCTCCGATCCTGCTCGGATCTCAGGCCGCCAGTGCCGTGACCGCCCGCTGGTCCGGGCGCTCTGCGGCGGCGAGTAGCGCGGCATACGCACCGTCGGTCGCCATCAGATGGTCGTGGCTGCCGCGCTCCACGATCCGACCACCGTCCAGGACCACGATCTGGTCCGCGTCGCGGATCGTGGACAGGCGGTGCGCGATCGTGATGATGGTGCGCCCCTCCCCCAGCTCGTCGAGGGCCTTCTGGACCGCGCGCTCGGTGCGGGTGTCGAGCGCACTGGTCGCCTCGTCCAGGACGAGGACCTGGGGGTTGCGCAGGAGGGTCCGGGCCAGCGCGAGGCGCTGCTGCTCACCGCCGGAGAACCGGTGCCCGCGTGCGCCGACCACGGTGTCGTACCCCTCGGACAGCGCCATGATCACGTCGTGCACCTGCGCCGCGGCGGCCGCGCGCTCGATCTCTGCGTCGGTGGCCTCCGGCCGCGCGAACCGCAGGTTCTCCCGCACTGTGTCGTGCAGCAGGTAGGTCTCCTGGGAGACCACCCCGACGACCGCGGCCCGCTGTGCGGTGGTGAGGTCACGCAGGTCGATGCCGTCTAGGGTGACCCGACCTGAGTCCGGGTCGTAGAGCCGGCTCACCAGCGCGGCCAGGGTGCTCTTGCCAGACCCGGTCGGGCCCACGATGGCCAGGTGCGAACCGGCAGGCACCACCAGGTCGATCGTGCTGAGCGCGTCACGGTCGGCGCCCGCGTGCCGGAAGCTGACACCCTCGAGCGCCACGCGCCCCTCGGCATACGCCGGGTCGAAGTCGGCCGGCCGCTCGGGTTCCGGGACGCCGACGGGCAGGTCGAGGTACTCGAAGATCCTGCTGAAGAGTGCCATGGAGGCGGTGACCTGGATGTTGATGCTGAGCAGACCCATCACCGGCCGGAAGATGCCGGCCTGGAGGGCGATGAACGCGACCAGGGTGCCGATCGTGATGCCCTCGGAGGTGACCGGCAGGCCGGCGATCAGATAGATGAGCGCCGGGATCACGGCAAAGACGACATTCATCGTCGCCGTGCGCCATCGGCCGGCGATCTGCGCGGCGACCTCGAGGTCGAGGAGCCGGTCGGACGCCGCGACGAAGCGCTCGGCGAGCGCGGGTCCGGCACCGAGCGTCTTGCTCAGGCGGGCGCCGCTGACGGACAGGGACTCCTCGACCTGTGAGTGCATGCCGGCGAGCGCCTTCTGCCGCCGGTCGGTGGCGTCACGACGGAGCCGGGCGACCGAACGGCTGATGATCACGGCCGGCGGGATGACGATCAGGGACAGCAGGGCGAGCTGCCAGCTGAGAGCGACCATCGCGATCAGCGTGCCCACCACGGTCGCGATGTTGCCCGCCAGGCTGGTGGCGGTCGAGGTGACCACCCCCTGCAGCCCGGTGATGTCGTGGGTCAACCGGGACTGCACCTCACCGCCGCGGGTGCGGGTGAAGAAGTCGAGCGGCTGACGCTGCACGCTGGCAAACAGATCCGTGCGCAGCGCGTGCATGATCCGCTGGCCGACGGCCGTGGACATCCAGGTCTGGACCACCCCGAGCACAGCATTGGCGGCCGCGATACCGACCATCGCGGCGACCAGGACCAGCAGCAAGCCAACGTCCTGATGAGGGATGGCGTCGTCGACGAGGCGCTTGGCCAGGAACGGGGTGGCCAGCCCCAGCGCCGAGCTGGTGACGATGATCGCGAGCACGGTCAGCAGGGTGAAGCGGTGCGGGCGGAAGAGGGCGAGGACTCGAGTCGCGCTGACCGGGTGAGCGGCTAGCTGGGCCTTGTCCTTGGGGTCGAGGCGGGCACCGTCACGGCGGCCTCCCCCGCTGCGGGGCGCGGAGTCGAAAGCGGCTTCCATGAGCACCCCTCCTTTCAGTGTGGCCGGCCTTAGGCACTGGCCGTACGTTCGTGATTCTTAGTGAGGTTACCACATTATGTACTTACTACACTAGTCTGCTATCGTTGGCCCTGCGACGGTCCACGCGCAGCACGACGAGCGCTCATCACGGATCCGCAGAAGGGATGCGACACATGCATCACCCCACCGAAGACTCCGCCCATGCTGCCCACGGGCGTCCGGAGCACCATCCCATCGACGCCGACACCACCGAGCTGGAGCTGATCCAGCACCTGGCCCGGCACCTGCGCCGCGGTTCGGCGGTCGAGACCGCCGAGTGGGGCCTGTCCCCGCACCAGGCCCGCGCGCTGGGCGTCATCGCCCGCAACGAGGCTCGGCGTCACCGCCGACGAGCGGGCGGGCGCGCGCGCGCCGACAACACGGATGCCAGCAGCGACAGCGCAGCCGCGGGCGCCGGCAGCGAGGAGGTGGCTCCCGGGCTGCGTCTCGGCACGCTCGCCGGCTGGCTGCAGATCACGCCTCGCTCCGTGACCGAGGTCGTCGATGCGCTCGAGGGCCTTGGACTCGTGGCCCGCACTCCCGACCCTGCCGACCGGCGTGCTGTCCTGGTCGGGCTGACCGACCAGGGCCGGCAGACCGCGCGCTCGATCCGGTCTGCGCGCAAGGCGCAGTCCGAGACGATCCTGGACGAGCTCAGCCCTGAGCAACGCGCCCAGCTGCGCGCCTCTCTGCTGACGCTGATCGACGCCGCCCAGCGCTGACTGCGGAACGCGAGCAACGAGGCCCCCGCACCGAGTGTGCGGGGGCCTCGCCGTGCGGCAGGGTGAGCGGTCAGACGGTGACCTCCTCGTTGGCCATGTCGGCGCCGTTCGCGTCCACCTCCTCCGCGGACACGGCGCGGTCGCCGTCGATGCTCATTCCCAGCGGACCGAACTCGTAGGCCAGCTCGGAGTGCTCCGACAGGTCGACGCCGCGCTCCTCGTCCTCGGGCGAGACGCGGAAGCCGATCGTCTTGGCGATGCCCAGCGCGATGACGAGCGTGAGCACTCCGGTGAAGGCCACGGTGAAGACGGCCGCCACCACCTGGGCGATGAGCTGGTCGAAGCCACCGCCATACAGCAGGCCGCCGCCCTCACCCTCGACCGGCATCGCGAGGAAGCCGATGCCGATGGTGCCGATCAGGCCGGCCACGAGGTGCACCCCCACGACATCGAGGGCGTCGTCGTAGCCGAAGCGGTACTTCAGGCCGATCGCCAGGGCAGCGCCCGCACCGGCGAAGGCGCCCAGTACCAGCGAGCCGATGGGGCTGAGGGCAGCGCAGGCGGGGGTGATGGCGACGAGCCCCGCGACCACGCCGGAGGCGGCGCCGAGGGAGGTGGGGCGACCGTCCCGGACCCGCTCCACCAGCATCCAGCCGAGCATCGCCGCGGCGGGCGCTGCCAGCGTGTTGACCCAGATCAGCCCCGCCTCCTCGGTCGAGCCGGCCGCACCGCCGTTGAAGCCGAACCAGCCGAACCACAGCAACGCCGCACCAATCATCACGAGCGGCACGTTGTGCGGCCGGTGGAAGCCCTTGCTCCACCCGGTGCGGCGGCCGAGCACGAAGACCAGGACGAGCGCCGCGACACCGGCGTTGATGTGCACCACGGTGCCGCCGGCGAAGTCGATCGCCTCACCGAAGGCCTTGCCGATGGCGCCGTCGGCGGACAGCAGCCCGCCGCCCCACACCATGAAGGCCAGCGGGCAGTAGACCAGGGTCACCCAGACGGGGACGAAGACCGTCCACGCGGTGAACCGGGTGCGGTCGGCCACCGCCCCCGAGATCAGGGCGACGGTGATGATCGCGAAGGTGGCTCCGAAGCCGATGCCGATGAGGTCGCCGGTGCCGACGTGCCCGCTCAGGCCGACGTCGGCCGTCGGGTCACCGACCAGCCCGCCCAGGATCCCGGGCGCGGACGTCATGCCATAGCCCCACAGCACCCACACCACCCCGACGAGCCCGATCGAGACGAAGCTCATCATCATCATGTTGAGGGCGGCCTTGGCGCGAGCCATGCCGCCGTAGAAGAAAGCCAGCCCGGGAGTCATCAGCAGCACCAGCGCCGCCGACACCATCACCCAGACGTCTGTCGCCGTCAGTTCCATGTCGTGCCTCCAGCAGATTGCGGGGACGCGACGGGCGCCGCGTCATGGGCGGAGTCTGGAACGGTGATGTTTCGGCGGTGCAGCGAGCATGTTTCGGCTGTATGTCGACCGTTACGGCTGCGTTACACCGCTGGTCAGCGCGTGGCACCGGGCCAGCCGGTCGAGCCACCACTGCCGCCGTGAGCCGGTCAGCTCGTGAGCAGCGAGGCCGGTGAGTGCGTCCGCCTCCACGATGGCGCGAGCGTCGGCGACCTGGAGCACGCCCTCGTGGGGCACCAGCGGATGCTCGGCGACGTCGGCGGCCAGCAGGCCGACGGTGCCGAGCCCGCACGCCAGGTCCAGCTCGGGCAGCGCCGCAGCCAGTGCCACACCGGCCGCGATCCCCACCGAGCTGTCCAGCGCACTCGAGACGACGGCGGGCAGCCCCGCCTCGCGCACGATGTCGAGGGCAGCGGCCACGCCACCGAGCGGCGCCACCTTGACCACCACGAGGTCGGCTGCCCCCTCGCGCGCCACACGCAACGGGTCCTCGGCCCGCCGCACCGACTCGTCAGCGGCGATCGGCACGTCCACCCCGTCGCGGGCCAGCTGCAGCCGCAACCGCGCCAGGTCCGGCACCTTGGCACAGGGCTGCTCGGCATACTGCAGGGTGTATGCCGACAGGCGGGTCAGCGCCTCCCTCGCCTGGTCCACGGTCCAGGCGCCGTTGGCGTCGACGCGGACGTGGGCCGCCGGTCCCAGCAGCGCACGCACCTCTGCCACGCGGGCCAGGTCGTCGTGCAGCGTCTGCCCCTGCTCGGCCACCTTGACCTTGACGGTCCCGCACCCGTCGAAGCCGGCCAGCACCTCGGCGATCTTGCCGGGTTCGACTGCCGGGACCGTGGCGTTGACCTCGATCCTGTCGCGCACCGGTTGGGGCCAGCTGCCCCAGGCCGCCTCGAGGCCTGCGGCGAGCCAACGAGCGGCCTCCTCGTCGGCATACTCAGGGAACGGCCCGAACTCGCCCCAGCCCCGAGGGCCGTGCAGCAGGACCGTCTCGCGCACCTCCACCCCGCGGAAGCGGACCCGCATCGGCAGCCCGACCGGGGTGGCGGCGGCCAGCAGCTCCGCAACGGTAGGGGTGTTCACTCCGGGCTGTCGTCCCGCGCTCAGAGGTCGCGCGCGGACAGCACGCAGAACTCGTTGCCCTCGGGGTCGGCCAGCACGGTCCAGGTCGCCTTGTCGGGATCCTGACCGACGTCGACCAGCCGGGCGCCCTTGGCGATCAGACCCTGGACGATCGCGTCGCGGTTGTCCGTCAGGTGCGGGGCCAGGTCGATGTGGAGCCGGTTCTTGACCTGTTTGCCCTCCTCGACCGGCACGAAGACCAGCCCGGGCGGCACCGTGTGCCACTCCTCGGCCGAGGGCTTCTCCGCCGTCATCCAGCGGGGCACGATCGCGGCCTCGTCGTGGGTCTCGTAGATGAGCTGCCAGTCCAGCACATCGGCCCACCACTCCGCCTGGGCGTGCACGTCCTTGCAGTCGACGACCGTCGAGTACCAACGCAGAGCCATACACCTATCCTCTGGTGTCATGACCGATCCCGCGACCTCATCGCCAGTCTTCGACGAGTCGGCCTGGGCGGTGGTGCCGGGGTTCGAGTTCACCGACATCACCTACCACCGGGCCCGCCAGGTCGGCTGCGTCCGGATCGCCTTCGACCGGCCGGAGGTGCGCAACGCGTTCCGGCCGCACACCGTCGACGAGCTCTACCGGGCTCTCGACCACGCGCGGATGACCCCCGACGTAGGCGTCGTGCTGCTCACCGGCAACGGACCGAGCCCCAGGGACGGTGGGCACGCGTTCTGCTCGGGCGGCGACCAGCGCATCCGCGGGCGATCCGGCTACCAGTATGCCGAGGGGGAGACCGCGGACACCGTCGACGAGGCGCGGGTCCGGGCGGCCGGTGG
>DATGRS010000117.1:0-7586 GCA_035303365.1 Ornithinicoccus sp.
CCCATGGCCTGGTCGACCCGGCCAAGCTCCTCGATCGCGACGCAGAGGTAGGAGAAGCCCTCGTGGCCCATCCCTGCGCCGCCGAACTCCTCCGGCGCCTCGAGCCCGAAGAGCCCCAGCTCGCCCATCTTGGGCACCAGGTGGACCGGGAAGTGACTGTCGCGGTCCCACTCCTCGACGTGCGGGGCGATCTCTGCCTCGGCGAAGTCGCGGACGAGTCGACGGAAGTCCTCGTGGTCGCTGCTGAGCTCGAACATCGGTGGCCGGCCTCTCTGAAGTCGCTTGACGTTAACGTAAACGTAAAGCATCATGGGGGGCTATGACAAGTGCGCAGGCAGCGAGCTCCCGCGCCGGGACGACCTGGACCATCGCCGAGGTGGCCGAGGAGTTCGGCGTCACCCACCGCACTGTGCGCCACTACGAGGAGCTCGGGCTGATCTCCCCCGAGCGTCGCGGCACGCAGCGGGTCTACCACCGCCGCGACCGCATCCGCCTCGCGCTGATCATGCGCGGCCGCCGGATCGGCTTCCCGCTCGAGGAGATCCGCACGATCATCGACATGTACGACGAGCAGCCCGGCGAGGCCGGTCAGCTGCGCTACCTGCTGGCCCAGATCGACGACCGTCGCGCCGACCTGGAGAGCCGCAAGCGGGACATCGAGGACTCCCTGACCGAGCTCGAGGAGCTGCAGCGCCGCTGCCAGGACGACCTCAAGCGCCTCTCCTGACCCCCCAATTTTGCTAGCGGTCTCGTACACCCCTCCCGCCTTTTCGTAGCGGTCTCGTACACCCCTCCCGGCTTTTCGTAGCGATCTCGTACACCCTCCCCGACTTTTCGTAGCGGTCTCGCACGCGCCACCAGCGACCGCAGCACGGCGGCGATCGACGATCCGGACTCCCCGGGTGAGTGCTGAGCCGGTGACATCACCGGCTGGCCAGCGCCCGCCATACGCCCTGCCATTAGGGTGACCCCATGCCGATCAGCAAGGTCCTAATCGCAAACCGCGGCGAGATCGCCGTCCGCATCGCACGCGCCTGCAAGGACGCCGGTCTTGGGTCCGTGGCGGTGTATGCCGAGCCGGACCGCGACGCGTTGCACGTGAAGGTGGCCGACGAGGCCTACGCCCTGGGCGGCAGCACGCCGGGTGACTCCTACCTGGTGCAGGAGAAGCTGATCGAGGTCGCCAAGGAGGCCGGCGCGGACGCCGTCCACCCCGGTTACGGGTTCCTCGCGGAGAACGCGTCGTTCGCGCGGGCGGTGATCGACGCCGGACTGACCTGGATCGGCCCCGGTCCCGAGGCGATCGACGCCCTGGGTGACAAGGTGCAGGCACGACACATCGCAACCGCGGCCGGCGCGCCGCTGGTTCCGGGCACCAGCGACCCCGTGGGCGGGGCCGACGAGGTCGTCGCCTTCGCGCAGGAGTACGGTCTGCCGGTCGCGATCAAGGCGGCCTACGGCGGCGGCGGACGCGGCCTGAAGGTCGCGCGCACCATGGAGGAGATCCCCGAGCTGTTCGACTCGGCAGTCCGCGAGGCCGTATCGGCGTTCGGGCGCGGCGAGTGCTTTGTCGAGCGCTACCTGGACAAGCCACGTCACGTAGAGACGCAGTGCCTGGCAGACCAGCACGGCAACGTCGTGGTCGTGTCGACCCGCGACTGCTCCCTGCAGCGGCGCCACCAGAAGCTGGTCGAGGAGGCGCCCGCGCCCTTCCTGAGCGACGAGCAGAACGCCGAGCTGGTCCGCGCATCGCAGGCGATCCTCAAGGAGGCCGGTTACGTCGGGGCCGGCACCTGCGAGTACCTCGTCGGCCAGGACGGCACGATCTCCTTCCTGGAGGTCAACACCCGGCTGCAGGTCGAGCACCCGGTGACCGAGGAGGTCACCGGCATCGACCTGGTCCGCGAGCAGTTCCGGATCGCCGACGGTGAGGAGCTCGGTTACGACAACCCCGCCGTGCGCGGGCACTCGTTCGAGTTCCGGATCAACGGTGAGGACCCGGGCCGCAACTTCCTCCCCGCCCCCGGCAGCGTGCTGACCTACCGTGTCCCCGGCGGCCCCGGCGTCCGGGTCGACTCGGGCGTCGAGCAGGGCGACGTCATCTCCGGAGCCTTCGACTCGATGCTGGCCAAGCTCATCGTGACTGGCCGGACCCGGCAGGAGGCACTGGAACGGTCCCGCCGCGCCCTGGACGAGTTCGTCGTCGAGGGGATGCCGACCGCGCTGACCTTCCACCGCGCGGTGGTCCACGACCCGGCTTTCGCACCCGAGGACCCCAGCCAGCCGTTCTCCGTGCACACCCGGTGGATGGAGACCGAGTTCGACAACACCATCGAGCCGTATGCCGGACCAACAGCGGACGCGGACGGCCAGCCCGAGGAGCGCCAGAACCTCGTGGTCGAGGTGGGCGGCAAGCGCCTGGAGGTCTCACTGCCGGGCGGCCTGTCCCTCGGGGGCGGCGGAGGCAACGGCGCCCGCAAGAAGGCGCCGAAGCGCGCCCGCTCCGGTGGTGGCGCCGCGGCCGCGTCCGGCGACGCGGTGACCGCACCGATGCAGGGGACCATCGTCAAGTTGGCCGTCGAGGAGGGGCAGCAGGTCGCCGAGGGTGATCTCGTGGTGGTCCTGGAGGCGATGAAGATGGAGCAGCCGATCAACGCCCACAAGGCGGGCACGGTCACCGGTCTGACGGCCGGGGTGGGTCAGACCGTCAGCAACGGCGCCGCCATCTGCGAGCTCAAGGACTGACCCCTACCTGTAGCGGTCTCGCTGGCCCCACCCACTTTTCGTAGGGGTTTCGCCCGTCTGCCCCGCAATTTCGTAGCGGTTTCGTCCGCCCACCCCGCAGGACAGGTCCCCCCGTCCCCGGAGTCCTAGTCCGTCCAGCCGCTAACCGGGACGTGAAAGCTTCGACCGCGACACTCTCCTGATCGCTCAGGACGATGCTGGTCCCGGGGGCAGTCGCGTGCATCCCCACCCCTGCCCACATGTTGATCCAAAGCAGACGTCCGCGGGCTCACTGATCCGGCCGTTCGCTCAGGAGGGCTCGGGCGCCAACCGGAGATCCAGCCACCCGGCCCTCGGCGTGTTGCGTTGTTCCACATCGCTGCGGGAAAACCGAACGTGGCACACCTGTCGTCATGGTCTCCTGGACGAGCAAGACCGCTACGAAAATGCGGGAACAGCGAGCAAGACCTGTATCAAAATTGGGGGGATCCCGCTCAGTCCACCGAGTGGAGCTGGCGCGCGGCCTCGGCGATCGATCCCGACATCGACGGGTAGACCGTGAACGTCGAGGAGAACTGGTCCACGTTGAGCCGGTTCGCCACGGCCAGGGTGATGGGGAAGATCAGCTCGCTCGCGCGCTGCGCGACGACGACGCCGCCGAGGATCGTGTCGCTGCCGTTGCGGGCGAAGATCTTGACGAATCCGTGCTGGGTGTTCTGCATCTTGGCGCGGGGGTTGCCGGTCATCGGCAGCATCACCGAGCGCGCGTCCACCGTGCCGGAGTCGACGTCGGCCTGCGTCACCCCCACCGTGGCGATCTCGGGGTCGGTGAAGATGTTGGAGCTCACCCGACCGAGGTTCAGCGGCGCGACCGCGTCCCCCAGGGCGTGCGCGATGGCGATGCGCCCCTGCATCGCCGCCACCGAGGCCAGCGGCAGCACCCCGGTGCAGTCCCCTGCGGCGTAGATCCCCGGGACCGACGTGCGCGAGACCCGGTCGACGACGACGTGGCCGGACTCGCTGAGCACCACGCCGGCCTCCTCGAGACCCATGTCGGCGGTGTTGGGGATGGACCCGACGGCGAGCAACGCGTGCGAGCCCCGCGTCTCCCTGCCGTCCTCGAGCGTCACCACGACCTCGTCGCCGTGCCGGACCACCGACTTGGCCCGCGACCGGTCGAGCACCTCCATGCCGCGGCTGCGGAAGACCTCCTCCACCAGGGTCGCCGCGTCGGCGTCCTCGCCCGGGAGCACCCGGTCGCGCGACGAGACGAGCACCACGTCGCACCCCAGGCCCAGATAGGCGTGTGCGAGCTCGGCGCCCGTCACGCCGGATCCGATGACGATCAGCTTGTCCGGGAGCTCGTCCAGGTCGTAGATCTGCTGCCAGGTCAGGATCCGCTCGCCATCTGGGACGGCGCTCGGCAGGACGCGGGGCCGCGCGCCGGTCGCCACGAGGATGACGTCCGCGGTGAGCTCCCGGGTGGCGCGGGCCCGCTCCTCGTCGCTCGGTGCGGGTTCCACGCCCGACGCGACGTGCGTGACGTCGGTGGCGACCTCGACCAGCCCGGGGCGCACGATGCGGCCCGCGCCCTTGATGACCTCGACGCCCGCCTCGGTCAGCCGATCACTGATGTCTGCGCTCTGGGCAGCGGCCAGCCGCATGATCCGCGCGTTGACCGTCGACAGGCGCGCCCGCACGCCCTGGTCATCGTCGCGACCCTCAAAGCCGACCCCGATGCGGGCCGCCCCGCTGAACCGGTCCATGAAGTCGGCCGTCGCGATCAGCGCCTTGCTGGGCACGCAGTCGGTCAGCACCGCCGCTCCGCCCAGGCCCTCCCGCTCGACCACGGTGACCTTGGCGCCGAGGTGGGCCGCGGGCAGCGCTGCCTCATAACCTCCGGGTCCGCCGCCGATCACTACTACTGACGTCTGGTGTGGGGTCACGGATCCCATCCAACCATCGGTACGCTGCCCGCGTGATCACCGAATCCCCTGCAGAGATCGCCCGAGCCGCCGCGACCGTCATCGCCGAGCGCACGGGAGCGGTCGTCCACGACATCGCTCTGGTCCTCGGGTCCGGCTGGGGCACAGCCGCCGACCTGATCGGCGAGACGGTCGCCACCGTCGACAACACCGCGGTGCCGGGCTTCACCAGCGCTGCCGTCGCCGGCCACACCGGGACGATGCGGTCCGTCGAGGTCGCCGGCTCCGGCAGGCGGGCGCTCATCTTCGGCACGCGCACCCACTACTACGAGGGACGAGGCGTCCGCGCCGTGGTCCACGCCGTCCGCACAGCCGCGGCCGCCGGCTGCCGGACGGTCGTGCTCACGAACGGTTGCGGCGGGCTCAACCCCGACTGGGAGCCGGGCACGCCGGTCCTGATCCGGGACCACATCAACCTGACGGGCGAGTCGCCGATCGAGGGCGCCAACTTCGTCGACCTCACCGACCTCTACACCCCACGGCTGCGCGAGATCGCCCGCGAGGTCGACCCGACCCTCGACGAGGGTGTCTACGTGCAGTTCCGCGGACCGCACTACGAGACGCCCGCCGAGGTCCAGATGGCCAAGATCATGGGCGGCGACCTGGTCGGCATGTCGACCACCCTCGAGGCGATCGCGGCCAGGGAAAGCGGTCTGGACGTGCTGGGCATCTCCCTGGTCACCAACGCCGCGGCCGGCATCAGCGCGACCGCGCTGTCCCACGGGGAGGTCATCGAGGCAGGCCAGGGAGCGGCACAGCGGTGTGGTGACCTGCTCGCCCGGATCGTTGGGAGGATGTGAGTATGCCGACCCGCACCGACCTCACCTCCCTCGCCGAGGCCTGGATCGCCGACGACCCGGACCCGGCGACCCGCGAGGAGCTGGAACTGCTGGTCGCGGGCGGCGACGAGGCGGAGCTGGCCGACCGCTTCTCCGGCTTCCTGGAGTTCGGCACGGCGGGCCTGCGCGGGGCGCTGGGCGCCGGACCGAACCGGATGAACCGCGTCGTGGTGATCCGCGCCGCCGCCGGCCTCACGGCATACCTGAAGGATGTGGTGGACCCCGAGCCGACCGTGGTCATCGGGTTCGACGCACGGCACAACTCCGACGTCTTCGCGCGCGACACCGCCGCGGTGGTGACTGCGGCGGGCGGGCGCGCCATGGTGCTCCCGCGGCCGCTGCCCACGCCGGTCCTGGCCTTCGCGATCGGCCACCTGGGCGCCGACGCCGGTGTCATGGTGACGGCGAGCCACAACCCGCCGGAGGACAACGGCTACAAGGTCTACCTGGGCGACGGCTCGCAGATCGTGCCGCCGGCCGACGCGGAGATCGCCGCGCGGATCGCCGCGGTGACCAGCGCCGCAGCAGTGCCGCTGGCCGACTCCGGGTGGGAGACGCTCGACGAACGGCTGCTGGAGGCCTACCTGAGGTCGGCAGCCGCCGTGGTGGCCCCGGACTGCCCGCGTGAGGTGTCCGTGGTCCACACCGCGCTGCACGGCGTCGGATCCGACACCGTCCTTCGCGCCTTCGCGACCGCCGGGTTCCCCGAGCCCCACGAGGTGCTGACACAGTCTGCGCCCGATCCCGACTTCCCCACGGTCTCCTTCCCCAACCCGGAGGAGCCGGGGGCGATCGATGCGGCGCTGGCGCTGGCCGAGAGTGTGCGGCCGGACGTGGTCATCGCCAACGACCCGGACGCCGACCGGTGCGCCGTCGCGGTCGAGGGACCGGACGGCTGGCGGATGCTGCGCGGGGACGAGGTGGGCGCGCTGCTCGGGCAGCACATCATCAACCGTGGCGTCGACCCAGCCGGTGAGCACACGGTCTTCGCCCGGTCCATCGTGTCCTCGCGGCTGCTCGGCGCCATGGCCGAGGCCGCCGGGCTGCCCGCGGCCGAGACGCTGACCGGGTTCAAGTGGATCGGTCGGGTGCCGGGGCTGCGCTTCGGCTACGAGGAGGCGCTGGGCTACTGCGTCGACCCCGCGCGGGTGCCGGACAAGGACGGGATCACCGCGGCGCTGCTGGTGGCCGAGCTGGTCGCCACCCTCAAGCAGCAGGGCCGCACGTTGCTGGACCTGCTCGACGACCTCGCCCTGGCGCACGGCGTCCACCAGACCGATGCGTTCGCGGTGCGGGTGACCGACCTGTCGCTGATCGATGCCGTGATGCAGCGGCTGCGGATGCAGACTCCCGCCGAGCTGGGCGGCGTGCCGGTGGCGTCGGTGGAGGACCTCGCACAGGGCGCGGGTGGACTGCCCCCGACCGAGGGGATGCGCTACCTGCTGGAGGACGGCACCCGTGCGATCGTGCGGCCGAGCGGGACGGAGCCGAAGCTCAAGGTCTATCTCGAGGCCATCGTGCCGGTCGAGTCCGCAGAGGATCCGGGTCAGGCTCTGGCGGCGGCACGCGCCGAGGCGGACCGCCGCCTTGCCGCTGTGCGCGCGACCATGGAGGAGCTGACGCGCACCTGACCCCGGGGCGCGTCAGCCGAGAGCGAGCCGGCTGTGCGGAAACGCCCCGCGGTTTTGGTCCTGCAGATGTTGTCGCATGCCGTCGTCGACGTAGGACCATTTCCGGGGGGCAGACGCTGACCCCCTCCTGGCAGGCGCGAGAGCCTCAGCCGAGGACCAGGGTGACCACCGCGAGCACGATCGACGCGAGGAACGGGACGATCGCCGTCCACGCCCACGTGCGGTGCGCGCCCTCCCCGGCCTCGGAGCGCCCACCCTCCAGCTTCCAGCGTTGCAGCGCCTGCTCGACCCTCCCGGCCACGACCTCGGCGTTGTTGCCCTCGGCCGTCTTGCCGCGCGTGGTGGCCTCGGCATAGCTGTCGATATCGCGCCGCGGTCGGAGCCCACGACGCACCGGGATCGCCCAC
>DATGRS010000118.1:0-2195 GCA_035303365.1 Ornithinicoccus sp.
GGTCGCCCCCGACGGCGCGCTGTGGCTGGTGACGTCCAACACCGACGGCGCGACCTGGGGCGGCACGAGCCCGGCCGAGGGCGACGACCGGATCCTGCGCGTCGAGGTCGTGCCGCCGGCCGGGTGAGGCAGGTGCGTGGCCGAGGCCTTCTCCGCCGCGCTGGCGACGTCGGCGTTCGGCTCATGGACACGTCCGTGCCGGTCAGCGGCGCTCCACGGTGGGCCCCGTGGGGCTCGAACCCACAACCCACGGATGAAGTTCGAGATGTGCCGGGTAGTGCGGAGCGGTAGCCGTCACCTACGCTGACCTGCAGCAGTCCCCTCGAGCCGTCCGCCGTCCTCACTGGTAGGCGTTCGACGTGAAGCGGTGCGTGAGGTAGTTGACGAGCTCGATGCAGGCCAGCCACCACTCGAGCACGTTGTCCCAGCGGTCTGCGATCTCGGTGTCCAGCCAGATCACCTCGTGGCCGCCATTGGTGACGGGGCTGCTGGCGGAGAGCACCATCACGTCCATCTCGTGCCGGGACACATAGATCGGGATGAGATGGTCGCGCGGCGGGAGGTCGGAGGTGTCGCTGTTCTCGAAGTACAGATCCAGGAGTTCCTGACCTCGGTCCCAGACGGGCCCCTGGCCGAGGTCGTCGGTGCCGAGCATGTCGCCATTGAAGACGAGCTGGGGCCAGCCGTTGCCGTAGCTGAGCAACTCACGGTAGAGCGGGTCCAGTGGCTGCCCCAGTCGCGCCTCGGCGGCCTCGAGCTGGGCGGGTGTGGCCGCCAGGTGCGGCACCGTGAAGGGAAATGCCTCGGCGGAGGCAGCGGCCAGTTTCTGGCGGGCCACGCCGAGGTGGGCGATGAGTGCGTCCCAGCGGATCTGGTCCATCGTCCTATCCTCCGCCGGTCGGTGGGTAGTAGGAGCCGTCTGGCAGCAGCAGTCGGAAGATCCGGGGCCTGAAGCCGACGGGGTAACGGCTGGCCGTGCCGCCGAGGCTGCTGTTGACTCGCATCGACTGATCGTGCCATTCGCGCGGGACCGGCCGCCCGGTCCACGTCGTGTCAGGTGCGTGGCCGACCACCCCCTCATACGGCCGGCCGGCCGTCTCGGCGATCTGTCGCTCGAGCGCCGCAGCCGCGCGCGCATCCGCGCGCAGGTGACCTCCAGTGCTGACGCGACCAGTGGCTGACAGCTCGCCGTCGAGCCGCACATCGTTCAGCGTGTCGGTGTAGCGCCGCCACTGAGCCAGCTCGAGCTCAGGAAGCTCGAGCCCGCGAGAGTTGAAGACGACCTCGCCATCGCCTGGGGTCAGGGTGGCGCGCTCGGCTGCGGTGTGGGGTGGCGGCGCGTCGGGGTCGCGCCACATGAGTCCGTCGCCATCGACCACACGGCCGGCGTGAATGGCTTCCGGTGTGGTGCCGGCGAGCTCGGCGAGGCGGGCGATGCGGCTCGCACGCCCCATCCCGGCAGCGATCCCGAGTGCGGATGGCGAGGCCATCGACCCCACGTTGGTGAGCGTGCTGCCGAGGGTGTAGAGGCCGTCGTCCCGCCACCGGCGGAACGGGTCGGGGCCGCCGTAGTCCAGACCGGCCAGACCTGCGACCGTCGTCATACCGTCGAGGTAGCGGTCTGAATCGCCCCGGGTTCAAGGTCGCCCATGGTCTGGGCGGAGGCCTGGCTGCTGTGCATGAGCCTGCCGGTGAAGGACACCAGGGTGGTGCCGATGAGAACGACGGCGGCCAGGATGACCATATTCACCAACAGCTCGGGCAGTGTCATCCCGCGATCGGCGGTGCGGGGTGTGTGAGGTGTCATCTTGGCCTCCTATGAGCGCAGTGGTCTGTGATCCAGAACATGCGCCGGAAACCGCTCGGTCCCTGTCGCGGTGTCGCTGGACACGCTGCGCCCTCGCGCGGGGGGCGGCCACGAGGTCGGGCGAGCTTTCTGCCCCATTCCTGCCACACCGGTGGCGGAGGAGCCCCGCGATACGGTGCGAGGGGCAGCGTTCTCGCAGGTCGGCGGCGCTCCACGGTGGGCCCCGTGGGGCTCGAACCCACAACCCACGGATTAAAAGTCCGCTGCTCTACCGATTGAGCTAGAGGCCCGGGGTCAGCGTAGTGACCCGGCCGCGCGCCGCCGTCAGGCGATCTGCACGGGCGAGGCGTGGTCGTCGGCGGGGAGGTCGCCGTCGACGGTCGCGGTG
>DATGRS010000119.1:0-2007 GCA_035303365.1 Ornithinicoccus sp.
TCACCCCCGTGGCGAGTGTCTCGTCGTCGGGGTGGGCGTGCACCGCCACCACGCGCAGGGGCCGACCTCCCGGGGGAGCGAGCACCTCGGTGAGAGAGGGACGCGTCATCGCCGCGCCCTGGCGGTGGCCCGCGCCCGCTCCGTCTGGTCCAGCACGACCTTGCGGATCCGCACGGCCTCGGGGGTGACCTCGACGCACTCGTCGTCGCGGCAGAACTCCAGGGACTGCTCCAGCGACAGGCGGCGCGGCGGGATCAGCCGCTCCAGCACCTCGGAGGTGGCCGAGCGCACGTTGGTCAGCTTGCGCTCCTTGGTGATGTTCACGTCCATGTCGTCTGCCCGGGAGTTCTCCCCCACGATCATGCCCTCGTAGACCTCGGTGGCCGGCTCGAGGAACATCGAGCCGCGCTCCTGCAGGTTGAACATGGCGTAGGTGGTGGCGGCACCGGCGCGGTCGGACACGAGCGAGCCGGTCTGGCGGGTCCGGATCTCGCCGAACCACGGGGCGTAGCCCTCGAAGACGTGGTTGGCGATGCCGGTCCCCCGCGTCTCGGTCAGGAACTCGGTCCGGAAGCCGATCAGCCCACGGGAGGGGACCACGAACTCCATGCGGATCCAGCCGGTGCCGTGGTTGGACATCTGCTCCATGCGGCCCTTGCGGCTCGCCAGCACCTGCGTGATCGCGCCCAGGTGCTCCTCGGGCGCGTCGATGGTCAGCCGTTCGACGGGCTCGTGCAGCGTGCCGTCGATCTCGCGCGTGACCACCTGTGGCTTGCCGACGGTGAGCTCGAAGCCCTCGCGGCGCATCTGCTCGACCAGGATGGCGAGGGCCAGCTCGCCACGGCCCTGCACCTCCCAGGTGTCCGGACGCTCGGTCGGGAGGACGCGCAGCGAGACGTTGCCGACGAGCTCCTTGTCGAGCCGGTCCTTGACCAGGCGAGCGGTGACCTTGGACCCCTTCACGCGGCCGGCGAGCGGGGAGGAGTTGGTGCCGATCGTCATACTGATGGCCGGTTCGTCCACGGTGATCAGCGGGAGCGGGCGGGGGTCGTCCAGGTCGGCGAGGGTCTCGCCGATGGTGATCTCGGGGATGCCTGCGATCGCGATGATGTCGCCCGGTCCCGCCTCGGTGGCCGGCACGCGCTCCAGCGCCTCGGTGAGCAGCAGCTCGGTGATCTTGACCTTCTCGATGGAGCCGTCGCTGCGGCACCAGGCGACCTGCTGGCCCTTGCGGATGGTGCCGGAGTGGACCCGGCACAGCGCCAGGCGACCCAGGAACGGGGAGGAGTCCAGGTTGGTCACGTGCGCCTGCAGCGGCACCTCGGGGTCGTAGACCGGCGCCGGGACGGTGCTGAGGATGGTGCGGAAGAGCGGCTCGAGGGTCTCGCTGTCTGGCAGGGTCCCGTCGGCCGGCTGCGTCATGCTGGCCCGGCCGTTCTTGGCGGAGGCGTAGACGATCGGGAACTCCAGACCCGCGGCGCCCTGGTCGGCGTCGTCCAGCAGATCCATGAACAGCTCGTAGACCTCCTCGGTCACCGCCTCGATCCGGGAGTCCGGGCGGTCCACCTTGTTGATGCACAGGATGACCGGCTTGTGTGCTGCGAGCGCCTTGCGTAGCACGAACCGGGTCTGGGGCAGCGGCCCCTCGGAGGCGTCGACGAGCAGGACGACACCGTCGACCATGGACAGACCGCGCTCGACCTCCCCGCCGAAGTCGGCGTGGCCGGGGGTGTCGATGATGTTGATCGTCACGCCGTCGGCCAGCTTGAGCTCCTGGGCGGCAGGGCCGCGGTAGTGCACCGCGGTGTTCTTCGCCAGGATGGTGATGCCCTTCTCGCGCTCCAGGTCACCGCTATCCATGACCCGCTCGACCGCGTGCGCCTCGGCGTCGTGACCGACGAAGGCTCCGGCCTGCCACAGCATGGCGTCGACCAGCGTGGTCTTGCCGTGGTCGACGTGGGCGATGATGGCGACGTTGCGGATGTCGTCGCGTGTCTCTAGGGGCAT
>DATGRS010000120.1:0-17115 GCA_035303365.1 Ornithinicoccus sp.
CTCGAACGCGACCAGGAGGTGCACCGGCTGACGGCGCGGCTGCGGACGCTGCGCCGCTTCGGTCTGGACCTGTGCCTGGGGCGGATGGTGCTGAGCGAGGACGCGCCGTCGACGGACGGCGAGGGCGTCGGGCCACCGGACGCCGAACGGGTCGGGCTGGTGCACGACGAGGGCGCCCGCTCGACGGACGACGGGGGCGCGCCGTCGACGGACGGCGGCCGGACCGTCTATGTCGGACGGCTCGGCCTGACCGACCGCACTGGCCGGCGGCTGCTCGTCGACTGGCGCTCGCCCGCGGCCGAACCCTTCTTCGGCGCGACCCACGCCAACCCGATGGGGCTGGTGAGCCGTCGGCGCTACCGCTGGAGCGGCGGGCGCGTCACCGACTACTGGGACGAGGTGTTCACCCCGGCCGGCCTCGAGGGGCACGCCGCGCTCGACGACCAGTCAGCCTTCATCGCCAGCCTCGGCACCAACCGGTCGAGGCGGATGCGCGACGTGCTCGGGACGATCCAGTCCGACCAGGACGCCATCATCCGGGCCGGGTCCCGCGGCGCCCTCGTCGTGGACGGTGGTCCCGGCACGGGCAAGACGGTCGTGGCCCTGCACCGATCGGCTTACCTGCTGTATGCCGATCCCCGTCTGGGCCACCACCGTGGCGGGGTGCTCGTCGTCGGGCCGCACCAGCCCTACCTGGCCTACGTCTCGGACGTCCTGCCCAGCCTCGGCGAGGAGGGTGTGCAGACCTGCACGCTGCGCGACCTGCTGCCCGAGGGGGCCCGGGCGCTTCCGGAGGAGGATCCGGAAGTGGCTGCGCTGAAGGCGAGCGCCGACATGGTCCGGGCCATCGAGACGGCCGTCCGCTTCTATGAGGAGCCACCGGACCAGGGGATGACGGTCTCCGTCGACGTGGCGGACATCCGGGTGACCGGCCGCGACTGGAGGGAGGCGTTCGACGCTGCACCCCCCGACGTTCCGCACAACGAGGCGCGCGAACAGGTCCTCGACGCGCTGCTCGACATCCTGGTGGACAAGGTCGACGCGGCGACGGACGAGGACGACGACGAGGAGGTCCAGCCCGAGCTGCTGCGTCGCTCATTGCGAGCCGATGCCGAGCTGATCTCCGCCCTCAACGCTGCCTGGCCGCTCCTGGACCCGGGCGACCTCGTCGGAGACCTGTGGACCGTGCCCGCCTTCCTCCGGCTGGCCGCGCCGTGGCTCAGCCGGGATCAGGTGCGTCTCCTGCAGCGCCCGGACGCGCAGGCCTGGACCGAGTCGGACCTGCCGCTGCTGGACGCGGCCCGGCAGCGGCTCGGTGACCCGGATGCGTCGCGCCGTCAGCTGCGCCGGAAGGCGGCGCTGGCCGCTCAGCATGAGCAGCTCGACCAGGTCATCGACCATCTGGTCGACACCGACGACTCCGACCTGCAGGTGATGTCGATGCTGCGAGGAGACGACCTGCGGGGTGCCCTGGTCGACGAGGACGTGCTGCCCGAGGTCGGCGCCGACCTGCTCGCCGGGCCGTTCGCGCACGTCGTGGTGGACGAGGCGCAGGAGCTGACCGACGCCGAGTGGCAGATGCTGCTGGTGCGCTGTCCGTCGCGCAGCTTCACCGTCGTCGGGGACCGTGCGCAGGCCCGTCACGGCTTCACGGAGTCCTGGCAGGAGCGTTTGGAGCGGGTAGGGCTCGACCGGGTCACCGTCTCGACATTGACCATCAACTACCGCACGCCGCAGGAGGTGATGGCCGAGGCGGAGCCGGTGATCCGCGAGGCGCTCCCGGACGCCAACGTGCCGGTCTCCATCCGGAGCACCGGGATCCCTGTCAGCTACGGCCGCACCGCTGATCTGCGCGCCGTCGTGGACGAGTGGCTGCGCACCCACGCCGAGGGGATCGCCTGCGTCATCGGTGACCCGACCTTTGCCGCCACGGAGCGCGTGCAGTCCCTGACCCCACAGCTCGCGAAGGGGCTGGAGTTCGACCTCGTTGTCCTGGTGGAGCCGGAGGAGTTCGGGACCGGGATCGAGGGAGCCGTCGACCACTACGTGTCGATGACGCGGACGACCCAGCAGCTCGTGGTCCTCACGGACGCGGGCGGTGCTGTCTAGAAGTCACCACCCGACCAGAACTCACCACCCGTCTAGAACTCACCGCGGGAGCGCGAACCGCTGCGGCGCCGCTCAACTCACATCGCATCAAGAGCACTCACCGCGCGCGTCGCAGCCGCTCACGTCGCGTTCAGAGCACCCACCTCGCGTTGCAGGCACTCACCGCCCGCTATAGCGCGAGGTGAGAGCCGCTTTGCCGATGTGAGAGCCGGCAGATCCACCTTGCCGTCCCTCAACGCCCCGTCTGGGACGGGCAGGTGAAGCGGCAGAGACACGGTGCTCAGCGCGCACGCCTAGGCTGACCGGATGCGTCACGGCGTCTGCATCCTGCCCGAGTACTCGTGGGCCGAGGCCGAGCCGCTCTGGCGCCGGGCCGAGGAGCTGGGCTTCGACCACGCGTGGACATATGACCACCTGGTCTGGGCGGGACTGCCGGACTCGCCGTGGCAATCGACGTTCGCCACGCTCACGGCAGCTGCCATGGTCACCGAACGGATCGGGCTGGGGACGCTCGTCACCACGCCGAACTTCCGCCACCCGGTCGTCCTGGCCCGCGACGTCGTGACCCTCGACGACATCAGCGGTGCTCGGGTGCTGCTCGGCGTCGGAGCCGGGGGCGACCGCGACGCGCGGCTCCTCGGTGATGAGCTCACCCGCGGCCAACGGTCCCGCCGGTTCCGCGAGTTCGTGCCGCTCCTCGATCGATGCCTGCGCGAGGACCACGTGGACCACGCCGGCGACTTCTACTCGGTCGCCGATGCGCGGAACCTCACTCCCGTCCAGACCCCTCTCATCGTTGCGGGCGAGGGGCCGCGGTCCATGCAGCTCGCGGTGCAGTATGCCGAGGGCTGGGTGACCACCGGTCCCGCATCTGGCGACTGGGCTGAGCGGGACGCAGTGGACCAGTGGTGGGCCGCCGTCGCTGGGCTCGCCGAGCGGTTCACCGAGGCCGAGCAGGGCACCGAGCGACCCGCTGGCGAAGCGCGTCGGCCCTTGGACCGCTACCTCACCCTGGACGCCTCGGGTCCCGCGGCACTCAGCTCCGTGGAGTTCCTCACCGACCAGGTCGGGCGCGCGGGCGAGCTGGGCTTCACCGACGTCATCGTGCACTGGCCGCGTGACACACCGCCCTACCAGGCTGAGCTGGGGGTCCTCGAGGGATACATGGGCACGCTCGGCTGAGACGGCGTGGCATCCTGGGACGTGTGATGGACCAGCCCCCACGCCGCCGCGCCCGCCGACCACGCATGGTGCCGTTCCTGCTGACCGGTGCACTGCTCGGCTTCCTCCTCGGCGTGTTCATCGCCTATGTCGGTCCCGACGCGCCCAACGCTGGCCCAGCCCGGGAGATCATCGCGCTGGCTCTGCCGTTCGGGCTGATCGGTGGGTTGCTAGGTGGAGTCGTCTACCTGCTGGTCGAGCGGTTCACGCTGCGTCGATAACTAGCGGTCTCACCGGACGGCCGTGCGCCTTGACGTGGCCGCACGAACAGCATCGTCCAAGACTCGGCGCAGCCGCTCGGGATCGCGCACATCGCGCCAGGTCAGGCGCACCACGACATAACCCAGGCTGCGCAGCTGGTCCTCGCGCACCTTCTCGTCCATCAGTGCTTGAGCACCGGACCGGAGTCCATCCCCTTCGTACTTGACGCGCCCGTCGAACTCCACGACGATGCCGTACTCCCTCAGCAGGAAGTCGACTCTGGCGAACGACCCGTCCGGCAGCTTGATCTTCACCTGCGGCTCCGCGTCGTAGCCCAGCGTCCACATGCCCAGCCGAGCCAACGACTCGCCGGGTGACTCGGTGCGTGCGTCGAGCTTGGGCAGCGCGGCTGCAAGCAAGCCCACACCGGGGCGGTGATGGCACGCGGCGATCACCGACTGAATTCGCTCAACCGTGACGAGACCCCGCTGCAGCGCCGCATCACCCACGACGATGACCTCCTCCATCGCGTGCCGCTCAGCAACGCCGAGCATCACCAGAGCCACCTCGACCGTCCGCACTCCCTGCACCCGCACGAACCGCGCGTCGGGGTATGCCGGGTGGACCGTGGCGTGCCTGCTGCGCCGGTGCTGGCCCGCTCCGATGCGCGTGAAGTGCACGCGCGTCGGCAACGCGCCAACCCACGGCAGGCCGAGGACGGCGCCAGCCGATTGGTGGCTGAGCGCCAGGTCGTGCCTCGTGCTCGCCAGTGCCCTGGCCCGCGCGGCGTGCGCCTGCTCCTCGAACTGAGTCCTCAGGCGAGCACTGTCGAGATAGACACCAGCGCCGACGCGGGTGAGCTGGCGCGAGGCCACGAGTCTGCGCAGCTGCCGCGGCGAGACGCCCAGCTGGTTCGCCTGAGCCGTCGTCACCACGCCGCTGGTCAGCTCAAGGTGCGAGGCGAGGCGACGAGGCCAGGTTTGGACGTCTGGGCCGGCGCGAGTCACCCGAGAACAATGCCGAAGATCCGCGGTTCTCGCTGAGCGTCGGCCGTCGCCTGTGGACAATGTGCGCCCGCGACCCTGGGGCGACGCGCGGCTGGGACGGCTTGGATGGAGACGGCCTCGCCGCAGGCCACCAAGACGCGCGAACTCCCATCGTGAAGCGGGCACTCGCCTCGCCTTGTTGGCTCTCAGGTCGCGCTGTAGCGCGAGGTGAGTGCATGCCAAGCGATGTGAGTGCGTCACGCGCGAGGTGAGTGCATGCCAAGCGATGTGAGCGCGTCACACGTGAGCTGAGTGCATGGGGCGCGAGGTGAGGGTGGGAGGCGTGGTGAAGTGGGCGCCGGGGCGACGGCTGCGCGGCGTGGCGGCGTGGATCGGGAGGCGGCTGTCGTGTCAGAGGCCGAGCGGCAGGTACTCCGACAGGTCAGCGCGCTGGCCGCTGGCGCGGACCGCGCCCGCGTCGCGCTCTGCCGCCCAGGTGGAGCTGCCGGTGACCAGTCGCAGCCACGTCTGACCGTCGGTCTCGATCACGTTGGTGGGCGTGCCTCGCGTGTGCCGTGGCCCCTCGATGCACTGGACGGCACCGAAGGGCGGGACCCGGACCTCGACCGACCGGCCGGGCGCACGCGCGCCTAGCTCCTCCAGCGTGTAGCGCACGGCGGTCGCGACGACCTGGCGAGGGGCCTGGTCGGGTGCGGAGCGCCATACGGCCAGAGCCTGTTCTCCCTGGTCGGGCGCGATCCGGCGACGGGGCGGCATGGAGTTGGGGCGTGAGCGGGGGACGCTCAGCCCAGCGGGTCCCGCTCGATCGGGCAGGACATGCAGCGCGGGCCACCACGACCACGCCCGAGCTCCTGACCGGAGATCTCGAGGACCTCGTAGCCCAGGCCGCGGAGGTAGTCGTTGGTAAAGGTGTTGCGCGAGTAGGCGACGACGACACCGGGTTCGAGAGCCAACAAGTTGCAGCCGTCGTCCCACTGCTCACGGGCCGCGGCGCTGGGGTCCTGGGTCGCTGCGACGACGCGCGGCGTGCCGATGCCCATCGCCTCGCCGATGACCTGCATCATCTGCTGCGGCTCGTTGGACCTGATGTGCAGGTCGGGCAGGCCGCTCTCGCCCGCACCGTCGGCGGTGATGGTGTATGACGGCAGGTCCGGCAGGCCGAGGTAGCGCGTGAACGTCTGCTCGTCCAGCATCGTCATCACCGTGTCCAGGTGCATCACCGAGCGGGCCTTGGGCATGTCGACCGCGATGATCGTGTCGATCTGCTCGGAGGTGAGCGTGCGCTGCGCGAGTCGCTCGACACCCTGGGGCGTGGTGCGCTCGGACATGCCGACCAGCAGGACGCCGTTGCCCAGCACGAGGATGTCCCCGCCCTCGGCGGCGGCCGGACCGGCCTCGACGCCCTCGGACCACCAGTTCACGTCGACGTCGGCGAACATCGGGTGCCAGTGGTAGATCGCCTCGTAGTGGACCGTCTCGCGACGGCGGGCCTTCTTGTGCATCGAGTTGACCGCGACGCCGTTGTAGAGCCACGCCGAGGTGTCGCGGGTGAACAGGTGGTTGGGCAACGGCGCGAGCAACGACTCGTGCGAGGCCAGGGCGGCGATGACCACCGAGCGTGGCTCGTCCATGCGCTCCAGCAGCTCGGCCTTGGTGATCCCGCCGATAAGGAAGCGGGCCAGCTCGTGGTCTTCCATCTGGTCGAAGAGCAGGTGCATCTGCTGCGCCGCGAACGGCCCGAGGTGACGCTCGTCGAGCGACTGGTTGAGGATCTGGCGGCGCGCCTCGGGGATGGCGACGGTCTGCTCCAGCAGCTCGTGGAAGTGGTGCACCGTGATGCCGCGGTCCTGCATGATCTGGACGAACTGGTCATGCTCCTCCTGGGCGCGCTCCACCCAGAGGATCTCGTCGAACAGGTAGCGCGCCTTGTTCTCCGGCGTCAGGCGGTGCATCTCCAGCCCTGGGCGGTGCACAATCACCTGCCGGAGCTTGCCCACCTCGGATCCCACGTGGAGTGGCATGGCTGGTCCTTTCGTCGCTGCAGCGGCTGGTGCCGCACACATCCTGTCATCCGGCCGCGGGTGACGGCACCACTCCGGCCAGACAGAATGTGCGCATGGACGCGACAGTGCTGCACGCCCCCGGCGACATCCGGCTCGAGCAGGTGCCCGACCCCGAGATCATCCAGCGCACCGACGCGGTCGTGCGGACGGTCGCGACGTGCGTATGCGGATCCGACCTGTGGCCCTACCGCGGCATCTCCTCGGTGAGCAAGCCGCGCCGCATCGGCCATGAGTTCATCGGCGTGGTCGAGCAGGTCGGGAGCGCCGTGCACACCGTGCGTCCGGGCGACTTCGTCATCACCCCGTTCCTCTGGTCCGACAACACCTGCGCGCACTGCCAGGCAGGAATGCAGTCCGCCTGCGCCAACGGTGGTGGCTTCGGTGGCCCGGACAGCAACGGAGACTTCGTCGACGGCTGCCAGGGACAGTACGTCCGCGTCCCCCAGGCCGACGGCACGCTCGTCGCCACCCCGGAGCAGCCGGCCGAGGAGCTGCTGCCCTCCCTGCTCACGCTCACCGACGTGATGGCCACCGGGTGGCACGCTGCGGTGTCCGCGCAGGTCCGGCCCGGCAGCACCGTGGTCGTCGTGGGCGACGGCGCCGTAGGACTGTGCGGCGTGCTCTCTGCCTCATTGCAGGGTGCGGAGCGCGTCATCGCCATGTCGCGTCACGCGGACCGGCAGGCGGTGGCCACCGAGTTCGGCGCCACAGACATGGTGGAGGAGCGGGGCGCCGAGGGTGCGGCCCGGATCATGGACCTCACCGACGGTGTCGGAGCCGACGCGGTGCTGGAGTGCGTGGGCACGAAGGAGTCGATGGCCCAGGCGTTCGCGAGCGCGCGCCCCGGCGGGATGGTGGGCTTCGTCGGCGTGCCCCACGGCGCCGAGGCGCCCATGTCCGACATGTTCCGCCGCAACGTCGGCCTCGCCGGCGGGGTCGCCCCGGTGCGCGGCTACCTCGACGACCTGCTGCCTCGCGTCTGGGACGGACAGATCAACCCGGGCCGGGTCTTCGACTCCGTCAGGCCGCTGAGCCAGGTCGCGGACGCCTACCGGGCGATGGACGAGCGCACGGCGATCAAGGTGATGCTGCGCCCCTGACCACACGTCGCGGTCCGGCCCCGAGGACCGCCCGGACGCCGCCCACGAGGCCGGCGAGCGGCATACGCCGATTTCGGTCGGCCCCGCCTCCTCAGGTAACCTCTCCGACGGAGGATTCGCATAGTGGCCTAGTGCGCACGATTGGAAATCGTGTTGGGATAAAACCCTCGGGGGTTCAAATCCCCCATCCTCCGCCAGTGTGATGTCTCACGACATCGGAAACCCCCGGACCCACGGTTCGGGGGTTTCTGCTTCGACTGGGAGCCTGGCGGCAAGCCTGTCACGGCGCCCGCTGGTTTCGTTCCCGCCACCTCCCCCCCGTATCATGGGGACCGGTCCCCCGTGCGGTGGTACCTCGCCGAACTCCCCCAGGGCAGGAATGCAGCAAGGGCAGGTGAGCTCTTCCAGGTGCGCGGGGACCCCTTTGCGTCCGGGCCCGGCATCCGCCGTACTCCGTGACCGCATCGTGACCCGCGCGCCGGAACCGCGGGGAGCACCACGGCCGTCGCACGTCCATGGACACCACGAAGAAGCTCGCGATGCTGCTGGTGCTGGGCCTGGGAGCCGCGGCCTGCTCAGAGGGCACCGACCCGGGCCGTCCGGAGCGCACCGACGACCCTGATCACGCCGAGGCACGCGAGTACTTCGACAGCTACGCGATGGACGCCGACCAGGATCGGGCGGCCGGCGGACCGGCGGCAGGGGTGGCCGACTCCGCGGGAGAGCCCGGCGTCGGCATAGTGCCCGAGCCACCTCCCCCTCCACCGGGGCCGGAGGAGGACAACACGTTCACCGACGTCGGGCACAGCGCGTGGGTCGCCACAGAGGTCGACCCGCAGTCCACCTTCGCCCTCGACGTCGACACCGGCTCGTTCCGGGTGGCCCACGCGATGCTCGCCGAGGGCCTGCGTCCGCCACCGGAGTCCATCCGGGTCGAGGAGTGGGTCAACTACTTTGCGTATGCCGATCCGCCCGCCGAGGACGCCGCGCTCGGTCTGCACGTGGAGACGGGAGTCGCGCCCCGTGCCGAGGACGGCACGGCGCTGGTGCGGGTCGGGGTGAGCTCGAGGGTGTATGCCGACGGGGACCGGCCGCCGGCCAACGTCACGTTCGTGATCGACACCTCCGGCTCGATGGACATCCGCGAGCGGCTGGGGCTGGTGCAGTCGTCGCTCGCCCTGCTGGTCGACAGCCTGAACGCGGACGACACGATCTCGATCGTCACCTACGGCAACGACGCCACCCCTCTCCTGGAGCCGACCCCGGTCTCCGAGCGCGACACCATCGTCCGGGCCATCGACGAGCTCGTGCCCGGCGGCAGCACCAACATGGAGGCTGGTCTGCGGATGGGTTATGCGCAGGCGCGTGAGGCACATCGAGAGGACGGCATCAACGTCGTGGTGCTCGCCTCGGACGGGGTGGCCAACGTGGGCGTCACCAACGGTGGTGTCCTCGCCGAGGAGATCGCGGGCGCGGGTGAGGAGGGCCTCCACCTGGTAACGGTGGGCTACGGCATGGGCAACTACAACGACACCCTGATGGAGCAGCTCGCCGACCAGGGCGACGGGTTCTATGCCTATGTCGACACGTTCGAGGAGGCGGAGCAACTCTTCGTCGAGGACCTGACCTCAACCCTCACCGTGGTCGCGCGGGACGCCCGCAGTCAGGTCGAGTTCGACCCGGAGGTCGTCGACAGCTACCGGCTGATCGGCTACCAGAACAGGGCGTTGGAGGACGACCAGTTCCGGGACGACACGGTGGACGCGGGCGAGGTCGGGGCCGGCCACCAGGTCAGCGCGCTCTATGAGCTGGTCCCCGCAACCGGCGTGGAGCCGGGCACGACCGTCGGCGAGGCACGTCTGCGCTGGGTCGACCCGGACAGCGGTGAGGCGACCGAGGTCAATGCGCCGATCGCCTGGCCCGGAGAGACTTCGACCGACACGCTCCGCCTGGCTGCCCTGGTCGCTGACAGCGCCGAGCTGCTCAAGGGCAACAGCATCGTGAGCGAGCGCGGCTTCACCATCGACGACCTGCTCGAGGAGGCCCGTGCGCTCACCTCGCGCGACGTTGCCGGCGCCGAGGAACTCGCAAGCCTCCTGCGTGGCGTGGAGGCTGCCGCGCCCGTCGACCGTGGAATCGCGGACTGATCAGCGGCGGCGGCGGGTCCCGAAGACGCTGCGCGAGATCTCCCGACCGATCACCGTGCCGGCCGAGCGCAGCATCGACTTGAATGCCGTGGAGCCCACGACCTTGTCCACCAGGGACTCGTCCTCGGGGATCCTGCGGCCGGCGGTCTTGGCCGACGACGTCTCCGCCTCGGCCGCCTCGGCCTCTTCCACCGCTGCCGCCTCGGCCTCCATCCTGGCCGCAAGCAGCTCGTGAGCCGACTCGCGGTCCAGCACCTCGGCATACTTGCTGGTCAGCGACGAGCCGGCGACCACGTCGTCGACGGCGGTCTCCGGCGAGGGACCCATCGTGGCCTGCGGGGCGCGCAGCATCGTCCAGGCCACCGGAGTCGGCGCACCACGGTCCGAGAGCACCGTGACGATCGCCTCGCCGGTCCCCAGCTGCGTGAGCACCTCCTCGAGGTCGTAGTCACTCATCGGGAACGTGGTCGCAGCCGCCTTCAGCGCCTTGGCGTCCTTGGGGGTGAAGGCGCGCAGGGCGTGCTGGACGCGGTTGCCGAGCTGGGCCAGCACGGACTCCGGCACGTCGTCGGGCACCTGAGTCACGAAGAAGACACCGACGCCCTTGGAGCGGATCAGCCGCACGGCCTGCTCGATCGACTGCAGGAACGCCTTGGACGCGTCCTTGAAGAGCAGGTGCGCCTCGTCGAAGAAGAAGACCAGCTTGGGCTTGTCGGGGTTGCCCACCTCGGGCAGGTCCTGGAAGAGCTCGGCCAGCAGCCACATCAGGAAGGTCGAGAACAGCGCCGGCTGGTCCCGCACCCCGGGCAGCTCCAGGCAGCTGATGATCCCGCGGCCCTCGGCATCGGTGCGGAGCAGGTCCGCGGTGTCGAACTCCGGCTCGCCGAAGAACTTGTCGGCGCCCTGGTCCGCGAAGGCGATGAGCTGCCGCAGGATGACCCCGGCCGTGGCCTTCGACAGCCCACCGAGGGACTTCAGCTCCTCCTTGCCCTCGTCGGAGACCAGGTGCTGCACGACCGCGCGGAGGTCCTTGAGGTCGAGCAGTGCCAGCCCGTTCTTGTCGGCGTAGTGGAAGACGAGCCCGAGGCTGGACTCCTGGGTGTCGTTCAGTCCGAGCACCTTGGAGAGCAGGATCGGCCCGAACCCGCTGACTGTCGCGCGGATCGGCGCGCCCTTGCCCTCACCTCCGAGGCTGAGGAACTCGACCGGGTATGCCGTGCCGGCCCACTCCTGGCCCAGTCCCGTCATACGCTCGGTCACCTTGGGGTGCTCCCCCGCCGGGGTCACCAGGCCGGTGAGGTCACCCTTGATGTCCGCCAGGAACACCGGCACACCCTCCGCGGAGAGCTGTTCGGCCATGACCTGGAGCGTCACGGTCTTGCCGGTGCCCGTCGCCCCCGCAACCAGCCCGTGCCGATTCATCGATCCCAGCGGCAGCCGGACCACGGCCTCTGGCACCGGGCTGCCCTCGTGGATGGCGGCGCCCAGCGTGAGGGCGGGTCCCTCGAAGGAGTAGCCGCTGCGGATCTGGTCGATCTGGTTCTCGCTCACGAGGAGCACTCTAGTGAGTCGGTCCGACGCGGGTCAGCCGCTGTCGGCAGCGTCGATGAGGCTGCTCCTACACTGGGGCCATGATCTTCAAGGGAGTGGGCGACGGGCGGCCATACCCTCCCCACGACCTCGAGGACTGGTCGCACCTGCCCCCGAGGATGATCCGGCTCGACGAGCTGATCACGACCAAGTCGACGCTGGACCTCCAGCACCTGCTCGCGGCTGACTCGACGTTCTATGGCGATATCTTCTGTCACGTGGTGCAGTACCGCGACCAGCTCTATCTCGAGGACGGCCTGCACCGGGCCCTGCGCGCTGCGCTCGCTGGCCGCCCGTTCGTGCACGGGCGTGTCCTCGTCGTTCCCGACTCGAGCACTCGGTAGCGTTCGCCCAAAGATCGCAAGGAGCTCCCGTGGGTTATGTCCGTACTGCCGGCATGTCGACCGCTGCACGGCGCCGACGGCGACGTGCCGCCCTGGTGCTCACAGCGCTGGTCGCCGTCCTGGTCGCGATCGGCCTCTACGCCTTCGCCTACTACCAGAACTGGCTGCCCGGCGACCGGGCCGGCACGAACGACCAGGCCAGCACCACCACGGCGGCGCCGACCCTGTCGCCGGAGAACGTGACCGTCAACGTCTACAACGCCAGCGGGGCCAAGGGCATCGCCGGGAGGACGGCGGAGGCCATCCAGTCCCACGGCTACGAGATCGACGCGGTCGACAACGCCCCAGCCGGCACCGAGACGCCGGCAGTGGCGGAGATCCGGCACGGACCGAGCACGCTGGACGCCGCTCGGCTCCTGCAGACGCTGATCCCCGACGCCGAGCTCGTGGAGGACACTCGCCAGATCGAGGAGATCGACCTCTATATCGGCACGGACTTCGTCGAGGTCGAGCCGGCCTCGGGCGACTCGTCGACGGCGACCGACTAGCTCACGGACCGGGCCGCCGGAAGGCAACCCCGCCACGAGGTCGTCCCGTCAGGTCGATGCCGACAGTCGTGCGGGCGCCTGGACGCGATAGGACTCGGTGAGCAGCTCGGCCAGCTCCTCCCAGTCTGTGTCGTCGTCGAGGATCAGGCCGACCACGTTGGTGCCCCAGCTTGCCTTGAAGTAGGGCTCGCCCAGCGACTCGAATGCCATCACCTCGTCGAGCTCCGCGCGGAAGGTGATCCGGAAACGCTGGTCCTCGCCGCCGAAGACGTGCGCCACCGTCGCTGAACCGGCCCTCCAGCGGGTGCCGACCCAGGCTCCCTCGAGCCGGCACTCCTGGAAGGACGAGAGCACTTCGTCGAGGCGTCGGACCCACTCCGACGGCACCTCGGGTCGCTCCACCTTCGCCATGAGGAAATGTTCGCACGCGTCCCCGACCCGGCAGGTAACGTCGGGTCCGTGCTGAGCGCGAGCGAGGACACCAACCGACGGATGCTGCGTGCCCGTGATGCGATGGACCGCAACTACGCGGAGCCGCTCAACGTGCCGGCCCTCGCCGAGATCGCGCACCTGTCCGCGTCACGCTTCGCCCGAGTGTTCAAGGAGACCTTCGGCGAGACGCCGCACCGCTACCTGCAGCGCCGCCGGATCGAACGGGCAATGACGTTACTCCGCCAGACCGACCGTCCGGTCACCCAGATCGCGTGGGACGTGGGGTTCGGCAGTCTCGGCACGTTCAGCCGCACCTTCAGCAACATCGTTGAGTGCTCGCCGAGCGACTTCCGGGCCGCTCATGGGCCGGTCGACGTGCCGAGCTGCTTCATCGCCGCCTGGACGCGACCTCGCGACGGCGCCCCTCCACCAAGGCTGTCAACGACAGCAGTTTCGGAGAAGCAGCCCGACCCGGCGCGGATCTAGCGTTGCCGTCATGACACACCTCAACAGCATTCGAATCACCACCCTCCACGTGCTCGACCAGGAGGAGGCAATCGCCTTCTACTGCGGCATCCTCGGCTTCGAGGTCAAGGACGATATCGACATGGGCTTCATGCGCTGGCTGACGATCAACCTGCCTTCCGACCCCGAGCACCACATCCTCCTGCAACTGCCCGGAGCGCCCGTCCACGACGAGGACACCGCGGCCCAGCTGCGCGAGCTCCTGACCAAGGGCGCCCTCGGTGGCATCTTCCTCACCAGCGAGGACGTCCGCGCCACCTATGACGCGGTGGTGGCTGCCGGCGTGGAGATCACGCAGGAGGTTGTCGAGCAGTCCTACGGGACCGACTTCGGGGCACGGGACCCGTTCGGCAACTCGGTCCGCGTCGCTCAGATGAACCAGGCCGGGGCCGAGGAGATCCAGCGTCGGTACGCCGCCGAGCGCTCCTGACCCGACCCGTCGCGCGGGTGCGCAACCAGTCGAAGGTGCACGGCTGAAACCGTCTCAGCGCTGGTCAGCCGCCGGGGTTAGTCCTCGGCGGCTGCGGCGATATCGGTGAGATCCTGCTCGAGTGCCTTGCGGCTCGCCTTCTCCGCCAGCCCACCGAAGACCTTCATCCCCAACTTCTGCAGCGTCGACGGCGACGTCATCTGCGCGCCGAACCGCACGGCCAGCTCGGTCCGGGCGGCGTTGTCGAGCGGGGTCAGGGTGAACTCGGTGACATAGTCGGCCCCGCCTGACTCGGCTCGAACCAGGCTGCGCCGCCACGGGTCACTCTCCGCCACCCACATCTCCTCGGTCGACTCTCTGCCGAACATCTTGCGGGTCTCCCGCCAACGCGTGCCCACGGCATACGGCCCGTCGGTCATCCGCTGCACGGAGACCACGCCGGTCAGGGTCTCGGCCGCGCCGTCGAGGTTCGTGAGGACCTCCCAGACCCGGTCGGGGGACGCCTCGACGATCTTGCTGACGACGATCTCGCTCATGGCGCCCATCGTGCATCACTTCGGCACACAGAGACGTCTCACACGCGCACCCGCGCTCGGCCGGGGCCCCCGGACGCGCAAGAGGAGGGCTCCCAGGGCCCAGCCTTCGGACGTGCTGGGCGCGCTATGGGGCGCGGCTTGCACGTCCGAACGGGTTGGATGGCTCGACGCCGCGACTGCGCTTCAGCCGGCCAGCCGACGCCGTTGTCCGATCTCGACCATCCGGCGCACCTGAGACATGAACTGTGCCGGAGCGACCCGAAGCCCGAGCACTGGTATCCGCAACGTGAGACCGTCGGCGAGCATGAGCTCGTTGTCGCGGAGCGCGTCGTCCACCCGGTTCAGGCCCCACCCGTGCTGTGCACCATCGATCTCGGCGCCCACGCCGAGGCTCTCCCACCAGACGTCGAGGTAGATCCGGCCCCTCGGCCCGTTGCACACGACCTGACGTGAGGGCGTGGGGAGTCCGTGCTGCCGGCAGAGGCGCGCGAAGTCGAGCTCACCGAGCGCCTGGGCACCGCCGGCGACGTCGCGCAGGACGACATCGATGAGCTGCCGCCGACGGACGCGGCCACGGCGTTCCCACTCGTGGAGCAGCCGGCGCCCGCTGGTGATCCGTTGCTGCACCGCCATCGCGATGATGAGTGCCGCCTGGCGATCGCTCACGGCCCACTGTGCGGCGTTGATGACCGCCGCCTCGGTGGTGGTCCGGCGCAGTCCCGCACCCGGAGCCGGACTCACCAACCTGGGTCGACGCAGCCGGACCCCTGGCAGCCGGATCGCTCGAGAACCGCGGGGCACGGCGACATGCACAGAGTCGTCGTCGAAGTGCGTGAGCCCGGCCAGCCGAAGTGCGGACGTGCCGTCCAGCACGGCACCCGATCCCGACTCCCACACGGCCCACGCCGCGACCGCGGGCCAGGTGGCTGGCCTCGGAGTCGGCCACCTGGGGCTGCTCGGATGCACCAGATCGGGGACGGGCGAGGCGATGAGGACCGTATGGCGGCCCGTCCGCGTCCACCGGCCTCCGTCCACCTCGTGGCGCACGTCGTGGCGAGAGATGCCGAGGCGCCGCAGGTCAGCACGGTGCACCAGGCCTCCCGTCGGGAGCGCCAGCTCGATGGCCACCTGCCTGCGCCAGGGCACACCGCCCCGCGGGCTCCGTCGGGAGCCTTCGGGGGGACCGCCAAGCGGATGTTGGGGCATCGGAGAACGATGCCGCACATCGCAGCAGTGTGCGGGAGTCCCTGTGGATATCTGCGGTCCGGACGCTTCGGACGTGCAAGACGCGCGCTATAGGGCGCGTCTTGCACGTCCGAACCGGGATGGCGTGGCTAAGCCGCGTTTGGCGTGCGTCAGCCGGCGTAGTTCAGCTGCGAGAGCTGAGTCAGCACCTCGTCCTGCACCACCGAGCCGCCACCGACGACCACCAGGAAGCGCGCCGCCAACCGGTCGACCTCGACGAGCGTCGCCGGCGGGATCTCCGCCGGCTTCACCAGCAGCACCGGCACGTCAGCCAGAGCGGCGTAGGCCGCACCGGTCAGCGCGTCCGGGTAGTCCAGGCCGGTCGCGATGATGGCGCCCGATGCGTCGCCACGCAGGGCGGACAGGTCTGCGGCGGTCTCGTAACGGTTCGCGCCAGCGACCCGGGTCACCTCGGCATAGCCCTCGAGCTCGGTCAGGACGTCGTCGGAGACAGCAGCCGCACCGCCGAGCACGGTGATCGACGAGGGGTCGATCGCAGCAAGCCGCGCGGCGGTGGCGGGCGGCACCGCATCCTTGCCGACCAGGAGCACCGGGACCCCATCGGCACCGGCGGCGGCCGAGGCAGCCAGTGCATCGGCATACGCCTGGCCGGTCGCGACGAAGACGTGGTCGACCGCGCCGAACTCCTCGGCGACCGCGGCCGCGGTGCCATAGCGGTTGCTGCCCGAGATGCGCTCGACGTTGCCCTCGGCATAAGAACCCACCGCGCTCATGACCACGTCGGAGACCGCGGCGTCACCGCCCAGGACGACGACGCGCGACGGGTCTAGGCGAGCCAGCTCGGCAGCGGTGACCTCCGGCACGGAGTCGGTGCGCACCAGGAGGATCGGCGCCTCCAGGTGCCCGGCCAGTGCGGACCCGGTCAGCGCGTCGGCGAAGCCGGTGCCCGTCGCGACGAACACGGTGTCGACCCCGGGCGCATAGGCGTCGAGGCTCGCAGCAGCAGCGGTGCCGTAGCGGTCAACGCCGTAGATGCGCTCGACCGCCTCCGGGTTCACGACCAGCTCGACCGAGTCGGCGCCGCCCTCCCCGACCGACAGGTAGCTCTCGCCGGTGAACGGCAACAGGCCCTGGACGGTGGCCCGCACGTCGCCGGTGCTGCCATCCAGGACGCTCGGCAGGGAGCCGTCGGCGAGCTGCTGCCCGGCCAGCCAGCTCACGGCAGCATCCTGCGGGACGCCCACCGTCTCCAGCGCCGGCGCCACGACGCCCGTGGCGTTCACCGGCGAGTAGCCCTCCCAGTAGCCAGCGTCGGTCTGCGCGCTCACCAGGTAGTCGCGGGCCTCCGCCGCGGCGAGCGCGGCCTCACGGTCCCCCGCCACCGCCGAGAGGGCAGCGAGCGCGAAGCCGGTGGAGTCGTTCTCCACGACGAACTCCCCGGCCAGGTAGCCGAAGGCACCGGTCTCGTCCTGGTGGGTCAGCAGGTTGTCGACCAGCGTCTCCGGCACGTCGGCGCCTGCTCGCTCGAGGCCGAGGATGCACAGCGCCTGGCCGAGCGCATAGCCCCAGCTGCCGCACGTGCCGTCGGCCTGGACCGACTCGTTGATCTTCGCCACCAGGTCGACGCCGCCGAAGCTGGTCGCGTCGCGTCCGGTG
>DATGRS010000121.1:0-24855 GCA_035303365.1 Ornithinicoccus sp.
TGACCTCGGCCTACCTCGCTCTCCCCGGGCTCCGCGTGGTCGACCCCGGACCGCTGACGACGGTGCAGGACTTCGGTCGCTACGGGCATGCACCGCTCGGCATCGGCCGCTCTGGCGCCTGCGACCGCGGCGCCCACCGCCTCGCCAACGCGCTCGTCGGCAACCACCCGTCGCTCGCCTCGCTCGAGGTCACGCTGGGTGGCCTCGTCGTGGAGGCGATCAGCGACGTGGTGCTGGCGACCACGGGCGCACGCTGCCCGGAGTCCCCACACCTCGCGCCGTTCCACCTTGCAGCCGGCGAGCAGCTCGCCCTCGGCATGCCACCGGCCGGACTCCGCACCTACCTCGCTGTCCGCGGCGGCATCGACGTTGATCCGGTGCTTGGGTCACGGGCGACCGACATCCTCGCCGGACTCGGCCCGAAGGTCCTCGAGCCCGGCGACGTGCTCCCGGTGGGGTCCACCCCCCGTCCGCTCCCCGGTGTCGACGTGGCCCCAGTGCCGGAACCGACGAACGACCCGACGACCGTGCGGGTCATGTCGGGTCCCCGGCGCGACTGGTTCGACGACGACGCGTGGTCGCTGCTGACGTCTCAGACCTACTCCGTAACCAGCGAGTCCAACCGGGTCGGCGTGCGGCTGGACGGTGAGCCGCTCCGCCGCTCGCGGGAGGGTGAGCTCGTCAGCGAGGGAATCCTGCGCGGCGCCATCCAGGTCCCGCCCTCGGGCCTGCCAGTGCTCTTCCTGTCCGACCATCCCGTGACCGGTGGCTACCCGGTGATCGCCTACGTCAACGACGATGACGTCGACCGCTGCGCCCAGCTGCGGCCGGGCCAGGAGCTGCGGTTCACCACCCGCTGAGGCGCGCGACGAGGGCCGTTCGGCTCAGGGTGCACGACCGGCGCGGGAGCGTCATGCTGACCAGGTGCCCGCTCCGTTGTCCCTGACGCCGTATGTCGAACGGTTCGCCAACCCGCTGCTCCGCCACCTGGCGGGGGTCGGGTGGTTCGTCGAGCTAGAGCACGTGGGCCGCAAGAGCGGCACCGTCAGACGCAACCCGCTGCTGGCATTCCGCCACGGCGACACGATCACTCTCGCCCTCACCTACGGCCCTGAGGTGCAGTGGCTCAAGAACATCCGGGCGGCCGGCCGGTGCCGCATGCACTGGCGCGACAAGATGCTCGAGCTCGGCGCTCCCCGCGACCTCACCACGGCCGAGGGACTGACGGCAATGCCCGCGCCGATCAGGTTCGTCTTTGCCAGGACGGGAGCCTGCGAGGACTTCGTGGAGCTGCCCGTGCTGTCCGAGCGCCCCTTCCGGCCCCGCAGCTGAGTGGTCGACCGAGACCGAGCGAATGCACCGGCTGGGTAACTGCTCAGATCTTCTCGCCCGGCAGCGTGCTGGCCTGTTGAACCCACGAGCGGAGCTGGTCCTCGTCGAGGTCGTCGTCCTCGCTGATGTCGAGATAACGCACCTTCTCGTGCTTCGACTCCTTGGGCGGCATGGGATCCAGCGAGCGCCCCGAGAGGAACTGCACCTGCACGTAGCTGGTGTAGCACCGGAACGACAGGAACCATCCCTCGTCACCCTCCACCCCATAGAAGGGCTGGTTCCACCGCACGCCCTTGCGGAGCCTTGGCACGGTGTCGACGATGAGCCGGTCCAGGCGCCGACCGAGATCCTGCTTCCAGCCCGGCATGGCGCTGATGTAGTCGCGGACCGGGCCATCTCCGTCGCCCTTGGGAATCTGCGGGTTGCCTCCGGCCAGCAGCTTGGGCTGGGTGGTCTGCTTGCTGTCAGCCATGATCTCCTCCTGCGTGCAGCGGACGGTCATTCCACCGTAACGCCGTCACGAGACCGGCGCAGCCGACTCAGCGCAGCTCCTGCACGATCCGGCGCTCGTTGTCGGTGACGACCAGGTGGGCCAGCGCGCCGTTGACGAGGGATAGCTGGGGCGGCACGTGGCCGCACTCGAGGTCGAAGACGATCGGCACGTCGAGGTCCTCCAGTGCGTCGAGCACCGCGTCGCGCTGCGTGAACTCCCCGGAGTCGGGCGCGTTCGTGCGACCGACCAGGATCGCGTTGGCGTGCTCGAACCAGCCGGCCAGACGCATGCCGTGCAGCGACCGGCAGATCTCAAAGGCCCCGGCCTCCGCCGCCTCCACATAGACGAGGAGCCCATCGGCCGCATGCTCTCGGCCGAACGCCGGAACGTCGCCGTACGGAGTGCCGGTCAGCTTGCTGATCGTCTCGATGCAGCCGCCGATCAGCCGGCCGCTGACCTCGATCTCGTCGTCGTCCGCCACCTCCCACCTGCCGCGGCCATCCAGCGTGTATGCCGTGGGGCTCGGGTCCACCTCCCAGTCGTCGTGGCCGTCCGTCCGGTATCTGCCGGTCTCGGACTGGCTGACCGCATCGCCAGCGACGGCATCCGTCCAGTGCACCAGCCCGTCGACGGCTGCGTACGGGGTGTCCATCAGGTTGCTCCCATGGAGCGTCGCCCACCCCGTGTGCACCGTGAGCGGCAGCATGAGCGTCGAGAGGTCGCTGAAGCCCACCAGCCACGTCGGCTCGGCCGCGGAGATCGCGTCCCAGTCGAGCAGGTCCAGCAGGTCGATCGCCGTCTCGCCGCCCCACGGCGGCACGACCGCCCGGATCGTGGGGTCGGTCAGCATCTGTTGGAGCTCCCCCGCCCGCTGGACGGCCGCGGCACTCGTGTGCGAGCCGTCACCGTCCATGCAGTCGCCGACCACGACGTCGTAGCCGCGGCCGCGCAGCCATCCGACGGCGAAGTCCAGTCGCGGCCGGAGCGCCTTGGGCACGCCGCTCGACGGGCTGGTGACACCGATGCGGTGGCCCTGTCGCAGCGCCTCGGGGAAGCGGATCATGTCAGTATCCAACCGCACCAGCAGGGCTGCTAGAGCGTGGGAGACCAGATCAGTGCAGGGAACAGCACGATCAGGATCACCACGATGACCAACGGGGCCATGAACGGGAGCAGTCCGCGGAAGACCTCCCTGACCGGGATCCTGGTGACCGAGCTCAGCACAAACGCGACCGGCCCGACCGGGGGCGTGAGGAGCCCGATCATCAAGGTGAGGACCACGATGACCCCGAAGTGGATCGGGTCGATGCCGAAGGTCTTTGCCACCGGCAGGAGGATCGGCACGCTCAGGACCAGCGCTGAGGTTGGCTCCATGATCGCCCCCAACACGATGAGCAGGGCGACCGCGAGGAACAGGAACGTTGTCGGGCTGTCCGTGAGTTCGGTCATCCATTCTGCGATCGTCCCGGGGACCCGCTCCTTGGCGAGGATCCACCCGAGCAGCGAGGTTGCCCCGATGATCACCATGATCGCTGCAGAGGTCACCGCCGCGTTCCGGAGTACCGGTCCCAGTTCGCGCAGACGGAGCGTCCGGTAGGCAAAGCCGAGGACAAGCATGTAGACGCAGCCGATGGCGGCTGCTTCGGTGGGCGTAAACGCGCCGGTCAGGATGCCGCCGATCACCAACACCGGCGTGAGCAGACCCGCGATGGCGCGTCGGCCGGTCACCAGGACGGCTTGCCACCGGAAGGCCTGGGTCTTCAGGAATTCTTGCCTGCGCGTCCACAGCCAGACATAGACCACCAGACCGAAGGCGATCAGGAAGGCTGGCAGGACGGAGGCGGCAAAGAGCGCACCGGTCGAGACGCCGGCCACCGAGGCGAAGACGACCGCCGGGATGCTGGGCGGCATGACCGGGGAGATCAAGGCGGACGCACCGGTGAGGCCCACGGCGAACCGCGCGGGGTACCCCTCCCGCTGCATGGCGGGCACCTGCACCGATCCGAGCCCTGCCGCGTCGGCCAGGGCTGAGCCACTCATCCACGAGAAGCCGACGCTGGAGCCGATGTTGACGTAGGCCAGCCCACCGCGGACTCGACCGAGCAGCGCAAGCGCGAAGTCGAAGAGGCGCTCGGCGATGCCGGCATGGTTGGCGATGACCCCAAGCAGGACGAACAGCGGCACGGCGAGCAGCGGCCAGCTGTCCACGCCGTTGATGGCGGTCCGCAGGCCCAGCTCTAGGGAAGAGCCGGTGGCCACGAGGTACACCACCGATGGGCCGAGGATCGCGAAGGCGACCGGCACCCGAAGAACTAGGAGCACCACCACGGTGACGCCGAGCAGGATCATGGCCATGTCAGAGGACTCCTTCCGGGAACTTTCCGTCGAGCTGGCCGTCGATCTCGTGCTTGACGCCGCGGCCGAACACCGCGAACCAGGTGGCAGTGAGCGCTGTGAGGACCAGCCCGGCGACGGGCCCGGCATACACGAGGACCAGGGGCACACCGGCCGCTGGCGAGGAGCCCAGGAACGGTGCGGTGAGCAGCCCCCAGCCAGCCCACACCAGGCCCCAGCAGGCGAGTGCGATGAGGATGTCGGTGAGGCGGGTCATGACGCGTTCGCCTCGGGGCGTCAACCACTGTTCGATGACGTCCATCCCCAGGTGGCCGTTGGTCCGCAGGAGGTGGGCGGCCAGGATGAACGTGAGCCACACCATCGCGTACTTGGCGATCTCGCCTGTCCACACCCAGCTGCCGCCGCCGGCGAGCCGTTGGACGACCTGGACCGAGACCAGCACCAGGATCAGGCTGAGGCACACCGCACCCACGGACTGCTCGACCAGGTCAAGCCCGCGCACGAGACGGCGCGGCATACTTCGTGTGCTGGGTCCATCCACGGGCGCAGTCATGCGTGGCTCCTCAGGGCAGTATGTCGGGGTGAGACGTGACTCCGCCGCGGGAGGACGTGTGGTCCTCCCGCGGCGGAGTGCGGTCAGGCCTGGTCGCGGATCGTCTGGTAGAGCTCGAGCTTCTCGCCCTCGAGCTCGTTGGTGAAGAACTCCTCCGCCTTGGCCCGGAAGGAGTCGACGTCGGGCTCCACGATCTCCATGGTGCCCTCGTCCTGCCACTGCTCGACGAGCTCGTTCTCCGCGTCCTCGATGCAGCCGCGGTTGGTGTCCCGGACCTCCTCGAAGACCGACTGCAGCACCTCCTGCTGGTCCTCGTTGAGGGACTGCCACTTCTCCTCGTTGACCACGATCATGTGGATGCCGACCATGTGGCCGGTGAGGTTCAGGTGGGACTGGACCTCGGGCAGGGCCAGCGAGTCGATGGTCGGGATCGGGTTCTCCTGGCCGTCCACAACACCCTGCTGGAGGGAGATGTAAACCTCCTCGAAGGCAACCGAGGTCGGGGAGGCGCCCAGCGCCTCGGCGTTCTGCAGGAACTGCGGGGTGTCCGGGAAGCGCATCCGCAGCCCGTCGAAGTCAGCCGGGGTGTTCAGCGGTGTGTTGGAGGTGAAATGCCGCATGCCGAAGTACCACGGAGTGAGGATCCGGGCACCGCTTCCCTCGATGATCTGCTCACCCAGCTCCGCTCCGGCGTCGGACTCGAAGAAGCCGAACAGGTGGTCCGCGTCGTTGAAGGCATAGGCGGCGTCCAGGATGCCGACCGGCTCGAAGGTCTGGGAGATCTCCGACGGACCCTGGATGTCGATGTCGATGTCGCCGGAGACGACCGAGGCAAACCGCTCGGCGTGGCCTCCAAGGGTGGAGTCCGGGAAGATCTCGATCTCGAGGCCGACGCCGGCCTCCTCGACCTTCTCCTTGACCAGTTCGGCACCGCAGGTCTGGTGCGGGTGGCTGGTGGCGTAGCTGTGCGCGAATGACAGGGTCACGGGTTCGGCGGCGGCGTTGCCGCCGGTAGTCGCTTCCGTCGCGCCGTCGCTGTCTGAGTCGCCATCGCCGCCGCAGGCGGTCAGCGCCAGCGCCAGGATGCTGAGCCCGGCGATGCCGCGCAGGTGGGTGGACCTCTTCATTGTGGTGCACTCCTCTTTCAGTGGTGAGTTGGTGCGGGCTGGGTATAGCCCGCTCCTGCGGGGTTAGGCGAAGTCGCCTCGGTAGATGTCCTTGATGTTCCAGTGGCCCGGGGTGGGCACTGGCTCGTTCACCATCGGCACGTCGATGACGGCCGGTCGGCGGTTCTCCAGGGCCGCCCGTAGATGCTTTTGCAGGTCCTCGGGGCGCTCGACTCGGTAGCCGTCCAGACCACATGCGGCGCCCAGCGCGGCGAAGTCGGGTGAGTACGGCTTGCCCTCCCGGTCCACGAAGTCGCAGCCATAGCTTCGTCCATAGCTCGAGGACTGCAGGTCCGAGATGGTGCCGTGGGAGGCGTTGTTCATTACCACGAAGATGACCGGCAACCCCCGCTCTGCCGCGGTCGGCAGCGCGGCCAGCTGGGCGCTCAGGCCACCGTCGCCGATGAGGGCCACGACCGCTCGCTCCGGCGAGGCGACCTGCACCCCGAGCGCGGCAGCAGGGCCGAAACCCATCGTCGAGGACCCGCCGGGGGTGATGAAGCGTCCCTCGGCGGGCAGCTCGTAGCACTGCGCGATGCCGTTCTTGTTCCAGCCCACGTCGGTGACTAGCACGGTGTTCGGCGGCACGGCTGCCCGCAGGTCCGCCAGGATGCGCTGAGGTCTCAGCGGCATCTGGTCGGAGTCCGCGGCGTCTTTGATCCGGGCGAAGACCTCCGCCCGGCTGTCGGCGATCTGCTCCCTTAGCTGCGGCCGGTCTCGGCCTTCCGGGGCCACCTCCCTCAACGCAGCGACCACGGCCTGGAGCGTCTCGGTGGCGTCGCCGACCACGCCCAGCTCGACGGGGTAGTTGCGTCCGATCTCCTGCGGGTCGATGTCGATCTGGATGAGTCGGCTCGGGGGGAAGGCCCAGGTGGACTCGCCGTCCCAGGAGCTCGCGTCCGTCTCGGCGAACCGTGTCCCCACGGCGAGGACGAGGTCGGCCTCCAGGGTCAGCCGGTTGGTCAGCTCGGCGCCCCAGAACCCCGGCATGCCGGCCACCAGCGGATGGCTGTCGGCGATGGCACCCTTAGCCATCAGCGAGTGCACTATCGGGATGTCGAGGTGCTCCGCCACGGCGGTCGCGGCTGCCCTGCCCTCGGGCGAACCGACTCCGCCCCCGATGTAGAGCACCGGATCCCGCGCCTCGGCGAGCGCCTCGGCGACCCGCCGGGCGACGGCCTCGGGTGCGGTCACAGCTGGCGGGGCCGGGGGGAGCGCGGGGACGGGGCCGGAGACCTCGCGCGAGAACATGTCCATCGGCACGCTCACCAGCGTCGCACCGGGGCGGCCGGTCGTGGAGGTCCAGAAGGCGCGCTCGACGAAGCGGCCGAGGTCCTCGACGCGATGAACCGTCCAGGCGCGCTTCACGAACGGGCGGTAGATGGCGGCCTGGTCCCCGTCGTTGTGGAGGTTGACCTCCTGGTGCGGGTGCCGGCCGAGATAGTAGGACGGGATGTCGCCACTGATCACGACCAGCGGCACCGAGTCCATGGCGGCGCTGGCCACACCAGTGACCGCATTCATCATGCCTGGGCCGACGTGGGTCAGCACGACGCCCGGCTTCCCGGACTCGCGGGCGTAGCCGTCGGCGGCGTGCGCCGCCGTCTGCTCGTGCCGGAAGGTGATGAACTCGATGGAGCTGTCGGCCAGGGCGTCCAGGAAGGCGATGTTGGTGTGGCCACAGAGTCCGAAGATGAACTCCACGCCATAGCTCTCCAGCTGCCGCACGAGCTGGTGGGCCGCGGTCGACCCGCTCGTCGGTGTCGGGTCGCCCGGTTGCGCAGACACGGCGGTGTTCTGGCTGAGGTCAACGGTCATGGAGTCTCCCGCTCGGTCCGGTTCGGTGTACTGCTGATCTCCGACTCGCCCCAGAGGCTGATGCCACGCAGGTGCAGGGTGGAGGTGGTCATGAAGTCCTCGATCATGAAGGCGGGGGACTCACGGCCGATGCCGGAGTCCTTGACCCCGCCGAAGGGGATGTGGTCAAGACGGTGGTTGGAGGGGCCGTTGACCACCAGGGCCCCGACCTCGAGCCGCCGCCACAGGTCGAAGATCGTGCCGACGTCGTGGGTGAACAGGCCGGCCTGCAAGCCGTAGCGGCTGGCGTTGCACTCGTCGATGACCTGATCGATGTCGTCGTAGCCGAGAACAACCACGGCGGGACCGAAGATCTCCTCCCGGACCACCTTGGAGGTCGACGGCGGCTCCAGGACCACGGCCGGCGTGACCGTGGCATGGGTTCGGACTCCCCCGGTCGGCACGGTGCCTCCCTCGGCTGCCGCCTCCTCGACCCAGGCCGCTACGCGGCTGGCGGCCGCCTCGTCCACCATCGAGCCGACATCCGTGGCGGGGTCCAGGGGGTCTCCGACCACCAGGTTGTTGACGTGGCCGGTGAAGGCGGCCACAAACTCCTCCAGACGGGAGCGGTGGACATAGACCCGCTGCACCGAGATGCACGACTGGCCAGAGTTGCTGTAGCCGGTGCGGGCGCAGGCCGCTGCGGCCTTGGGGATGTCGGCGTCCTCGTGCACGATCGTCGCCGCGTTGCCGCCCAGCTCAAGCACGGTGCGCTTGGGTCCCGCGGCGCGCGCCACTGCCGCGCCCGCCCCAGCCGAACCGGTGAACGCGACGGCCCCGATGCCCGGTGCCGCGCACAGCTGCGCCCCGATGTCCGCACCGCCGTGGAGCAGCTGGATCGCTTCCGCGGGGACGCCCGCCTCCAGCGCGATCTCGACCACGATGGCCGTCGAGGCGGGGGCCTGCGGAGGTGACTTGATGATGGTCGAGTTGCCCGCAGCGAAGGACGCCGCCAGCTTGTGCGCGAGCAGGTTGGCCGGCGCGTTGAACGGGGTGATCGCCAGGACCACGCCCACCGGGGTGCTCCGGGTCAGGACGGTGCTGCCGCGGCCGAGCGGCCATCCCTCGGCCGGAAGCACGCTGCCCCCGAGTCGACGAGTTTCCGCAGCCGCGATGCGGAAGGTCGCCGCGACCCGCAGCGCCTCGCCGCGCCCGTCACGCACCGGCTTGCCCAGCTCAAGAGCCAGGCGCTCGGCGATCTCGTCGGAGCGCTGGTCCGTCAGCTCCGCCGCACGCTCAAGGACGTCGGCCCGGTCCGAGGGAGACATGGTCGCGACGGCCGCCCTGCCCGAGACCGCCGCCGCCACAGCGACGTCCACGAGAGCGGTGTCGGCCTGCGAGGCGATGCTCACGGCATAGTGGTGGTACGGCCCCTGTCGCTCCTCGGTCCGCGCGGTCTCCTGCCAGGCGCCCCCGACAAAGCAGGGCACCATGAACGGGGCACGCTGGGACTCGATCCCGGCCTCGTTCGCTACAGCCATCTGCATCCTCGCAATCCACTAAGCGGTATCTCTGGACCATTGTGTGGACCGATGTTAACGTAACCATTACCAGCCGAAACCGCAAGGGGTGAATCTGATCCAATGAGCGAGAACACAGAGGGAGCCGTCGACCTGGAGGTCGACGAGCGGGGGACCCCCCAGACGGTGCGCAGCGTCACCAGGGCCTTGGACATCATGGGCCAGTTCACGGACGGCTCGAACCGGGCCCGCAGCATCGCCGACATCGTGGAGGCGAGCGGCCTGGCCAAGACAACGGTCATCCGGCTGCTCTTCACCCTCGAGTCCGAGGGGCTGCTGGCATCCACCAGCCGTGGCTACATCCCCGGCCCCAGCCTGTGGCGCTGGGCCCGTGCCGCCAACCAAGCATGGGAGCTCCCCCCGCAGGCCCGAGCCGTGATGAAGCAGCTCGTCGAGCGGGAGAAGGAGACCGTCAACCTCTTCATCCGGCGCGGGCGCACCAGGATCTGCGTCGCGCAGGAAGAGTCTCCCCTGCCGCTGCGCCACGTCGTGCACATCGGCGACCAGCTCCCGCTCGTCTCGGGTGCCTCCTCCAAGGTGCTGCTCAGCCAGGTCAACCCGGACACGGTGCAGACCCTGTATGCCGGGGCGCACGCCAGCGCGCCCCCCTTGGACAGCCTGGTGGCCGACCTGGAGATGGTCCGGACGCAGGGGTTCGCCGTCAGTCACGGCGAGCGCGAGGTAGGGATCTCTGCCGTCGGCGCACCCGTCCGGTCCGAGTCGGGTGAGGTCGTGGCCGCGCTGACCTACAGCGGCCCGACACTGCGCTTCCCAGAGGACCGCATCCCCGGGCTGGCCACCGCACTCATCGCCGCCGCGGCCACGCTCGGCGCGCTCGGGGTCGATCATCCGCTGCGGTCGACCAACTAAGCACTGCCCACGTTGCGGGGGCCGCTCAGGCACCCCCCGTTAGCCCACCCACCCGACCCATCTCGGAGGTCCATCGCTCATGGCTCGCCCGCTGGACGGCATACGCGTCCTCGACCTGACCAACGTCCTCGCCGGACCGTACTGCACCTACCACCTCGCCCTGCTGGGGGCGGAGGTCGTGAAGGTCGAGCAGCCGCGGCGTGGTGACCTGGCCCGGGCACTGGGCGCCGACGCCGACCTGAACGGTCGCGGGCTGGGTGCGTCCTTCCTCGCGCAGAACGCCGGCAAGAAGTCCGTGGAGCTGGACCTGAAGGACCCGGATGACAGGGAGGTCTTTTTCGACCTGGCCACCGAGGCCGATGTCGTGGTCGAGAACTTCCGCCCAGGAGTCATGGCCCGGCTGGGCCTGGGGGCCGACCGGCTCCGGGAGCTGAACCCCAGCCTTGTCTACTGCGCCGTGTCCGGCTTCGGCCAGGACGGGCCGCTGAGCCAGCGACCGGCATACGACCAGATCATCCAGGGCCTCTCCGGGATCATGAGCATCACCGGCACCCCCGAGACCGCCCCGCTGCGCGTGGGCTTCCCGATCGCCGACTCGGTGGGTGGGCTGATGGCTGCGTTGGCCGTGTGTGGCGCGCTCGTCGCGCGCGACGCGGACGGGAACCGAGTCGGTGCCACCCTCGATGTGTCGATGCTCGAGGCCTCCCTGTCGACGATGGGCTGGGCGGTCAGCAACTACCTCGGAGCCGGCGTCGAGCCGGGACCGATCGGCAACCAGAACTTCACCGCTGCACCCTCGGGCACCTTCGAGGCCGCCGACGGCCCGCTCAACATCGCGGCCAACCGGCAGCAGCAGTTCGTCTCACTGTGCGAGGCGATCGGCCGGCCCGAGCTGACGCGCGACCCCCGCTTCAGCCAACGGGAGGCCCGCAAGGCCCACCGGGAGGAGCTGAACGTCGAGGTGAACGCCGGACTTGCGACCAGGACGGCGCTGGAGTGGGAGGAGATCCTCAACGGCTGCGGCGTGCCTGCGGCGCGGATCCTGACCGTGTCGGCCGCGTTGTCGCTGCCGCAGCTGGCCCAGCGCGCCTTCCTACACGAGGTCGAGTTCCCCGGCGACCCCGACCGGTCGCTGCGGGTGATGAGCAACGGCGTCCTTTTCGACGGAGAGAGTCTCGGGCCCCGGTCACGGCCACCGCTGCTCGGCGAGCACAACGGGGCTCTCGAGTGGACGGGTGCCGATGCCGTCAATCGGCCATGGGGGCCCAGTCGGCTCGCCCGCTCCTCCACGGAGGCGGCCAAGTGAGCGACGTCGACCCCACCGGCGCAGTTGCCGACTGGTGGGCCACCGACATCAGCAACATCGCCCCGGGCTCCATCGAGCTGCGCGGGCATCCGATCGCTGGGCTGTTGCGGGACCGCGGGTTCACCGAGGTGGCGTGGATGCTGCTCACAGGCTCGTTCCCGACGCACGGACAGAAGCGACTGCTCGAGGCAGCTCTCGTGGCTTCCGTCGACCACGGTCCACAGGCGCCGTCTATCGCGTCTGCCCGCATGGCGGCCACCTGCGGCGTAGGCCTGAACAGTGCGATGGCCAACGGGGTTAACGTACTCGGCGATGTCCACGGCGGCGCCGGTCAACAGTGTGTGCAGCTACTCAACGAGATCGTCGTGGGGCAGGATGATGGTGACGAGCTGCTGGAGGTGACCCGTAGGGTCGTCGCGCACTGGCGCGAGACCTCTAAGTACCTGCCTGGGTTCGGTCACCGGTTCCACCCGGTCGACCCCCGGCGTGATCCCATTCTGCAGTTGCTCGAGGAAGCCCGGACGGATGGCGACATCGCGGGTCGGCACCTCGAGGCGGGTCTGGCCGTCGAGAGCGTGCTCAACGAAGGCCGCGCGCGCAGGGTGCCGATAAACGTCGACGGGGTGACCGCGATCATCTACGCCGAGCTTGGCGTCGCCCCAGAGCTAGCCAGGGGCCTGTTCGTGCTTGGCCGTTCCGTCGGCATACTCGCCCATGCGTGGGAGCAGACGCAGCAGGGTGGACGGATCAAGGGTCCGATACCACCGAGCATCCTGCCGACCTACACGGGCCAGCGAACCTAGGCCACGCCGCACCTGTGGCGGCCGCAGGGAGCCCATCCGCCGTCGGCGTGCATCATCGGACGTCCGCCGTCTGACTCGACCGCACCCACACCTCTGCCTCCGACCCCGTTCACAGTCGTCGCCACAGCGACTCAAGCGGGCCGTTGGGCGCTCGGCCGTCCTGGCTCGCGGTGTGGTGTGTGCTCGACACCCGCAGCTTCGACAGCACGCGACAAGGGCGTCCACCCAGGCTGGGTGGACGCCCTCACCGCGCCCGGCGCCGTGCTACTTGATGACCGTCACTCCGGTCGTAGCGGTCAGCTGCTTCTGCACTCCATCGTGGATGAAGTTGGCCGAGAGAGTGAGCTCGACCTCTCCCTGCGGGACATTGTTGTCCAGGTCCGCCTTGTCGAAGTGGACGACGAGACGCCCACCAGCAAGCGTGGCCTTCGTGGCGGGCACAGGCGTCTCCGACAGCGGGGTGTGCAACTGGGCCTCACCGTCATAGGTGTAGCCCGCCGGCAGGTCCAAGAAGGCCGTCACCGTTCCGTGGACTCCGGTGAACTGACCGGTGCCCGAGCCCAGGCGAAGTGTCGAGGCCGGGAAGCGCAGTGAACCCGGACGGTCCTCAGGCTCCAGGTACACCTCGATCTTGCCAACCGGTCGCGGGTCCGTGCAGTCGTTGAAGAAGTAGTCTCCAGCCCGGTCGAACGTGTGCTGGTAGGACTCTCCCGGCTGCAGCCTGACATTGAACTCTCCCTCGAAGAACTGGGTCGCGCAGTGCTCCAGCTCGTTCGGGAAGTTGGGGAAGGTCTCAACGCCAGGGTTCAGGAAGGTCACCGTGGTGCCCACCTCCACTCGCAGGTGAGTCGGGGCCATCCCGCGCTGCGAGGTGTTGTCCTGGGAGGCAGCCGAGTCAGACCGGTTCGAACGCGCCAGCAGGACCGTGTTGTCCACCTCGGATCCCTCGACGGGTCCGCCTTGCACGGGCCGGCGAATGCTAAGAGGTGCGGTGTTCGGACCCTCCTGGCTACCCGACTCGGTCGTGTAGTCACCACCGAGCTTGAATGCCCAGAGGGAGTCGCCCTGCGTGACAGACCCACCGTAGGGGTTGGTGGACCCGGCCGCGAGAACTGCGACGTACTGTTCGCCGTCGATCTCGTAGGTGACCGGGGCGGCCGAGATGCCCGAACCGGTCTGGAACTCCCACAGGACCTCGCCGTCAGTGGCGTCCATGGCCAGCAGCCGGCCGTCGATCTGCCCGACGAAGAGCAGGTCGCTGGCCGTGGTCATAGGCCCCTGTCCGTGGGACATGTCGGTGCCCAGATGATTGGTCCAGGTCTTCTCACCTGTGGAGGCGTCGTAAGCGAGGATTCCACCCGTCTGGTACTGGCCAATCGCGCGCTGTCCGTTCGCCGACGCGCCGTTCCAGTGCGCCACCGGGTTGGTGCCGTAGGGGAAGTAGACCATGTTGGTGCTGTGGCTGTAGGACTGGTTCGACCAGTCTCCTCCACCGTTCTGGCTGGTGGTGGACAAAATCGGCAGATCCCACTGAGGGTCATACATGCAACCCTGGCGGTGGTCCTGTCCCTCGGGATAGCTGAGGAAGGGCTCGTCTGCCTTGACATAGCTGTCGGGGTTGAAGACCAGATTGCCGTGCTCATCGGGCTGGTAGCCGTTGTAGTTCGGGACGGCGCGCCATGGGTCGCCTGGGATGTTCTCTGGGCCCAGCTTCTCCCACACGAGGCACTCTGGGAGCAGCCGGCTCTCAGGGAACGGCTGGGTCTCGGCGTGGTTCTGGCGAGAGTCCGTGATCATCTCCTTGTGGATCACGGGGAGGACTGACTTGCCGTTGGTCCGGTCGATCACGAACTGGTGACCGGACTTGGTGCCATAGAAGATGACCTGGCGTTCGGAGCCATCGACCTCGATGTCAGCAAGGGTGGGCGGGTGGACGTTGTCCATGTCCCAGACATCGTGACGGATGGACTGGAAGTGCCACTTGTACTCCCCCGTGGTCATGTCAACGGCCACCAGGGTGCTGGACCACAGGTTGTCGCCAGGCCGCAATGATCCGTCCTGCGACGACGTGCAGCTACGCGCGTTGCCGAATGTCATGTAGTACATGCCGAGCTCGGGATCCACGGACCCATGCATCCACGGCGTGGCACCGCCCTCGATGGAACAGTCCGTCCCGTCCGGCAGCACGGGACCCCACGTGGCACCTGCATCGACGGAGTTGCCGTTGACGTCGGTGAAGACGGTTCCGCGGTCGGGACCGCCGAAGAAGTGCCAGAGGTATGAACCGTCGCTGGAGTCGAGGGCGACCACGGCGGCGCGGCTGCCGTTCGCCGCATGGACATAGACGATCCCGTCGTGATAGACCGTTGCGACGCGATCGACCCGACCGAGGTCCTCCCCGTTCGGGCCCTCCACGGTGACGACCCAGACCTCCTCACCCGTGTCCTGGTCAAGGGCTACGGCACGGTTGCCGGCGGCGAGTGTGTACACCCGACCGTCGCCCGCCGAAACACCGCGGCGTGTCCCAGAGGTGCCGAAGCCTTGAGGCTCCCACTTCCAGTCGGCTTCGCCGGTCTTGCCATCGACGGCGATCACGCCCCCGCTCGGCGTGTCGGTGTAGATGACTCCATCGACCACGATGGGGGTGGTCTGCTGCCCGGTGTCGTTGGAGGCCGGCTCGACGGCGGAGAGGTGCGTCCGCCACGTAGGGCCGAGCTTCTGGAGGTTCTGCTTGCTGATCTGCGACAGAGCCGAGTAGTGCTGGTTTCCCAGGTTGCCTCCGACGGTGGGCATGTCGGCCCCGGTGGGGTCGACCGCGGACAGGGTGTCCGGTGGGCTCTCCGCAGTTGGAGCCGCTACTCCAGTCCCTGGAAGGGCAACAAGCGACGCGGCCAACACTGTGCCCAGTGCGGCAACGGCCAATCTCTTGGTTCGGGGTGAACGCATGCCGATGTCTCCTTGGTTCGAACGACGTGCGGGTGGCCATTCGTGGTGCTCGAGCCACCGCGCGGTCCATCTGGCGGACCATTTGGACCGACTGGTGATCAGCAACATAGTGGTGGACTGCCCCTGCGGCAAGAGGTACGGGCAGCTTTCCGCCGCTGGAGGCATCGGGGACCGGAGCGCCGGCACACACTGCGTGTGGGCGAATCCCTGGTGTCCAACCACCTCCCGCCCTGAGTCCCAGGCCGACCTAGCGCAGCGAGTCGGGCACGCCCGACGTCGAGGGCGGGGCGCCGCACCTGGGAGGAGCGCAGCGACGCACAGCAGATGGGCGGGACGCCGCGCGATGCAGCGTCCCGCCCATCAACGTGCGGGAGGATGGTGCAGTCAGCGCTGGCAGAACTCCTTCATGCCAATGGAGCTGAGCACGCCGTTCACCACGTGGTCCTGGAAGTACTCATCTCCCTCGAACTCGGCATCGCTCCACGTGGCTGCGTCGTGGCCCAGAGTCGTCAGCCACGACTTTCCACCGTCGTAGTAGTGGCACCAGCTGACGGGGTGGTTGTCACCGTGGCCCGGATGACCAGAGCTCCTCCCCGTGTCGCTGGTGTCAGCGTCGACCTTCGCGAGGAAGTTCACGTAGCTGGGGAAGGGCACGAGGTTGTACCACTCATCCTTGAACGCCCACTCGGCCGGGAGATTCTCGGTCGAGACATCGTTGTGGTTCAGGACCTCGACCGTGCCGTCACGGTTCGGGCCGTGGTCGTAGAAGTTCGCACCGCCGAGCAGGCCCTCGTACCACGGCCAGTGGTACTCGGCACCGAAGGCGTTGTGGATTCCGACGAAACCGCCGCCGCGCCGCACGAACTGCTTGAGCGAGGTCTGGGCGGTGTCGTCGTAGGCATCACGGTTGGCGCTCAGCGCGATAAAGCCGTTGTAGTTGTTGAGCCGGTTCAGTGCGGTGGGGTCTTCCGTCCAGTCGACCTGGATGCCTTCGGCCTCAAGCCAGTTCTTGAGGTTCCACTGCGCCACGTTGGCCTCCGTGAGCGGCGGGTTCAACCCCGGGTCGAGTCTGGGCCCGAGGTGCGCGTGCCGGGGACCAGGCGTGTGGCTGTAGATGATGACGCGTGGCGTCTCACCCTCGCTCCACCCGTTGCCCCAGTCGTTGTAGATCGCGGGATCGGTCCCTCGATTCACGCCGTAGTCCGTGATGCCGTCCGTATATACGGCCTTCGTAACCCCGTTGGGCGACCCACCATTGGGACCGCCCAGGCCACCCGCGGCCAGCACGGTTCCGCCGCTCACACCGACGGCGAGGGCCGTCAGCACAGCCGGGATCTTGAGTCCTCTGAACTTCATTGTCCACTCCTTGGTCCATCACGTGGACCGTTTAGTCCACTGGATAGTGCGGAACGCTAGCAGCGGCATCACCGACTGACAAGGGTCAAGGCCCAGGAAGTTGCGACTCAGAGAAACTGGCGGGGGGCAGGGCTCAAGGCGGTGCCAGCGGTGATCCCGCGCCACAACGCGGGGACGAGTGTGGAGGGCGAGACGGCAGGCGTTGCACACGTCAGTCGAGGGCCGGCTCCGGCGAATCGACCTTCCAGTCACGCGACCGGTGCGCGCCGAAGGTATAGCGTCCGCCGACAGTGCCTAGAACGGCGGGGTGAACCGCCCATCGATCGCCGTCCAGCCCCCGTCGACCAGCAGCTGGCTGCCGGTCACGAAGCTTGCGGCGTCACTGGCCAGGTAGACCACCGCACCTACCAGCTCCTCAGGCCTCGCCCACCTGCCCAGCGCGCTCTTCTCCGCATAGGCCCGAGACCAGGCCTCGTCGGCCCGGATCTGCTCGGTGAGCGGTGTCTCCACGACGCCCGGCGCCACCGCGTTGACGCGCACCCCCTGCGGTCCCAGCTCGGCGGCCAGGGCGCGGAGCAGCTGCACCATGCCAGCCTTCGTGGCGGCATACGCACCCTGGCCGGGCTCCACGGCGAGCGCACGGATGGAGCTCATGGCGATGATCGAGCCGCGGCCGCGCTCGGCCATGCGCGGGGCGAAGGCGCGGACGGCGTGGAAGGTGCCGCGCAGGTTCAGGGCCACGACCCGGTCGAACTCGGCGACGGTGTAGCTGAGCACGGGTTTGCGCACGTTGGTGGCCGCGGTGAGCACGAGAACGTCCACGTCACGCAGGTCCGCTGCGGCACGCGCGAGCCCGTCACCGTCCAGCACGTCGACCCTCCCGGAGACTGCCGGGGCGTATGCCGTGGCACGGGCTGCGGCCTGAGCCGCCACCTTGGGGTCGGCGTCCAGGCAGGTCACCCGGGCCCCCTGGGCGGCCAGGCCCTCGACGAGCTCGGCTCCGATGCCACCGCAGCCGATCACGACCGCGTGCTTGCCATCAAGGCGGAACATCGTGCTGTAGTCCACGGACCGACCCTAGCGCCGGGCAGCCCATCGAGGGGTGCCTCGCGCCTAGCCGAAGACGACCGTCCGCCGCCCCCGCAGCACGACCCTCTGCTCGGCGTGCCAGCGCACCGCCCGCGACAGGGCCATCGCCTCCAGCTCCTGCCCCACGGACGCCAGCTCGCCTGGGGTCATCCGGTGGTCGACCCGGCGGAAGTCCTGCTCGATGATCGGCCCCTCGTCCAAGTCGGCCGTCACGTAGTGCGCGGTCGCGCCGATGACCTTCACGCCGCGGTCGTGCGCCTGCGTGTACGGCTTGGCGCCCTTGAAGCTGGGCAGCAGCGAGTGGTGGATGTTGATGATGCGCCCGGGGAACTCAGCGCACAGCTCCTCCGAGAGCACCTGCATGTAGCGCGCCAGCACGATGGTGTCCACCTCGTGCTCAGCGACCAGCGCGCGCAGCCGGGCCTCGGCCTCGGGCTTGGTCTCCGGAGTGACCGGCAGGTGGTGGAACGGGATGCCGTGCCACTCGGCCAGTGCGCGGAAGTCCTCGTGGTTGGAGACGATCACCGGGATCTCGACGTTCATCAGTCCGGTCCGCGTCCGGAACAGCAGGTCGTTCAGCACGTGGCCCTGCCGGCTCACCATGACCAGGATCCGGTGGCGACGGGACAGGTCGAGCACGCGCCACTGCATCACGAACTCCTGCGCGGTCGGGGCGAACGCCTGCTCGAGCTGCGCGGCAGGCAGCGGAGTTCCCTCCCTGCGCAGGTGCATCCGCAGGTGGAACTCCCCCGTACTCTCGTCACCGAACTGCTGGCTGTCGACGATGGTCAGCGCCTGCTCGACCATGACCCCGGTCACCGCGTGCACGATGCCGCGCCGGTCCTCGCAGGAGACCGTCAGGACGAACTCACGTCCCGCCTCTGGCGTGGGTGGATGCACATCAGTCACGAGGAGCGAGTCTACGTTCCGGCCGGTCACCGACCGCGTGCCGCCGAGGCGCTGCACCAGCGCGTCAAGGACAACGGCCCGCACCGGAGAGATCTCCGGTGCGGGCCGCCATACGCCCTGCCCTGGTGGCCGGTCAGCCCTTCAGGCTGTCGACGAAGTCAGGATGCTCCTCGAGCCACGCCTCGATAGCCTCTTCCTCCTGGCCCTGTCCGAACTGGTTGACGACCGTGTCCTCCAGCGAGCCGTAGGCGTCATCATCCAGAGTGAAGTTGCCGAACATCTCGGCGACCTCGGGGAACTCGTCACTGAAGCCGGCGGTCGCGATCGCGTTCAGCGTCTCGGGCTCACCGAGGGCACCCTCGGGGTCCTCCAGGTCCTTGACCGGGAACTCGCTGTTAGCCCAGAACGGACGCCACAGCGTGACGACGATGTCCTCCTGGTTGTCGATCGCCTCCCCCAGTTCGGTCAGCATCGCCGTCGTGGACGACTCGACGAGGGTGTAGGCGTCCAGGCCGTAGGTCGGCATGACCGACTCCTTGGTGGCCTTGGTCAGCCCGGCACCCGACTCGATCCCGACGATCTGGCCGTCGAACATGTCCACGTTGTCCGTCAGGTCGGCGATCGAGCTGATGTCGGTGTACTCAGGGACCGCAAAGGTCAGCTTGGCGTCGTCGTAATAGGCACCGAGGTCCTCGAGCTGATCGCCGTACTCCTCCATGTATGACGCATGCGTCACCTCCGGCCACGCCGAGGGGTAGATGTCGATGTCGCCGTTGGCCACACCGGTGTACAACGGGGCGGCGTCGGCGATCTCGGCGATCTCGACGGTGTAGCCCTCGCTCTCCAGGACGTTCTTCCAGAGGTACGCGGTGCTGAGCCCGTCCGTCCAGGACGGGATGATGCCCAGGGTGATCGTGCCGCCCTCGCCACCGGCGGCCTCGCCCTCGGTGTCGTCCTGGGTCTCCTCGTTGTTGGCGTCGCCTCCGTTCGCGGGGTCGTCGCCGGTGTCGTCACCGTCGGAGCCGCAGGCGGTCAGGGTCAGCGCAAGAAGCCCGGTGATGGCTCCGGTGCGCATAAGTGTCGAATGACGCTTCATCAAGAAATCCTCCTCGTGTGGAGTGCTGTCGGCCCTCTCGCCGACCGTGCTGCGGACTCCTCGCCCGCTGTCACTGCGCTCGGGCCAGCTACACCATCGCCTTCCGGTCATCGGTTTCTGCGTCTACTGCGTCCGCCGGCTCCGCGGTGGCGGCCGGGCGGCCGCGGCGCCGTCGCAGGAGCGCGAAACCGCCCTCGCCGACCGAGGCGGTGACCCGGTCGAGGTAGATCGCCAGCACGACCACGGACAGACCAGCCTCGAAGCCCAGGCCGATGTTGAGGGTGGAGATCGCCGAGACCACCGCCCCACCGAGACCCCCGGCACCCACGAGCCCGGCGATCACGGCCATCGACAGCGCGAGCATGATGACCTGGTTGACGCCGGCCATGATGGTCGGCATCGCCAGCGGGAACTGGATGCCGCGCAGGATCTGCCGCGGGGTGCCACCGAAGGCGTGACCAGCCTCCACGACCTCGCGGTCGACCTGCCGGATGCCCAGCTCGGTGAGTCGTACCCCGGGCGGCAGCGCGAAGATGACCGTGCCGACCAGTCCACCAGGCACCCCGATGCTGAAGAGGGTGACGACGGGGACCAGCCAGACGAAGGCGGGCATCGTCTGCATGAGGTCCAGCACCGGTCTGATCGCAGCGCTGAAACCGTCCCACCTCGCCGCGGCGACACCCAGCGGGATCGCGATCACCAACGCGATGACGGTGGCCACGACCACCAGGGCAAGGGTGTCCATCGAGTTGTCCCACTGGTCCATCCCGATCACCGCGACCAGGCTGAGGAACGAGCCGACCGCCAGCTTCCAGTCGCGCGCCAGCCAGGCCAGCAGCGACAGGAGGATCACGATGACGATCGCGGGAGGTGCCAGGAGCAGGCCGGCCAGTCCCTCGACCGCCGTCTCGATGAGGTCGGCGACCAAGCGGAAGAACTCCCGGAAGTTGGTCTTGATCCAGTCGAACCCGGTGTCGATCCACTCGCCGACCGGGATCCGGGGCACCCCGGACTCCACCGTGTCCATGACAGCCCACAGCATCAGATCGCACTTCCCATGATCGAAGCGTCAGACCGGTCGCGCCCCGCTCCACCGACCTCCCGAATGTTGGCGTCCTCCATCTGCTGTCCGCCGACGCTGGCCAGCGCGGTCAGCATGGTCACCCGCGGGATGACGCCGACCAGGCGGGCGCCGTCCATCACTGCGAGCGCGTCCGGGCTGACGGCGGAGGCGGCAAAGAGGTCCGCCAGCGCGACGTCCGGGGAGACTGTGACGACGGGCTGGACCAGCCCGTCCAGCCCGTCCTGCCCCTGGTCCACCGCACGGGCGACGTCGTCCTCGCGCACCACTCCCAGAAGGGAGTGGCTGCGGTCCACCACCATCAGGTGGGACAGCTGATGCTCCCGCATCAGCCGGTGCGCCGTCCGCGGCCCCTGCTCCGCACCCAGCACGGCGACGGGCGGTTCCATCACCGAGGAGGCGGTGAGCACGCGGGTCCGGTCGACATCCTGCACGAACTGCGCCACGTAGTCGTTGGCCGGGTCGTTGAGGATCTGCTCGGCCGTGCCGACCTGCACGATCCGTCCGTCACGCATCATCGCGATGCGGTCGCCCAGCCGCATCGCCTCGTTGAGGTCGTGGGTGATGAACAGGATCGTCTTGTCCAGCCGGTGCTGCAGCTCGATGAGCTGGTCCTGCATCTCCCTGCGGATGAGCGGGTCGAGTGCGCTGAACGCCTCGTCCATCAGGAGCACGTCGGTCCCAGCGGCCAGGGCGCGGGCCAGTCCGACCCGTTGTCGCATGCCACCCGAGAGCTCGCCCGGCAGCGAACCGCCCCAGCCGCCCAACCCGACCATGTCTAGCGCGCGCTCGGCCTGCGCCTCCCGGTCGGCACGGTTCATCCCCTGCAGCGCCAGCCCGTATGCCGCGTTCTCACCCACGGTTCGGTGCGGGAGGAGAGCGAAGTGCTGGAAGACCATGCTGACCTTCTGGCGACGAAGCGCCCGCAGACCCTTGTCGTCCAGGTCGTGCACGTTGGCACCCGCGACCCGGATGTCGCCGGCAGTCGGGGTCAGCAGGCCGTTCACCATGCGGATCAGCGTTGACTTGCCCGACCCGGACAGACCCATCACGACGAAGATCTCGCCGGGGTTGACCTCGAACGAAGCGTCGATGACAGCGGCGGTCAGGCCCTCCCGGAGCAGCTCCGCGCGATCCTCTCCGGCGCGCAACCGCTCCACGGCGCGTGCCGGCCGGCGCCCGAACACTTTGTAGGCATGCTCCGCCTCGATGACTGGCACCGTGAAACTCCTTGGGTCCGGACATCAACCGTGCGTCGACGTCTCCTGCGCCGCTCACCCCGGACAGAACGGTGCGACAGAAGATGCACCGTGCGGCTGCGCGCGTGTCACGGGGCAGCGTGCCGCAGCGTCAAACTTATCAATCCACAAACCCGTCGGGTCAAGTCTGCAACGTTGCGGTCACCATTTGCGCGCTGCGCAACATCACCCGCCGAACGGCTCTGCCCAGACTCTGCCCCAGGCGACAAACGCCGCCAGGCTGAAGAAGACGAGGTCCCCGAGGGCGTTTCGCCACTCGCGCCGGATGATGCGCACGGTCGTCGCGCCGGTCATGAGCAGCACGAGGCCGAGAGCGGCGAGCGGCACGACCATCGGTGCCGTGTCGAGCGCTGGCGGGAGGAGCAGTCCGGCCACGGCCAGCAGTTTCAGTGCCCCGATCATCTTGATGAAACCGGCACTGAAGTGATCCACGTAGTGCACGGCCTCCCCGAGTGACCGGAACCGCTCCTTCGACATCACGAGCATGCCCACACCGCCCGCGAGATAGCCCGCGACGAGCAGGCAGGTCACGATCCACAGTGCAAGGTTCATCGTGCTCTCCTTCCTGTTGGCCACCGGTCGTGGTGTCCCCCAAGACGAGGCAGCCCCCCGGGATGTGACACGTCGGCTCCTGAAAAGAAACGTCAACAGCTACTCCCGCACGGTCGCGGGCACCTCCGTCCACGCGTGTCACAACGGGCGCCGCAGTACCGTCGTAGGGACATGGCACAGCTCGAGTCACACGGACAAGGGACAACCCGGCCGCAGGAGTTCGAGGCGCTCCGACCCCTGCTGTTCTCGATCTCCTACCGGATCCTGGGCAGCGTCACGGAGGCCGAGGATGCGGTGCAGGAGGCGTGGCTGCGCTACGCCGCAAGCGACGACGAACCGCGTTCGCTCAAGGCCTACCTGGCGACCATCGTCACCAGGATCTCCATCGACACGCTCCGGTCTGCGAGGATGCGCCGAGAGACGTATGTCGGGCCGTGGTTCCCCGAGCCCCTGCCCACAGATCCGCTCCGCGCGGCACCGTACGAGGACCCGGAACGCGTCGCCGAGCTCGCCGAGACGGTCTCGATGTCGGCCCTCATCCTGCTCGAGCGGCTGAGCCCGCTGGAGCGAGCGGTGTTCGTGCTGCGTGAGGTGTTCCGCTTCGACTACGGCGACATCGCCTCGGCGGTGGGCCGCTCCGAGGCCGCGTGCCGTCAGCTCGCCGCGCGCGCCCGCCGCCACATGGACGCCGGGAAGCCGCGTTTCGAGCCGGACCGACGCAAGCGTGCCGAGCTCGCCGACCGGTTCTTCGACGCCCTGCGGCTCGGCGACGTGGAGCAGCTCCAGGACATGCTGGCTGCGGACGTCGCCACGGTGAACGACGGCGGTGGAGTCGCCGGCGGACGTGGCGGCTCGTTCGGCGCCGTAAAGACCGCGCGTCTCCTGGTTGCCACGGTGACGCCTCTGCTGACTACCGGTGCACGGATCGAACCGCGCGAGCTCAACGGCCAGCCGGGCGCGATCCTGCGGGACCGCACCGGCGCGGTGCTCGGCACCTGGTCGCTCGACATCGCCGACGGCAGGATCCGCGCGATCCGTTCGGTGACCAACCCGGAGAAGATCGGTCACCTCGGTCGCGTGGGGGACATCACGACCATCCGGGCCGAGCGCCACCGCATCCGGCAGAAGGCCAGGTCCGAGACCGACGGCCCCGAGCGCGGCGGCCGGGCCTAGCCGGGGTGCAGCGCGCTGGGGAACGCCTCGAGGTAAGAGCGGGACGGCCCCGACGCCGTCTCACAGCCGTCGGTCGCGAGCACGCCGCGCACGATCGCACGCGTCACCACCCGAGCCGCGACGGTGAGCAGACCGTGGAACTGCTGGGAGTCGGGAGCCGGCCGCGCACCCGTTGCCAGCGTGAAGAGGGTGTCGCCGTCGAACATCGTGTGCACCGGGTCGATCGCCCGGGCCATCCCGTCGTGCCCGATGCCGGCGACCTTCGCGGCCTGCGCCTTGGTCAGCGTCGCGTCCGTCGCGATCACGCCGATCGTCGTGGCCAGCACCTTGGGCAGCAGCCCGCCGGACACCGACGCCGCACGCTCGCGGGCCGCCTGCAGCTCGGCGGGGTCCGGCCTCCGCAGGGTGTATGCCGACCGCTCCCCTAGCACGTCCAGGTCACCATCGAGCAGAGCACCGGCACCGACCAGCTCGCCGGTCCGCAGGTCGACCACGTGGCCACCGGCGTTGACCACGACGAGTGCCGACACCGTGGTGCCGTCCGGCAGGACCGCGCTGGCCGAGCCCACACCACCCTTCAGACCGCCGCACTCGGCGCCGGTGCCGGCACCGATCGTCCCGAGCTGAGGCGGCTCGGAGCTGGCCGCAGCACACGCCGCAGCCCCGAAACCGGCGTCCGGGGTGTTATCGAACTTCCCGCCGCGGCCGAGGTCGAAGATCACCGCAGCCGGCACGATCGGCACGACCTCGCTCGGCTCCGTGCCCGCCGGGAAGCCGACCCCCTCGGCATACAGGTGCCGCATCACGCCGTCCGCCGCGGCCAGACCGAAGGCGCTTCCGCCGCTCAGCACCACCGCGTGCACCCGATCCACCTGGTGCAGTGGGTCAAGGAGGTCCGTCTCACGCGTGCCCGGGCCTCCGCCCCGCACGTCGACGCCGCCGACCGCGCCCTCAGGCGGCGCGAGAACGACGGTCGTGCCCGAGAGCCAGCCACCTCCCCGGCGCTCGTGGTGCCCCACCCGCAGACCGCGGACGTCGGTGATCGAGTTGGTCGGCCCGGGCGCGACCTGCGGATCCAGAGCCCACATCGCGTCCAGCTTCTCGGTGCTCATCCGCCCACCGTAGGCCCAGGCCCATAC
>DATGRS010000122.1:0-7886 GCA_035303365.1 Ornithinicoccus sp.
GAGACGACGGTGATCGGGTAGGTCACGCTCGTCGCGACGGTCGGTCCGGCCGCGCGCACCACGTCGAACTGCAGCCACTGGGCCAGGCCGGTGCCGATCACGCCCAGCGCCAGCACGCACAGCACGGGGACGACCCAGTCCGAGCCGTGCAGGGACCACGGTGTGGCGATCTCGTCACCCGCCCCGAGCCACCACCAGAGCAGCAGCACGATCGGCATCTGCACCGTGGCCACCAGCACCTGTGCGGTGGGCATGGACAGCCCGCCGGGATCCACGCCACGCAGGAACCGCCGCACGTAGGTCCAGCCCACGCCATAGCTCGCCGACGCCGTCAGCACCATCGCGAAACCGACCGGGTCGGGGCCCCGCTCCACCGACCAGGGCTGGAAGATCATCAGGATCCCGACGAAGCCGATCGCCACGCCGAGCACACGCCGCCGCCCAACCGGCTCCGAGCGCAGCAGGAGCATCGAGCAGATGACGGTGGCGACCGGGGTGATGGCGTTGGACATCCCGGCGATCGAGGAGTCGACCTGCTCCTCACCGACGGCGAACAGCGTCCACGGGATGGTGCACAGGAGTGAGCCGGTCACCAGCAGGTGTCCCCACGTCCGCCGTCCGCGCGGCAGCCGACCACCGCTGAGCTGCAGCAGGAGGAGCAGCACGGCGACGCCGCAGAACACCCGCAGGGTCGCCACCTGCACTCCCGACATCGCCTCGACGCCGACCTTCATGAGCAGGTAGCTGGAGCCCCAGATCAGGGCGATCGCGACATACTTCGCCTGCCAAGGCACTGCGGTCGCTGCCGGAACGGGGGACGCCGTGGTCACACTCATGCGGCAGCCGCCTCAGCCAGTGCCCGCGCCCCCTCGACCGTCGCCCTGGTGATCGCCAGGGCCTCGTCAGGAGCGGCCGACGCCAGCCCGCAGGTGGGGGTCAGCCCGACGTCGGCGAGCGTCGCCGGTGCGAGACCGAGCTCGTGCCACCGGGCGACCAAGGCGTCCGTAACCTTCGCGGAGGACGCCCCGCCAGTCTGCTCCCGCGACGCCCCACCGGCCCTCTGGTGCGATGGTTCACCGGCCCTCGCACGTGACGGCGCACCAGCGCGCTCGCCCGACGGAGCACCCGAGGTCGGGAGGACCCCCGCCCAGAACCGGGTGCCCGCCTCGACGGCCTCGGCCACGGCGTCCCACCCGCGTCCGTCCAGCCGACTCACATCCAGAGCCAGGGCGTCCGCGCCCGCGCCGCGCAGCAGGTCGACCGGCGGTTGGTCGCCGCAGCAGTGAACCACCGTGGTGGCACCCGCCGCACGGGCGGCAGCGAGCACGGAGCCGAGGACATGCTCTGCCCGACTCGCATCAGGTGCGGAGAGCACGCGGAAGCCGGAGTCCGACCGGATCCGCGCCAGGAGCACGGCCGGGAGGGTCGGTTCGTCCACCTGGAGGACGAGCTGCGCGCCCGGGACGAGTCGTGCGACGTCAGCCAGGTGGGCACGCACTCCCTCGGCGAGCGACTCCGCCAGGTCCCTGGTGGCACCGGTGTCGGAAAGCACCCGGTCACCGAGCGGCAACCACAGTTCTGCTGCGAGCGTCCAGGGACCCGCGACCTGCAGCTTCAGGGGGCCGGTCCATCCGTCATACGCCTCGGCCAGCTCGTCCAGGTCCTGGCGCCAGTAGGACGCGGTCCGCTCGGCGTCCCTGCCAGGTCGGTCGACCATCCGCCAGCCCTGTGGCTGGAGGTCCACGGGGAGGTCCACGAGGAGGGCCGTGGCCCGGCCGACCATGTCGGCGCCTGGGCCGCGCGCCGGCAGCTCCGGCAGGTAGGGAACAGTCGTCACTCCCTCGGGCGACTCGGTGAGGACGTCGCGGACAGCGCGCAGCGCCTCACGCACGTCCGTCCCGGGCCAGGATCCGACACCGGTTGCCAGCACCATGCACGTAGTCAACACTGCCGCACCGACAGTGCTTCCCTCGGGCCGTCGCATCGACCCCGGCGCTCCCGTCGGCCCGAGCGAGACCGCTATCAAAATCCGGGTGTGGCGAGCGAGACCGCTACCAAAATGCGGGGGCGGCGAGCGAGACCGCTACGAAAATGCGGGGGCGGCGAGCGAGACCGCTATCAAAATGCGGTCAGTGCGCGTGCCCGCCCACGGCCGGATCCTGGCCCTCCTCGACCACGACGAACTGGCCCATCATGCCCTGGTCCTCGTGGCGCAGCAGGTGGCAGTGGTACATGTACGGCATCGTCGGGTCCGCGTAGTCCGTGAACGTCATGAGCAGGCGGTACTCCTTGCCGTCCTCCAGGAAGATCGTGTCCTTGAGGCCGGACAGCTCGGGCCCCGGCTCGCGGCCGTCGACCGACAGCACGTGGAACTGCACGTCGTGGACGTGGAAGGTGTGCGGCTCCCCACCGGTGTTGCGGACCTCCCAGACCTCGGTGTTGCCGAGCGTCACGACCTCGTCCGCGTGGTCCATCCGCATCTGCGCGCCGTTGATGCTGCGCCCGGCCAGGTGGAACTCCCGGGTCCGGGTCACGTCGGCCTCGTCGCCGGCGTGCTCGGCGGCATCGGGCCGGAGCTCAGCCGGCACGACTGGCGCGGCGTCCAGGCGGTCGGCGGCGCGCAGCTGCAGCACGTCGAACCTGTCGGACCCGCCGGAGAACCGCTCGCTGAGGAAGTTCTGCCCCAGCTCCGGCGCGACGCTGCGCAGCGTCCTGGTCTCCCCCGGCTCCATCCGGACCAGCACCTCGGCGCGCTCGCCGGGCGAGAGTCGCACCGAGGACGTCTCGTGCGGCTCCGGGAGCAGGCCACCGTCGCCGGCGATCTGCACCAGCGGGGAACCGTCGTCGAGCTGGAAGTTGTACACCCGCATGGCCGAACCGTTGAGCAGCCGCAGCCGGACCAGCTCGTCGGTCACCTCGGCATACGGTCCCTCGGTGCCGTTGACCAGCACACCCCCACCGCGCTCGGCGTTGGTGTCGACCTCGCCCCGCCGGGCCGACGGGTCGGTGACGATGACGGGAAGGTCGTCCACGCCATACTCCGAGGGCAGTCCGAGCGCCCGCTCGGCCGGGTCGTCGAGGATGAACATGCCGGCGAGCCCGCGGCTCACGTGGTCCATCGTCTCGCCGTGCGGGTGCGGGTGGTACCAGAGCGTCGCGGCGGGCTGGTCGATCGTCCAGGTGGGCGTCCACTCCTCCCCGGCCGGGACCATCTGGTGCGGGCCGCCGTCCATCTTGGGCGGCAGGTGCATGCCGTGCCAGTGGACGGTGGTGGCCTCGGGCAGGCTGTTGGTGAAGCGCACCTCGACCTCCTCGCCACGCTCCGCGCGCAGCGTCGGCCCGAGGTAGTCGCCGTTGAACCCCCACGTGCTGACTCGCTCACTATCGATCTGCGTGCTGCCCTCCTGGGCGGTCAGCTCGAAGACGCGGCGGCCGTCCTCGACGGTCGACTCGGCCAGCGGTGGGATGGCCAGCTCGGTGTCGAAGTCGACCTCGCCGACGGTGTCGACGGTGGTGACGTTCCAGGCGAGCGTGCCGATCCCGGCGACGAGCAGCACGAGGGCGGCGGTGCCCAGCGCGAGCACGCGGATGAGGACGGTCAGGGCTCTGTTGCGACGGCGTGGCATGACGGGACTCCTGTTCTGAGAGAGGTGTTCCCTTCCACGGTGCGGCCGTGCGTATGCCGTCAGACCGGTTTTGCGGGTCCGCTCAGGGTCGGCCTCAGGGACCGGTCAGGGCCATCCCCCAGGCCCGGCGCCGTTGATCGCCTCACCGGGTGGGCGCCGTGACAGGCGTCCACCCCGACCCGCGGCCCGAGGAATCTGGGCGCCACGCTTGGGGCGTGCTGAACGCGCTCTATAGCGCGCGTCGTGCACGCCCGAGAACTCGGCTCGGGTCAGTCGAGGCTAGACGAGACGGTCGTTCCGCTCAGCCGGTCGTGCACAGAGCGCCCAGACCCATACAACGTGGTCACCACGCTGGCGGCGAGCCATGCATAGACCAGCCCGGTGGCGACAAGCGTCAGTGCGTCACCTCGTTCGAATCCCCCGTCGGCGGCTCGGAAGGCGACGACGTGGCCAAGGGTCCACGGGAGGAAGATCTTGATCGTGTTCCGCCAGAGGGCTCGGCCAAGGGCCACCTCGCCGCCGCCGACATCCTTGACGGTCAGCGCTGCCCGTCGCTTCCCCCACGTCGCACCGTCCGCTGAGGATTCGGAGCGTGCCGCGATCAACGTCGCGGCCGCAGGCGGTACCGAGCTCGCGATCGCCAGGAACAGCGGGTTCGATGCCAACGAGGTGTCTTTCAGCGCAAGACCCAGGGGCAGCTCCAGGGCGGCGATCCCCAGGTAGCCGATGCAGTCGAGAAGGTAGCCCTCGGTGCGACGCCTCCACAATCGGTTGACCTTCACGTGCAGGCCCCTTCACTCAGCGAACAGCGATTACCGCGTACACCGCTGCACACACACGGTGCGCGCCGTCGTTACGCCACTCAGCAATGACGTCTCTCAGGCGTGGGCGGAGGTGTCTTCTACCCATTCTTGACGCGTGAATCCCGACGACCCCTCCTGGATGATCTGAGCCGTTAGCCGCCGCGCCGGCAGCGCGGTGTCTACCGTCCCGGACCACTCCCACGCTATCCAAGACTGTCCAGTCGCAGGAGCGCGACTTCTACACTGCACTCTCATGGCAGATCTCGACGCGGTCGAAGCTCGGATCTGGGCGTTGCTCGCCCCTTATCGCGATGAGCTGGAGGACGCCACGATCTACGGCATGCCGTCGCTGAGATGGCCTGGCTCCGGCGGCCATGACTACTTCGCCGCAGTCAAGCGCAGCGGGCAGAAGGTCAGCCTCTACGCGATCGCGGTCGAGACGTGGCCCGAGGCGCTCGACGCGTCATCGCAGGAGTTCAGGAAGCGCCGCACCGGGAAGGCGACCTTCTCCTTCCCCGACATGGACGCCGAGATGGCAGCCGAGCTCGACGCGTTCCTCGCACGGCTCTACCGGTCATACCGAGCGCATTACGCTGCCGCCTCGCCGGACTAGCAGAGAACATACCTGGCGCCCATGGCGATAAGGCGCCTCAGCGCTACGGAGCGCTAATCGCTCTCGCGATCTCGACCTGGCGCACCAAGAATGTGCGCTCGTCATGCTTCTTGCGTCGCATCCATGCCGTGACTTCGTCGTTGCACTTGCTGGCGTTGCACGGGCCGCACGCGGGCACGACGTTCATGACGGTGTAGCGCCCTCCCCGGGAGATGGGCAGCATGCAGTCCTTCTGCAGCCGGGACACAGTCACACCGCAGTAGGCACAGCCGCCCCAGGCACTCACCAGCGCAGCCCACTGCGCGTCCGACAGGTCGTTGACGACCTTGGCCATGCGCACTTTTCGACGGCGTGCGTACCTGGACGCTCGGCTACGCGATGCCATGGTCAGAGGCTACGTCCCGGCCAGGGCTGCCCTCCGGAACACGCGCCGTCGCCCACGCGTCAGTCCCGGACGACCTTCCACATACCGCGCATCTCCTGCTCGCCCCACCCGAGCTTCCGGTAGAGCGCCTCCGCCGACGGAGTCGCGAACAGGCCGACGAAGAAGTGACCAGGCGCCTGCTCCCTGACCTGGTCCACGAGCGCGTCCACGATGGTCCGTCCCACCCCGCGGCCTTGATGGTCGGGGGCTACGACAACGTCCTGGATGTAGAAGTAGAAGGCACCGTCTCCCACCACGCGACCCATTCCGACGAGCTCACCGCCGTCCTGATGCACCACCGCTCCGCAGACGGAGCCGGCCAGGGACGCGGGCATCGCCTGCCACCAGAAGGCGTCGGCCCAGCCGACCGCCTCGGACAGGCGCCGGTGCTCCTCGGCGGTGGGCATGCGTCGCGCGACGCTGTAGGACATGGCTCAGCACCTCGCCTGCCTGCCCGTCGAGGAGATGGTGGCGGACCCGACCACGCGCGTGCCGTCATACAGCACGACCGACTGGCCCGGCGCGACGCCGCGGATCCGGCGCTCGAGCCTGACCTCGACGTTGTCCCCGTCGGCCCACGCGGTCGCCGGGACCTCCTCGCCGTGCGCCCGCACCTGCGCGCCGACCGACACGACGCCCTCGGGGGCCCGGCCGCACCAGCGGGCGTGGTCACCGGTGATCTCGTCCACACCGAGCAGCTCGGCGGTGCCGACCACCACCGTGTTGGTGGCAGGGCGGGTCCCCACGACGTAGCGCGGGGCGCCGTCGGCCGCCGGGACCTGCAGGCCGAGCCCCTTGCGCTGCCCCACGGTGAACCCGTAGGAGCCCCGGTGCTCGCCCAGGACCGTGCCGTCGGTGTCGACGATCTCACCGGGCTGCTCACCCAGACGCTGCTCGAGCCAGCCGCGGGTGTTGCCGTCGGCGATGAAGCAGATGTCGTGGCTGTCCGGCTTCTTGGCGACCGAGAATCCGCGCTCGGCGGCCTCGGCGCGGATGTCCGGCTTGGTCGTGTCACCCAGCGGGAAGAACGCGCGGGCCAGCTGGTCGGCGTCCAGCACGCCCAGCACGTAGGACTGGTCCTTGGCCATGTCGACGGCCCGGTGCAGCTCGCGGCGCACCCCGTCGCCCTCGGGAACCTCGGCGATCTGTGCGTAGTGCCCGGTCGCGACCGCGTCGAAGCCCAGCGCGAGCGCCTTGTCCAGCAGCGCGGAGAACTTGATCTTCTCGTTGCAGCGCAGGCACGGGTTGGGGGTGCGGCCGGCGGCGTACTCGGCCACGAAGTCCTCGACCACGTCCTCGCGGAACCGCTGCGCCATGTCCCAGACGTAGAACGGGATGCCGAGCCGGTCGGCGACGCGGCGGGCATCGCCGGCGTCCTCGAGGGTGCAGCAGCCGCGGGCGCTCTCCCGCAGGGTGGAGGCGGACTGGCTGAGCGCCAGGTGCACACCGACCACCTCGTGGCCGGCGTCGAGCATCCGGGCCGCCGCGACGGCCGAGTCGACACCGCCGCTCATCGCTGCGACGACCCTCACGAGGTCCTCCGGGTCGCCGCCCCCCGCGCCCGGCGGGCCCGGTCGATCGCGCCGGGGAGCGCGCCGAGGAACTTGTCCACGTCGGCGTCCGTGGAGGTGCGGCCCAGGGTGAGCCGGAGCGACCCCCGGGCGTCCAGCTCGTCGACGCCCATCGCCAGCAGCACGTGGCTGGGCTGCGGGACCCCCGCCTGGCAGGCCGAGCCGGTCGAGCACTGCACGCCGGCGGCGTCCAGCAGGTAGAGCAGGGAGTCGCCGTCGCAGTCCGGGACGCGCAGATGGGCGTTGGCCGGCAGTCGGTGTATGCCGTCACCCGGCTCCCACGGTCCGCTCACCTGGATCGTCGGATCGATCGCGAGCGCGCCCTCGATGAGCCGGTCGCGCAGGTGGATCATGGTCTTGGCGTGCACCTCCTGGTCGGCCACGGCCAGCCGGACCGCGACCGCGAGGCCGGCGATGGCCGGGGTGTCGAGCGTGCCGCTGCGGAGCTGCCGCTCCTGGCCGCCGCCGTGCGTGAGCGGGACCGGTGTCTGGTCGCGGCCGGCGACGAGCAGGCCCACGCCGAGCGGACCGCCGATCTTGTGACCGGTGACGGTGACCAGATCCGTGGCGGTGTCACCGAGCGGGAGCGCGACCTGACCCAGCGCCTGGACGGCGTCGGTGTGGAAGGTGATGCCGTGCTCGCGCGACAGTGCGGAGAGCTCGGCGATCGGCTGCACCGTGCCGACCTCGTTGTTGGCCCACATGACACTGACGAGCGCGGTGTCGTCGGCGTGCTCGCGCAGGGCGGCCTCGAGCGTCTCGGGTCGGATCAGGCCGGTGGAGTCCGGCTCCAGCCAGGTGACCTCGGCGTTGTGCTCGGTGACCAGGTGCTCGACGGGGTCTAGGACG
>DATGRS010000123.1:0-8010 GCA_035303365.1 Ornithinicoccus sp.
CACCTGTCCGCCGGCGTCCAGCTCGGCGGTGTGCTGGAGCCGGTCGGCGCGCGTCCGGTCATCGTCGAGGACGACGCGTTCATCGGTGCCCAGTGCGGGCTGTTCGAGGGCGTCGTGGTCGGCGAGCGCGCGGTCCTCGCCCCCGGCGTCACGCTGACCGCCCGCACGACGGTATTCGACCTCGTGCACGGCCGTGAGGTCCGCGGCGAGGTGCCCGCCGGTGCGGTGGTCGTGCCGGGGTCGCGACCCGCCAGCGGCGCGTATGCCGAGCGCCTCGGTCTGTCCCTCTACGCACCGGTCATCGTGAAGTACCGCGACGCCTCGACCGACGCGTCCACGGTCCTGGAAGAAGCGCTCCGGTGAGCGCGGCACCACGGGTCACCTCGTTGGTGCCGTCGCTCATCCGGGCCATGTCGGTCGGTGCCCCGCCCGAGGTGATCGACCTTGGCCTCGGCGTCCCCGGCTGGGCGCTGCCCGAGCCGGCTCGTCGGGCGCTGGCGCAGTGCGCGGGTCGCGAGGAGTCGTTGGGCTACGGCCCGAACGGCGGCCTCCCGGAACTCGTCGCGGCCATCGCCGGCTATCACGGCCTGGCAGCCTCGGTGGGGGACCAGACGGACGTCGCTCCGGTGACTGCAGACCTCGCCGACCGGATCATGGTCACGGCCGGCAGCCAGGCCGCGCTGACGGCGCTCTTCCTCGCCCACGTCTCCCCCGGTCAGCTGGTGCTGGTCCCCGATCCGGGCTTCCCGGCATACTCCACGCTGGCCCGGCTGGCGGGCGCCGTGCCGGTGCCCTACCGCCTCGGCCCCCATGGGGACCTCGACGCCGCAGCGTTCGCGGCGGCACTCGAGTCCGGTGACGTGGCCCTGGCAGTCATCAACCACCCGGGCAACCCGACCGGCGGCGGAGCGACCCGTGAGGCACTGGCCTCGGTGGCGTCGGCGGCCAACGCAGCGGGCGCGCTCCTGGTGTCCGACGAGGTCTACCGCGAGGTGCACCTGGGTCCGCGTCCGGCCTCGCTGCACGACGTGACCGACCGCGGGGTCGTCGTCACGTCGGTCAGCAAGGGGTGGGCCGCACCGGGGCTGCGCGTCGGCTGGGCCATGGGCGACCCGGCTGTCCTGCAGCCGGCGCGTCTCGTGCACAACGCGATGACGACCAGTGCGGCTCGACCGAGCCAGCTGGCGGCGGCGGCACTGCTCAGGTCCTCCCCCGAGGTCCTGCGGCAGACCCGCCGAGAGCTCGTCCAACGGTGGTCGATCGCGCAGACCGGACCCGCGGCGGTCCGTCCGGTGGCGACCCCGGCGGGGGGCTTCTATGCGTGGATCCCCCTGCCCGAGTGGGCCGTTGCCGACCCGATGGCGCACTGTCGGCGGGTACGCGACGAGGGCGGTGTCATCGTGGTGCCGGGCAGCGCCTTTGGTGCCGCAGGTGCCGGTCACGTGCGGGTCTCCTGCGGCGGCGACCCGAAGCTGCTGGCCCAGGGGCTGGAGCGAATGGCGCCGTTCTGGGAGGCAGCGTGAGCGCCCCGGCAGTGCCCCGCGTCGTCGCCGAGGAGGTCCCGCCGGTCGGCCTTACCACCGATGCCATGCCCGATGTCGCCCCTGACGAGCACCTCTTCGCCCTGTCCGACACTGCGGCCCTCCTGCTCGCCGAGACGCAGGCCACGCCCTGTTTCGCCTACCGGCTCGACGTGGCGCGGGACCGGTTCCGGGCCTTGCGGGCCGCACTGCCCAAGCGGGTGCACCTGGCGTATGCCGTGAAGTCGAACCCCGGTCCTCCCCTCCTGGCCGAGCTGGCCGGGCTCGGCGCCTGGTTCGACTGTGCCTCGGCGGGCGAGGTGGCCGCCGTGGCCGCCGCGCGAGAGGCCGCCGGAGCGGAGACGAACCGCACCGGGACGACCGCGTCCGGTCCGACCGTCTCCAGTCCGGCCGTGTCCGGGCGCATGGTGTTCGCCGGACCGGCCAAGTCCGAGGCCGACCTGCGGGCCGCGCTGGCGGCGGGGGCGCGGATCCAGGTCGACGGCATCGAGGACGTGCAACGACTGGCGGACTGGCACGCCGGGCCGGAGCCGCTACCCGTCAACGTGCGTGTGCACCCCCTGTCCGGCATCAGCGAGACGGCCTCGATCATCGGCGGTTCGGGTCCCTCAGCTTTCGGGGTCGACGAGGAGGAGCTGGACGGCTTCGTCGCCGCCTGCGCTGAGTACCCGACGGTGCGGCTCACCGGCCTGCAGGTGTTCTCGGCCAGCAACCAGCTCGACGCGGACGCCCTCGTCGCCAACCACCGCACAGCCCTGGGCATCGGTGAGCGGCTGCAGAGCCTGCTCGGCCGCCCGCTGGACCTGATCGACCTGGGCGGTGGCCTCGGCATCCCGTATGCCGTGGGCTCACCCGAGCTCGACATCGCCGCCCTCGGCGGGGGCCTGGCAGCCCTTCTCCGGGACAACCCGTGGTTCACCGGCAGCCTCGTGCTCGAGCCCGGACGCTGGCTGTCCGGACCGACCGGGGTCTACCTGACCCGGGTGGTCCGGGTGAAGCAGAGCCGCGGGACGACCTTCGCCATTCTTGAGGGCGGCATCAACCACCTGCTACGACCGCTGATGACAGGCCAGTCCTTCCCGGCGCGGGCGGTGCGGTCAGGACGACACGAGGACACCACCGACTGGACCGACGCCAGTCGCGCGACCGAGCACTCCGGCGAGCGCACGACATACACCCTCGCCGGGCCGCTGTGCACCTCGCTGGACCGCGTCGGCACGGCCGAGCTGCCCGCGCTCGAGCCTGGTGACCTGCTCGTCTTCGGGCAGGCCGGTGCCTACGGGTTCACCCAGGCCATGACCAACTTCCTCAGTCATCCCGTGCCCGAGCAGCACTGGCTGAGCGTTGGGCAGCGATGAGTTCTCCCGCCCTCGCCGGTCAGCACACTCACTGACTACTCGACCGGAGGTGAGCCATGGGCGAGGTCGTAAGGCACAACGTGGTGTCGGTCGACGGCTTCGTCGCTGACGAGCACGACGACCTCGGGCCGCTGTTCGAGTGGTACTTCAACGGCTCGGTGCCACTGACCGACGACGGCACGTGCAGGGTCTCGCAGGCGTCGTCAAGGCGGCCTGGGCCTCGATCGGCTCCTCATGGTGGGGCGGCATCCGCGGTGTGCAGGTGATGCACCCGCGCTATCGAGTGAGGCGCTGATGACTGCCACCGGCCGCCTCAGGCTCCCGAACTTCTCGATCTCCCTCGACGGCTTCGGGACCGGCAAGGGGCTCAGTGAGCAGGCGCCGTTCGGCCACGCAGGTGAGCGGCTCCACCAGTGGATGTTCGCGACCGCGATGGGTCACCGGCTGCTGGGCCAGCCTGGTGGGTCGACCGGCGTGGACAACGCGTATGCCGAGCGCCACTGGGAGGGGTTCGGCGCCGAGATCATGGGCCGGACCAAGTTCCACACCGGGACGGGCGCGATGCCGGAGAGCTGGCAGGGACCGTGGGGGCCGGAGCCGCCGTTCCACACCCCGGTGATCGTGCTGACCCACCACCCGCGCCCCGACCTCGAGATGTCGGGCGGCACGCGGTTCATCTTCCGCGACAGCAGCCCGCGGGATGCTCTGGCCGAGGCCCGGGAGCTGGCGGGTGGCCTGGACGTCCGGCTCGGCGGCGGCGTGCGCACCATCCGCGAGTTCCTGGACGCCGACCTCGTCGACGAGCTGCACGTCGTGATCGTGCCCATCCTCCTGGGGCGCGGCCAGCGGCTGTGGGACGGCCAGGAGGCACTGGACGAGCGCTTCGACCTGCGTATGGAGCGTGGCGACAGCGGAGTCATCCACGTGCTCGGCACCCGTAGATCTCGCGCCTGAACGCGGGCGGCCGTCCGGTCCTCCCGTCCGCGCGTGCAGTCGTCGGCACTCGTGCAGTCCTCGGAACGCGTGCATTCAAACCGGAGACGTCGTAGAGGCCCGCACATCCCGGCAGGTCAGCGCGCTGCCAGATGCCTGCTCGTTCGACGTTTCCGGTTTGGCTGCACGGGTGATGGGCTCTGGTGGGTGGCTGGAGCTTGCCTACCCCCGAGCGCATGGTGATGGGCCCTGAGTGGGTGGCTGGAGCTTGCCTACGCCCGCCGCCGACGTCGCCCCGAGGCGAGATAGGCGCCGAGCAGCACCAGCACGATGCCGACCAGAGAGAGCGGCGCCACGCTCTCACCGGCCAGCCCGGCCCCGAGGACGAGCGCGACCACCGGGATGAGATAGGTAGTGATCGAGGCCCGCGGAGCACCGACCCGCCCGACCAGCATCGTGAACAGCGCGAACGCGACGCCCGTGCCGAGCGCACCGAGGGCGACCAGCGAGAGCCAGCCCCTCAGCGTGGGCGTGGAGTCCGCCAGACCGGGGAGCCCGAACGGTGCGACCGCGACGAGCGCCACCAGCTGGGCGCGCCAGATCACCGCGAGCGCACCGTTGCGCGCCTGAAGGTGCCCGGAGAGGTTGAACGCCAGGCCGTAGAGCGCCGTCGCCACGAGGATCAGCAGGATCCCGGTCGCGCTCGCGGAGCCCTCGACGTTGGGCAGACCGAGCGTGACGACTCCGACGAACCCGACAGCGAGTCCGACGAGCAGCCGGGCATCCAGCGATCCACCACGCCACCACAGGGCGGCGATCGCCGCAGTGAACAGGGGGGCTGCGCCGTTGATCATGCCGGCGAGGGCGGACGGGATGTGCTGCTGGGCCAGGGCGAACAGCACGAACGGGACTGCCATCCAGACGATCCCGAGGACGGAGACCAACCGCCAGTCACTCGGTGTGCGCAGCGGAGCGCGGGACGCGGGGATGAGTCCCAGCGCGAGGGCGCCGAGCGCGATGCGCAGCCAGGCCACAGTGGCGGGCGGGAAGTCCTCGAGGCCCAACTTGATGAACAGGAAGGACGCTCCCCACATGAGGGCGACCGCCGCGAGCATGCCCCAGTCCCGCAGCTCGAACTGGACCGGCGCGGGACGGGGGGCGGACGGCATACGGCTCACGCGGAGGCGAACTCAGCCCTGCCGCGACGCATTCCACAGCCCGTCGATGGTGTCCCAGACCACGATCGCGACGACGACCGCAACGGAGCCCCACAGCGTGGCGGACTGGTTGATCGTGATGGTTCCGGAGTCACCGACCCAGCTCGTCGGGATGGTGTCCCACGCGAAGAGGTCGTCCCGGCTGGCGAGCCAGAGCACCGGCGCGATGAAGACCAGGTTGCCGAGAGCGTTCGCGATGGCGGTCGGCCACTCCCAGCGGCCCCGCACCAGGACGAAGATGCTGCTCAGCAGGCTCACGCCTACCCCGATGGCCATCACCCAGCGCAGGGCGTAGGCGCTGTCGGTAAATACCTGCCCGAGGTGGTAGTCGCCGAAGTTCCCACCGGCGCGGAGCGGGCTGAGCAGCAGGACGAGGAGGAACGCGTTGACGATGAGCGCAAAGATGGCGTCACCCCAGGCGACCTGCCGCTTCTGCGGCTCGGGGAGCGACTCGGGATCCCACCCGTCGTCATCGCCGAACACCTGCAGGAGGCCGTCCTCGCTGCCGGTCCGCTCCGCGATCACGAAGCCCAGAGTGACCCAGAACGCCACCTGCAGGGCCGCCGACAGCCCACCGCCGATGGCATCCCCGAAAACGTCGCCGAGGCTGTTGCCATCCAGCACGCCGACCACGAGCACGATGACCGCGACGAGGGCAGGCACGAACGCCAACAGAGCCTTGAGCGTGCGCAGCCAGGGGCCGTAGACCCTCGGCCCGATCAGGTAGCGACCCTCGCCGCGGTAGCTGTCGGCCAGCCGGGTCGGCGGGCCGAGCTCGATCAGCGCCCGTCGCTCGGCCGCTCCCGGGTCGTCGCCCCGCTCTGCCCCGGCGGCGACGGTGTCCTGGATGGTGCCGCGCAGCTCGCGCGCGATGTCGTCGCGTTGCTGTGGCGGGAGCTGCTCGGTGACGGCGTGGACGTAGCGGTCGGTGAGTGAAGTCATAGGATGGCCCTTCCGGTGAGTGCCTCGATGGCGGTGTTCAGGGTGCGCCACTCCCCCGTCAGCGCAGTGAGGACGGACCGGCCCTCATGGGTGAGTGCATAGAACTTGCGCGGCCGGCTCTCGTCGGTGTTCCACTCGCTGGTGAGCAGTCCCTGCTTCTCCAGGCGCCGCAGCAACGGGTAGAGCGTGTTGCCCTCCACCTCGATGCCGGCCTGGGCGAGGTGTTCCTGCAACGCGTACCCGTAGCGCGGCTCACCCAGGCTGGCCAGCGCCGCGAGGACGACAGTCCCCCTCCGCAGCTCCTGGCCGTGGGTGGCCAGTGACTCATGCTCGGTCACATCTTCCACGGTAGTGTGTGCTGCACAGCATAGTCAACCGCACATCAATGTCACGTGCCCTCAGTGTTGCTGACGTCACTCCGCCAGACACTACTACGCGAGGTAGTATGAAGTGTCAGCAGTTCCGCACACACAAGGAGCACTCAGATGACACTCGACGGCAAGGTCGCCCTCGTCACCGGCGCCGCGACCGGAATCGGCAGGGCGGTCGCGATCGCCTATGCGAACGCGGGAGCCAAGGTCGTCGTCTCGGACATCGACGACACTCGCGGCCAGGAGACAGTGGACCAGATCACCGGGGCTGGCGGCGAGGCGACCTACTTCCACTGCGACACGAGCTCGGCGGAGCAGAACGACGCCCTGGTCGACCACGCAAAGCAGACCTTTGGCCGGCTCGACCTGGCCTGCAACAACGCCGGCGTCGGCCCGGCACCGCTCGGCCTGGCCGAGTTCGACGACGATGAGTGGCGACGGATCATCGCGATCAACCTCGACGGTGTCTTCTACGGGATGCGGGCCCAGATCAAGGCGATGCTGGAGAGCGGCGGCGGCGTGATCGTCAACATCGCCTCGATCCTGGGCCAGGTGGCCTTCCCGGGCGCCGCTCCCTATGTCGCGGCCAAGCACGGAGTGGTCGGGCTGACGAAGCAGGCTGCACTGGAGTACTCCGCCTCGGGCATCCGCACGATCGCGATCGGCCCGGGGTTCATCGAGACCGACATCCTCAAGAACCTGGATGACGAGGGCCGCGCCGGCCTCGTCGCACTGCACCCGGCCGGGCGCCTGGGCCAGCCACAAGAGATCGGCGAGGTCGTGGCCGCGGTGTCAGCTGACTCGTGGTCGTTCGCCAACGGTGCCTACATCCCGGTCGACGGAGGCTACCTGTCACGATGAGCTGACCCAGCCCGTCGCCGACGACTCGAAGGAGTGACGCATGCCCCGCACCGCGAGCAGGACGGTTGAGCTGCACGGCCAAGAGCTCTCCTACACCGACAGTGGGTCAGGAGCCCCGGTGCTCTTCATCCACGGCCTCCTGGGGACCCAGCGCCAGTGGCGTCGGCTGATCGACAAGATCGACGACACGCAGCGGGTGATCGTCCCCGACCTGTTCGGCCACGGCGAGTCGGCCAAGCCGATGGGTGACTACTCCCTGGGTGCCCACGCCGCGACGCTGCGCGACCTGCTCGACCACCTCGAGATCGAGCGGGTCACCCTCGTCGGGCACTCGCTCGGCGGCGGCATCACGATGCAGTTCCACTACCTCTTCCCCGAGCGCGTGGACCGCGTGGTGCTGATCGCCAGCGGGGGGCTGGGCCGGGAGGTGAACCCCCTGCTGCGGTCCGCCACGCTCCCCGGTGCAGACCAGGTGCTACGGATCGCGGCCTCGACGGCCGTGACCTCGCGGGCCATGGCGCTGAGCAACGGGATGAGGAAGGTGGGGTGGCGGCCGGGTTCGGACATCAACGCGATCTGGCGCGGCTTCACCGCCCTTGCGGACAGCGAGAGCAGGCGCGCCTTCCTCGCCACGACACGGGCGGTCATCGACGCGGGAGGGCAGAGCATCACGGCCGTCGGCCGTCTGGACCCAGAGCACGCCGTCCCCACCCTCGTCGTGTGGGGGTCGCATGACCGGATCATCCCCGCGTGGCACGCCCTGAGCGCCCAGAAGGCGGTCCCGGAC
>DATGRS010000124.1:0-4078 GCA_035303365.1 Ornithinicoccus sp.
TCAGCTCCTTGGCGTTGTGGAAGAAGTAGAGCCCGAAGTCGACGAGGGAGGCCGGCAGCGGCCGCCCGTCCACCGACAGGTGCTTCTCGCACAGGTGCCAGCCGCGGGGGCGCAGCACGATCGTGGGGGTCTGCTCCCCGACGACATACTCCTTGCCGTTCTCGTCGGTGAAGTCGATCTGGCCGCGGATCGCGTCATACAGGTTGATCTGTCCGTCGATCACGTTGAACCAGGTGGGCGCGGTGGCGTCCTCCAGGTCGGCCATCCACACCTTGGCGCCCGAGTTCAGCGCGTTGATGGTCAGCTTGCGGCTGGCCGGCCCGGTCATCTCGCAGCGCCGGTCGGTCAGACCGGGGGCCGGCTCGGCCACGCGCCAGGAGTTGTGCTCGCGGATCGTGCGGGTCTCCGGGAGGAAGTACAGCTCCTCGCGGCCGGCCGAGATCTGGTGCTGGCGGGCCCGGCGGGCCTGGAGCAGCTCGGCGCGCCGACCGGCGAACTCGCCGTCGAGCTTGCGCACGAAGTCGAGCGCCTCCGGGGTGAGGATCTCGTCGAACCGGGGGTGTTGGGTGCCGCGGACCTGGACGGCGCCGTTGGTGCCCCGGGGTGTCGTGGTCGTCATCTCAAACTCCTTCTCGTATGTCGTGTGGCCGGGTGGCCGGGGCGGGTTTAGTGGAACTGCTCTTCCTCGGTGGAGCCGGTCAGCGCGAGGGTGCCGCTGGTCGGGTTGATCGCGGTGGACACCTTGTCGAAGTAGCCGGTGCCGACCTCCGTCTGGTGCTTGACCGCGGTGTAGCCGCGCTCGGCGTCGGCGAACTCGGCCTCCTGCAGCTCAACGTAGGCGGTCATCCCGTGGCGGGCGTAGCCGTGGGCCAGGGCGAACATCGAGTGGTTCAGGGCGTGGAAGCCAGCCAGGGTGATGAACTGGAACTTGTAACCGAGCGCCCCCAGCTCGTCCTGGAACGAGCCGATCTCGCTGTCGGACAGGGCCGCCTTCCAGTTGAACGAGGGCGAGCAGTTGTAGGCCAGCATCTTGCCGGGGAACTCCTTGTGGAGCTCGGTGGCGAACTCGCGGGCCAGACCGAGGTCGGGGGTGCCGGTCTCGACCCAGATCAGGTCGGAGTAGGGGGCGTAGGCCTTGGCGCGGGCGATCACCGGCTCGATGCCGTTGCGGACCCGGAAGAAGCCCTCGCTGGTGCGCTCACCGGTGATGAACTCCTGGTCGATCGGGTCGACGTCGCTGGTGAGCAGGTCAGCCGCCAGGGCGTCCGTGCGAGCGATGATCAGGGACGGGACGTTGAGCGTGTCGGCCGCCAGGCGGGCCGCGTTCAGGGTCCGGACGTGCTGGGCCGTCGGCACGAGCACCTTGCCGCCGAGGTGGCCGCACTTCTTCTCCGAGGCGAGCTGGTCCTCCCAGTGCACGCCGGCGGCGCCGGAGACAATCATCGACTTCATCAGCTCGAAGGCGTTCAGCGGACCGCCGAAGCCGGCCTCGGCGTCGGCGACGATCGGCACCAGGTAGTCGGTCTCGGAGACCTCGTTGGACCAGTCGATCTGGTCGGCACGCATCAGGGCGTTGTTGATGCGGCGGACCACGGCCGGCACGGAGTTGGCCGGGTAGAGGCTCTGGTCAGGGTAGGTCTGGCCGGCCAGGTTGGCGTCGGCCGCGACCTGCCAGCCCGAGAGGTAGATGGCCTCGAGGCCGGCGCGGACCTGCTGCACGGCCTGGTTGCCGGTGAGGGCGCCCAGCGCACGGGTGAACGACTTGGTCTGGAGCTGCTCCCAGAGCTTCTCCGCGCCGCGGCGGGCGAGCGTGTGCTCCTCCACCACGCTGCCGCGGAGGCGGACCACGTCCTCGGCCGAGTAGGTCCGCTCGATGCCGGACCAGCGCGGGTCGGCCGCCCACTCGGTGCGGAGTGCCTCGGCGGCGGAAGCCTGGGTGGGGGTCTCGGGCTTGTTGAGCGTGACGGTCATGAAACCGGTCCCTTCGGTCGTGGGCGCCTCCCCTGCAAGAAGCGCCGTTCTGTGCGTTGGGACCATCATTGAGTCAAGAACAACCCCCTTGATGACCAATTGGGCTGTCAATTTTCGCAGTTCTTACGCTACTGTGGCGCAATGACCGATCTCGCCACCGCTCCGGACACGATCACCATCGGTCGGCGGCTGCGCCACGTGCGCCGCAGCACCGGGCGCACCCTCGACGACGTGGCCGGCGCCGCCGGGATCTCCGGATCCGCCCTCTCACTGCTGGAGAACGGGAAGCGCGAGGCCAAGCTGTCCACGCTCGTCGCCCTCGCGAACGCGTTGGGGACTGACCTGTCGGACCTGCTCCAGGCACGACCCCCCAGCCGACGTGCTGCCCTCGAGATCGCCCTGGAGAAGGCCCAGCGGGCCGACTCCTTCCAGTCGCTCGGCGTGCCGGCCGTGAAGATCGGTCCGCGCCTGCCCACCGAGGCGCTGGAGGCTCTGGTCGGGATGCATGAGGCGCTCGCCTCGGTCCAGGCCGAGCGCGCCGCGACCCCGGAGCAGGCACGTCGGGCGAACGCCGAGCTCCGCGAGCGGATGCGCGCTGCCGACAACTACTTCCCCGAGATCGAGGGGCAGGCTGCTCAGCTGCTCCGGGCCATCGACCACCAGGGCGGGCCGATCACCCGCACGGCGGTGGACAAGCTCGCGCGACACGTGGGTTTCTCTCTCGTGCACACCACCGGGCTTCCCCAGTCGACCCGGTCGGTGACCGACCTCGCCAACCAGCGCATCTACCTGCCGCAGCCCGATGCCGGGCAGAGCGACTCGCGCTGGCTGGCGCTCCAGGCCCTCGGACACGTCGTGCTGGGCCACGAGGTTCCCGCCGACTACGCCGAGTTCCTGTCCCAGCGGGTGGAGATCAACTACTTCTCGGCGGCGCTGCTGATCCCCGAGTCGTCCGCGGTGCCGCTGCTGACCCGCGCCAAGGAGGCCAAGGACATCGCCATCGAGGACCTCCGCGACGCCTATGCCGTGTCCTACGAGACCGCCGCGCACCGGTTCACCAACCTGGCCACCCGCCACCTCGACCTGCCCGTGCACTTCATGCGCATCTCCGACGCAGGGCTGATCTACAAGGCCTACGAGAACGACGGCGTCCGCTTTCCGAGCGACGCCACGGGCGCCATCGAGGGCCAGCGGGTGTGCCGCCACTGGACGGCGCGCATGGTCTTCGAGCAGCCGGACCTGTCCAACGCCTACCAGCAGTACACCGACACCAAGTCGGGCACCTACTGGTGCACGGCTGTCGTCGACCGCACCAGCAACGGCACGTTCTCGGTCAGCGTCGGAGTCCCCTACGCGCAGGTCAAGTGGATGCGCGGGCGCGAGACGAAGGAGCGTTCGGTCTCCCGCTGCCCGGACCCGGCCTGCTGCGCGCAGCCGCCTGCAGAACTGGCGCGCCGGTGGGAGGGGCTCGCCTGGCCGAGCGCTCGAGTGCACTCGCACCTGCTGGCAGCGATGCCGCCCGGGGTGTTTCCTGGTGTGGACCAGACCGAGGTGCTCAATTTCCTTGAGGCACAGACCTAATCGGGGCAAAGCCCTTCTGCTTGGGGGGCGCAGGCGAGAGACATCCGGCCGGTCGAACCAAACTAGGATTGTGACACGGGCGATGTGACATATCTCACGAATGCCGTTCCCTCCACTACCTCAAGTTTGCCACGTGGACCTGGTGATGAGCCTCGACACCAGGCTCTCCGGTGGCCGGAGGCGCAATGACAAGTCTTCTCGCACAGCCAATTACGACCGCACACCACCGAGCGGCTCGGACTCTATAACAGAGCCCTGTGACGAAGCCGAGAAACTGCTGAGAAGTTACTGGTCAGTCACCTTTGTAGCCCTAGATCTTTACCTGTTCCTTGCCTTACCTTGATCACCTCTTGGCGGGCATGGGTCCGCCTTCCTAAGAAAAAGGGGACAACATGAAGCGCGTCACCACTGCCGTCCTGGCCGGGGTCACCGTGGCCACTCTCGCCTACGCCTCGGCGTCGGTCCTGACCGTCGACGCCAAGCCGCTGCAGGCCGGCTCCGACACCGTGACCTGTGACGCCAACGG
>DATGRS010000125.1:0-3057 GCA_035303365.1 Ornithinicoccus sp.
ATCCCCTCCAGCGCAGAGATATATAAGCCCTCTCTCCCCTATATGTATATGCTCCGCGGGGTGACAAGGTGACAAACGGCCACTAATCGACACCTGTCACCCCGTCTGACCTGCGGTTTTTACCCTCCCTTTGTTGGCACCACCAGGTGTCAAGATGGCACCAAACTGGCCCCGATGGCACCCGATCGGGCGCTCGGGAGCCCGGTTCGCGCGTTTCGAGCGACGTGAAACCGGGGGTCACAGATGAGAACGGTTCCCGGCAAGGTCCGTTCGGAGCCCGCACACAAGGTGCGACCAGGCTCTGATGAGGGCTCCGAGCACGCGTTTCGGGGCGCGCTCCGGAGCCTCCGGCGCCCGGATCGACGTCCAGTAGGCGCCCATGGGGCCCATGCAGAGACCCAGGAGACGGCCCGGCCTCGACGCCGAAGTGGGCACGCACTGGAGCACCTGGCCCCAGCGGACCCACCGCGCCCTGCGCGCCACCCACGGCCCCGTACCGCCGTCGCAGTGCTCGGCCGCCTGCCGTCCTGCTTCCCCTGGGCCCCAGCCCTCGCAGTGCATCTGCGGCGTGGCGAGCTTGGCCCACGTTCCGGCGGGCAGGTCGTGCCGGATCACGTCGTCCCAGCGCTCCAGGACCAGCGCGGGCGCCTCGTCGCTCACCGAGGCCCGAAGCCGAAGGAGTCGAGCATGCCGCGCATCGCGCGCGAGGACTTCGAGTTGAGCAGGCTGCGGCTGGGGTCGATCGAGATGATCTCCTGGTTGGCCCGCTCAGCGGCGATGCGCGCGAGGATGCCGCGGAACATGACCACCACCGCGGTGAAGAACAGCGCGATGCCCAGCACGCCGCCAGCCACGAACGCGGGACCAACCCACGGGCCTGGCTCCCACAGGAGGGCGACCACTCCGGGGGTGGCCGGGGTGAAGATGCCGGCGAGGATGGCCACGACGCCCCACCTCGTCAGGCGCTTGCGGCGCTCGGAGCGGTCCTTGACGGTTGCGGTGAGCTCGGCGATGCGCTGCTCGGTGGCGGCGTCGTGGGGCTGGTGGTTCATCATCTGCTCGAAGCGGGGCACGTTCGAGGCCATGGTGGCTGGCGCGCTCCCGCTCGTCTCCTTCCTACGGGGTGTCGGTTCGGTTCTGGAGGTCCGCTCCTGCGGGTGGGCAGGTGCGTTATGGCGTCGATCCTGCACGGTCGTCGGCGGATTGGGGCACGGCCCGCGACAGGCGCGCAAGGATCGAGTCGGCGACCTTGAGGCGGCGCATCCGGTCGAGCTGCTCGGCGCGGTCGGTGAAACTGAGCCAGTTCCCGTTCCGGTGGAACTCCTGCTCGTCGGCGGGCCAGTCGGCAACGCGTTCCGAGACGCGGGGCGAAGGGATGAGGTCTGCCAGCTCCTCCCGTGTCGGGAGCAGACTGGCGGCGGCACTCTCCAGCACCTCCACGCGGCGCAGCAGGTGGGCGAAGTCGCGCATGTCGTCAGCCAGGCGGTACCGGGTGCCGTGGTCCAGGCGGTTCTTGACCCGCGCGATGGAGGCCTCCAGCCCCCACTCATCGCGTACGGCGTCGGCAGTGGCCATCACGCTCCCCAATCGCCGAGGTCGTCACGCTTGCAGGCGGCACCGAGGTCACCCGGCCGCGGCTCCTCGTCGCGCCCGGCCGCCAGTGCAGCATCGACCCCGGCCCACGCGGCACGCGAGTTGTGGGCGCCGAACATCTCCAGCACCCCGTCGGCGGCGCAGAGCAGGAGGAGGTGAACCGCCCCAGGTTCTCTGCCGCTCTCATACTGGTTGCGGCTCTCGGTCGAGGGCCGCGTAGTGGGCTTGCTCGTACTCGATGGGCGTGAGGTAGCCGAGGCTACTGTGCAGTCGGGTGTTGTTGTACCACTCGACCCATCCGGCGGTGGCGAACTCGACGTCGGCGATCGTCTTGAACGGCCCGGAGTGGAAGACCGTGGTGCGCACGGCCTCGGTCTTGAACAGCCCGATGACGCACTCCATGAGCGCGTTGTCGTACGCGTCACCGACCGAGCCGATCGAGGGCGAGATGCCCTCCAGGGCCAGGCGCTCGGTGAAGTGCACGCTGGTGTACTGCGAGCCGGCATCGGAGTGGGCGATGAGCTCACCGGCGGTGGCGGGGTGGCCCTCGCGGTCGCGCTGCCACAGCGCCATGCGCAGCGGGACCATCACCAGCTCGGTGTGCATCGAGGCACCGACGTGCCAGGCCACGATCCGCTGGGCGAAGACGTCCACGACGAAGGCGACGTAGACGAACCCCGCCCATGTCCGGACGTAGGTGAAGTCCATGACCCAGGTCCGGTTGGGCGCCGCGGCGGTGAAGTCACGGTCCAGCAGGTCCCCGGCCCGCCGCCCGTCCTTGGCCGGGATGGTGGTGCGCAGCCCCTTGGCGCGCAGCACCCCCGACAGGCCCAGGGAGCGCATCGCGCGGTCCACCGCGCCGGGGCTGGCCTCCGGGAGTCGGCGGCGCACCAGGGCGGTCATCTTCCGCCGCCCGTACAGGCCCTCCGGCGTCAGCCTGCGGTGGCCGTGGTGGTCACTCGTCCAGGCGGCCTCGCGCACGACGTCGAAGACCTGGGCGTCGCTGATCGTGCGGGCAGCCACGGGCCGGTTGGCCCGCTTCCAGGCCCGGTAGGTCCGTGCGGCGATCTGGCAGCCCTGCTCGCGCAGGACTCGGCAGACCGACTCGACCGCATAGCCCTCGGCGCGCATCTGGTCGATGAACGCCACGATCATCGGTTGCGGGGGTCGAGCTCCCCCGCGAAGAAAGTCGTGGCCGCCTTCAGCACGGCCACGTCCTCACGCAGACGTCGGTTCTCGGCCTTCAGGCGCCGGATCTCCTCGTTCTCCTCGGTCGTGACCCCGGGGCGGGTGCCGGCATCGACATCGGCCTGGGCGACCCAGCGGCGCACCGACTCCCGCGCCACCCCCAACTGCTTGGCCACGGCCGCCATCGCCTCGGTCGGAGAGGCGTACTCCTGCTGGTGGTCCCGCACCAGACGCACCGCACGGGCACGCAGCTCGGGATCGATCTTCTTCGGCATG
>DATGRS010000126.1:0-2736 GCA_035303365.1 Ornithinicoccus sp.
GGGTGATCGCTGCCGCCGGGTGGGAGTGGGACCGCCACGTGGACGAGCTGGGGCGGACCATCGGTGACGAGGCGCTGGAGCCGACCCGGATCTACACGCGGATGCTCCTCGACCTGATCCGTAGCGACGGGATCAACGTCCACGCCCTCTCGCACGTGACCGGTGGTGGTCTCGCGGCCAACCTGGCGCGGGTCCTGCCGACCGGCGCGCTCGCGACCGTCGACCGAGCCACCTGGACCCCACCGCCCGTGTTCTCGCTGGTGCAGGAACTGGGCTCGGTGCCGCAGCCGGACCTGGAGCGGACGCTCAACATGGGCGTCGGGTTTGTCGTGGTGCTGCCGGCTGAACAGGCCGACGCAGCCGTGACCCGCAGCCAGGGCCTCGGCGTCCCGGCCTGGGTGGTCGGTGAGGTGATGGGCGACGACCGCGAGACCTCCGAGGACATCGTGCGCGGGGCCAAGGGCGTCGACGGGGGAGCGGTCCGGGTCAGCGGGACCTATCGCGGCTGACGCCGACGTCAAACGCCTCGGTGGCGAACCAGGCGTAGGCCAGCCCGAACATCGCTCGCTGCCAGAGGCCCGCGGTGTCCTGCTGAGCCAGCATCGTGAGTGGTAGCGCTACGGAGGCCGCCACGACCAGACCGTCCAGGACGCGGACCCGCCGTCGGCTCACCGCGACGCACACGACGCCGATCGCGAAGGCGAAGCCCATCGCGGTCGCAGCGATGGAGTGGAGCGTGTCGAGCGTGGCGTTGAAGGGCGCGACGTCGACCCAGGACCGGCTGGGAAAAACCGCAGACGCCACCAGGCACAGACCGAACAGACCATGCAGCCACCGGCCGGCCACACCCCATACGGAAAGCCGCCGAGCGAGCACCAGCACGGCGACACCGAACAGCGCCAGCCCCAGTCGGGCGACCCACGCCCCCGGCACGCCCTGCGCCGCCGCCTCGCTCAGGGTGTGGGGGACCCACGAGTAGTCGCTCGGCACCGCCAGCGGAGCGAGGAGCAGGAGGACCGCGCTGACGAGGAGACCGAGCAGGGCTATCGCACGTGCGTGCACGCCCCCACTGTGCCGCACCTCATCAGCTGCGCGCCGTCGCCGACACCGCCGACTCAGTCCGGAGGGCTGACGACGAGGTAGAAGGTTCGGCTGTCGCCCTGCTCGAGCCGCTGCGAGAAGATGCGGCGCCCGACGTCACCGTTCATCGCGCTCAGCACCTCCGGCGGCTCGGCCTCGGCGTTGACGATGTGGACCTGGCCCGCGGAGTCCTTCAGCGTCGCGTTGATGCCGAGGGTGGAGAAGGCGCCCGGAACTCCGTCGAAGGTCCACGTGGTCCCATCGGTGTCCGGGTCCTTGTCCGCCTGTCGACCGCCGTCCAGGATGACCAGCTCGGCGGCGAGTGGGGCGAGCTCGCAGCCCGCCGCCTCCATGTCCGACCACTCCGGCTCGGCGTCCAACGACTGGGTGCACTCCATGGTGCTCACCGTCATCTCGGTGTACTGCCAGTAGTTGTTGTAGCGCGCGAACGAGAACCCCAGGAGGGCCACTGGGATGACGAGGAGCCACAGCCAGGAGAGCGGGAACCGTCGCCGTGGGGCCTTGTCCTCGGGCCCCACCCAGGTCGCCTCGTGCCAGGCGGGCATAGTCGTCCTCCTCGAGAAGCCCCGTCGCGCGGTGAGCGCATGAGGTGCAGGCCGTGGCCTGACCGTTCGTCACAGAGACCCGGGCGCCGACACGAGATCGCCGCCGGAGCCAGGGAGGTCACCCGGGCCCAGCGACGGTTGCGTCAGTTCTCGGAGGAGGCCCAACGCTCGTAGGCGTCGTCCTCGTCGAGCTCCTCAACAGCCTCCTCGGCCGCGTCGTCGGGACCGGTTGTGTCACCGGCGGCTCCCAACTCGCGTGCGAGCGCGTTGAGGTCAGTGTCCGGAGAGTAGTACTTCAGTCTCCGGGCGACCTTCGTCTGCTTTGCTTTGGCCCGGCCGCGCCCCATGGCGAGACCCCCTTGTGCGTTGTGCGGAACGGCATCGCATGTCAGGTGACACCACCGTGCCACCAGACCGCGCAGCCGGTCCGGGGAATGTATCTGTCGTGGTCCTAACGGTACATGACTCGGGCGACCGGCGCCGCATCGGTTTCGGCCCCGCGCAGTGGTGCCATGCCCGGCGGTGGCAGCGTCAGATCCTGCGGAACGCCAGGAAACCGCAGGCAACGAGACCCACGGCGGCCAGTGCGGCGACCAACCAACCCCAGCCGGGTATGCCGTCGGAGGGTGCCGCGGTCTCGGTGCCGAGCGCCTGGGCGTCCGCGGTGACCGCTGTCGGGTCGGTGCGCGTCTCCTGGGCCGTCTCGGTCCCGGTCGGTGCGCCGGCGTCCTCCGTGGGGGTCGCCGCGTCGGATGTGCTCTCCTGGGGCGAGGTGCCCTGACCTGCGGTGTTGCCGGCCTCGATCGTGAAGTTGATGGTGCCGGAGATGGGGTGACCGTCCGAGGACGTCACGCGCCACACGGCCTCGTAGGGGCCGTCCACCAGCTCTTCCGCCAGCCCCTGGGTCACCACCGTCTCCTGGACGTCGGGCGTCCCCTGCACCACGTCCCGGCCCTCGGGGCCGGTGACCATGAACTGCACGCCCAGCTCGGAGATCTCCCCGGAGAAGGTCAGCACGATGCCGTCCGGGATCTGCGTGAGCACGTCGTCCTGCGCCGGCTCGCTGTCGACCAGTGCGTCGTGAGCGCTG
>DATGRS010000127.1:0-14632 GCA_035303365.1 Ornithinicoccus sp.
GGCCGGGCACTGTATGGCGCGACCAGCGTCTTGTTCACCGCGTTCTGGGTGTAGTCCAGCCGGGCCAGCCCCTTGCGCTCCCGGACCTCCCACCGCCAGCTGACCAGCTCGGGCAGGATCGCCCCGACGCTGCGCGAGACCGTCTCGGCCCAGGCGCGGGTGTCGGCGAAGCTCGGACCGCGCCGGATCGGCACCCAGATCTGGATCCCGCGCCGGCCCGTCACCTTAGGGTAGGCACGCAGGCGCAGGTGCTCGAAGGCCGTGCGATGCAGCCGCACGAGCTCGAGCGTCTCCTCCCACGAGGTCTTCTCACCGGGGTCGATGTCGAACATGACGTATGACGGACAGTCCGGGGCGTCGGTCGGGGACGTCCACGGGTGCCACTCCAGGGCGCCGAAGTTGGCCGCCCAGACCAGGGCCGCCGGCTCGTCGACGACCAGGTAGGTCTGCGTCTCTCCCGGGTCGGCGTCCGGGTTGTCCCAGCGGGGCAGCCACGCGGGCGCGTGGTCTGGAACCTCCTTGTGCCAGAACCCCTTGGTGCCCGCGCCCTCCGGGTAGCGGTGCATGTTGAGCGCCCGCCCGGCCAGATAGGGGAGCAGGACGGGGGCGATCTGTGCGGCATACCCGATGAACTCGCGCTTGGTGACCGGCTCCTCCCCATCGCGGCCCGGGAAGAGCACCTTGTCGAGGTTGGTGAGCCGCAGTGTCCGGCCGAAGACCTCCCACCGCCCTGAGGAGCCGAGCGCCTCCAGCTGCGCCAGCTCGTCCTCGGTCGGCGGGTCCGGCACCTCGACGCGCAGGGACTCCGCCGCCTCCGCGGCGGGTCGGTCGGAGTGCCAGAGGAGGTCCGGGTCGGCCTTGACCTCCTCGTTGGTGCGACCGCTGAGCACCGACCGCGGGAAGTCCTCGGCGTCCCACCCCTCGACCACGTGCTGGTCGCGCTTGTGGAAGAGCAGCCACTGCTCCTTGTCGCCCTCCTGCCGCCCGGTGCGGACCAGCATGAACTCGCCGCGCAGCTTCTCCCCGTGCAGCTGCACGTGCAGGGTGCCCGCCCGGATCGCCGTGGCCGGGTCCTCGTCGTGCGACTCCCACGTCCCGGTGTCCCACACGATGACGTCACCGCCGCCGTACTCGCCCGACGGGATGACGCCTTCGAAGTGGAGGTACTCCATCGGGTGGTCCTCGACGTGGATCGCCAGCCGCCGCACCTCGGGGTCCAGGGTCGGTCCCTTCGGCACCGCCCAGCTGGCCAGCACGCCGTCGACCTCGAGCCGGAAGTCGTAGTGCAGCCGCGTCGCCCGGTGGCGCTGCACGACGAAGACCTTCCCGTCGGTGTCCGCGAGCGCGGCCAGGGTGCCGCTGGGCTCGGGCGTGCGGGAGAAGTCCCGCATCTCCCGGTACCGAGCCAACGGCTCGCCGGAGTCGTCGGTCGACTTCCTGTCGGCCGTATGCCGCTCGCGCGCCATGGTGCCCACCGTGCCACCGGTCCGGGTGGCGCGCACGCCAGCGGGCCGGTGCTCACATTGACAGATGTCTATGTTGGGGTGAGGATTGCGGCGGTACTGGTGGCCCGGAACGCCGTGTCTCCGCCCTGCTGCGTGACGTCGACCTCTGACCGGTGCTCCCGGCATACTCACACTGACCTCAAGAAAGGCGTCACCCCCGTGACCGAAAAGCCCACCGTCCTCTTCGTGTGCGTCCACAACGCCGGCCGTTCGCAGATGGCCGCCGCCTACCTCAGGCAGCTCTCCGGCGGCAGGGTCGAGGTGCTGTCCGCGGGCTCTACGCCGGCCGACGAGGTCAACCCGGCGGCGGTCGAGGCGATGGCGGAGGAGGGCATCGACATGAGCGCCGAGCGGCCCAAGATCCTCACCGACGGGGCCGTGCGCGACTCCGACGTGGTGATCACGATGGGCTGCGGCGACACCTGCCCGATCTATCCGGGCAAGCGCTACGAGGACTGGGAGCTGGATGACCCGGCCGGCCAGGGCGTCGACGGGGTGCGGCCGATCCGTGACGAGATCAGGCAGCGGGTCACGCAGCTGATCGAGTCGCTCGGCGTGCCGGTCGCCTCTGAGTAGGGGCTGCGGTCAGCAGCAGCGGCTGCGGTCGCTGCTGGCCGGGAGGCTGAGGTAGCCGCGGACGCGTTCCAGGGCGTCCGGCTGCACGGTGTAGTGCGCCCACCGGCCGCGCTTCTCCCGGGCGACGAGCCCTGCCTCGTGCAGCTTGCGCATGTGGAAGGACAGCGTCGGCTGCGTGATCCCCAGCGCGGTCGGCAGGTGGCACGCGCAGGCGGTCCCTGACTCCGACTCGGCGAGGTACTGCAGCAGGCGCACCCGCGTCGGGTCGGCCAGCGCCTTGAACACGGTGGCCAGGTCCTCCGCCTCCTGTCGGGGCAGGAGCGCGCCGTCCGTCCCGGGGCAGCAGATGTCCTCGGTCGGGTCGGTCGGGGGGATGGTGAGCTCGGCCATTGATCTAGGTTACGCCCGCATATCGATGATCGTCCATGCACCGACTGCCGGTGGGTGGTGCGTCTTCACCTGCAGGCGTTCACCTCAGGCACGGCGGGCGCGGACGATCGCTGCCTGCGCGTGGCTGTGCACGCGGTGGGTGGGCGCGATCTCGATGTCGGTGAAGCCGGCTCCCTCGAGGGCCGAGCGGAACTCCGAGTCAGTCAGTGCTCCGGCGATGCAGCCGGTCCACTGCGCCATGTCGGCGCGCGTGGCCTCGTCCATGCCCTCGTCCGCAATGACGTCGGAGACGGCGAACCGGCCACCCTCGCGCAGCACGCGCGCCGCCTCGGCCAGGACCACGGACTTGTCGGCGGCCAGGTTGATGACGCAGTTGGAGATCACCACGTCGACGCTCTGGTCCGGCAGCGGGACATCCTCGAGGTAGCCCTGGAGGAACTCGACGTTGTCGACGCCCGCCTCGGCGGCGTTGCGCCGAGCCAGCTCGAGCATCTCGGTCGTCATGTCCAGGCCGATGGCGCGCCCACCCGGCGCCACCCGGCGGGCGGAGATCAGCACGTCGCCGCCGGCGCCGGAGCCGAGGTCGAGCACGACCTCGCCCGGGTGGAGGTCAGCGACTGCCGTCGGCACGCCGCAGCCTAGGGAGGCCTCGAGCGCGGTGTCGGCACCCTCCGTGTTCTCGCCGTAGAGGTCGCGGCCGAAGACGGCGTGGCCGCCGTCGTCCTGGGTGAGCTCGACGAAGGTGGTGGTCGAGCAGCATCCGCCTCCCGCGGGCTGGGCGGCACGAGCCGCATCGGCGTAGCGCTGGCGGACGGTCTCGCGGATGTCGGTCATCGTCGCTCCTTGGTGAGGATCGGTGTGTGGGTCGGCGTGGATGCGGGTGAGCAGCAGATGCCGGAACGGCCGGCCATGATCTCGTCGGCCGCCTGGGGCAGTGCGCTGAGGCAGGCAGGGTTGACGGTGTAGAAGGTGCTCGTGCCCTTCCGCTCGGCGATCACGAAGCAGGTCCGCGCAAGTGCCGCCAGGTGGTGGCTCACGGTCGACTGCGACAGCGTGAAGGCGTCGACGACGTCGCGGACCGGCACCGGTCCGTCCTGGCGGGCCAGCCAGGCCAGCAGCTGGACGCGGGTGGGGTCGGCGAGCGTCCGGAACCACTCGGCATACTCCTCGGCTGCCGCGCGGGTCAGGAGGTCGCCCATCAGTGTCTGGTTCATCGATCATCGACGATAGTCGATAGAGAGATCCGTCGCAAGCGGTTTGTCGTGCGAGCCATCGTCTTGCAGCAGGTTGTGCGTCTTACAACCGGTTGCAACCAGCTCCAAGAGGCTCAAGGCGCGGTCAGTGGGCGAGGCCGACCGTGCAGGCGGCGCCTGGGCGACCGCCGCCCGAGCTCAGCGGCCTGATGCGGGGACCGACCGCAGCGTCGCAGTGGTCTCGTCCCCGTCGACCTGACAGACAAACGTGTAGGTCTGGACGGTGGTGTCCAACTGCATCTGGCCGCTGGTCAAGGACATCTCGAGGTTCCCGCCTTCGTCGGTCACGACCAGGGTCCCGACTCCGACGACGGCCACATCGTGGGTCCCCGCCGCCACCTCGTCGCGGTTGAGGATGCAGCCGTCCAGCACCACCTCGAGCGGTGCGGTTGCCGGATCCGGAGCCGGGTCGCCCATGCATGCACCGAGGCCGGCGAGCGCGCCGGCCCCCAGGGTCATCCAGGAAACCTTGGCTGCGCGACGCGGCATGCACCCACGGTAGCCCCGGGTCCAGTTTTCGCTGCTCCGGCGTCCGTGCACGCAACGCAGCATGCACGGGTCGCGCCGCATCCACGGAATACCTGGCCAGCAACCAAGGTTGAGCCTATTGCACTCAAGTTCACTGAGTCTCGGTTTGACAACAGGCGGGGCGCCGGTGGACATTGGGAACCGAGATCCGGCCGGGGCGATGACGCTGCGGCCACCCCACGACATACAGGAGTCATCGCATGGGACGTGCAGTCGGAATCGACCTTGGAACCACCAACTCGGCAGTCGCCGTCCTCGAGGGCGGGGAGCCGCAGATCATCGCGAACGCCGAGGGTGGGCGCACCACTCCGTCGGTCGTCAGCTTCACCAAGAGCGGTGAGGTCCTCGTCGGCGAGATCGCCAAGCGCCAGGCGGTCACCAACGTCGACCGCACCATCCGCTCGGTCAAGCGCCACATGGGCACTGACTGGAAGAGCCCGGAGATCGACGGCAAGACCTACACCGCGCAGGAGATCAGCGCCCGCATCCTGATGAAGCTGAAGCGGGACGCCGAGGCCTACCTGGGCGAGGACGTGACGGACGCGGTCATCACCGTGCCGGCCTACTTCGACGACGCCGAGCGTCAGGCCACCAAGGAGGCGGGCGAGATCGCCGGCCTCAACGTGCTGCGCATCGTCAACGAGCCGACCGCGGCCGCGCTGGCCTACGGCCTGGACAAGGGCAAGGAGGACGAGCAGATCCTCGTCTTCGACCTCGGTGGCGGAACCTTCGACGTCTCTCTGCTCGAGGTGGGCAAGGACGCCGAGGACGGCTTCGCGACCATCCAGGTCCGCGCCACCCACGGTGACAACAAGCTCGGTGGTGACGACTGGGACGAGCGCATCGTCAACCACCTGCTGACCACCGTCAAGAACACGACCGGTGTCGACCTGTCCAAGGACAAGATCGCCATGCAGCGTCTGCGCGACGCCTCGGAGCAGGCCAAGAAGGAGCTCTCGACCTCCACCAACACCAGCATCAACCTGCAGTTCCTGTCGATGAGCGAGAACGGCCCGATCCACCTGGACGAGTCGCTCACCCGCGCCCAGTTCGAGCAGATGACCAGCGACCTGCTGGATCGCACCAAGGCGCCGTTCGAGCAGGTCATCAAGGACGCCGGCATCAACGTGAGCGAGATCGACCACGTCGTCCTCGTCGGTGGCTCGACCCGTATGCCGGCCGTCACCGAGCTCGTCAAGAAGATGACCGGTGGCAAGGAGCCCAACAAGGGCGTCAACCCGGACGAGGTCGTCGCCGTCGGCGCGTCCCTGCAGGGTGGTGTCCTCAAGGGCGAGCGCAAGGACGTCCTGCTGATCGACGTCACCCCGCTCAGCCTGGGCATCGAGACCCAGGGCGGCATCATGACCCGCCTGATCGAGCGCAACACCGCGATCCCGACCAAGCGCAGCGAGGTCTTCACCACGGCCAGCGACAACCAGCCGTCGGTGGGCATCCAGGTCTACCAGGGTGAGCGCGAGATCGCGCAGCACAACAAGCTGCTCGGCAACTTCGAGCTGACCGGCATCGCCCCGGCCCCCCGCGGCGTGCCGCAGATCGAGGTCACCTTCGACATCGACGCCAACGGCATCGTGCACGTGTCCGCCAAGGACCGTGGCACGGGCAAGGAGCAGTCGATGACGATCTCCGGTGGCTCCGCGCTGCCGAAGGAGGAGATCGAGCGCATGGTGAAGGATGCCGAGGCGCACGCCGAGGAGGACAAGCAGCGGCGCGAGGAGACCGAGACCCGCAACACGGCGGAGCAGCTCGTCTACTCGACCGAGAAGTTCCTGACCGACTCCGGCGACAAGGTCCCCGCGGACCTGCGCGGCACGGTGGACAGCGCGCTCTCCGACCTGAAGGAGGCGCTCAAGCCCGAGTCCGGCGCGAGCATCGACGACATCAAGACCAAGATGGAGACCCTCTCGACCGAGAGCCAGAAGATGGGTTCGGCGATGTATGCCGCGCAGTCCGAGGGCGCTGAGGGCGCCGGTGCCGGTGCCGGGTTCCCCGGTGGCGAGGGCGCTGGGTTCCCGGGCGGTGACGGTGCCGGCTTCGCGGCGGGTGCCGACGGCCCCGAGGGCTCGTCCGCCGACGACGTGGTTGACGCCGAGGTCGTCGACGACGAGGAGGCCAAGTGACGGACAACAACGGTGGCGTGGGGCCCCAGGACCGAGAGTCCGAAGGCCCCACCGGCCCGGTGATCCGGGACAAGCGGCGTCTCGACCCGGAGACGGGTCAGGTCCGGCAGCCCGCTGAGCCCCCGGGCTCGCCGGAGCAGCCGGCGGGCGACGTGGCTGCCGAGGTCCTCGCTGAGGGCGGCGAGTCCACCGAGGAGATCGGCCAGGATGGCGAGGAGTCCGGGGAGCACCCGGACACCCAGCTCGCGGCCGACCGGCTCGAGGACCTGAGGCGGCTCCAGGCGGAGTACGTCAACTACAAGCGCCGCGTCGACCGTGACCGGGCGCGGGACCGCGAGGCCGGCGTCAGCGCCGTGCTCGAGGCGCTGCTGCCGGTGCTCGACGACCTGCACATGGCCAAGGAGCACGGCGAGCTGCCGGAGGGCCCCTTGATGGCGATCGCCGAGAAGATCGACGCGACGCTGGGCCGGTTCGGTGTCGAGCGCCTGGGCGCCGTCGGGGAGACGTTCGACCCGACCGTCCACGAGGCGTTGATGCACCTGCCGGAGGCAGAGCTGCCCGAGGGCGCGACCGAGACGACGATCGTCCAGGTCATGCAGCCGGGCTTCAAGGTCGGGGACAGGGTCGTGCGCGCCGCCCGCGTGGCGGTGGCCGACCCGGCATGATCTAGGCACTGGCCGGGGCGGCGCGTGAGCGCTGCCCCGGCCCGGACAGACTTCAGGGAGGTGAGGACAGTTGGCCAGCCAGGACTGGTTTGAGAAGGACTTCTACGCGATCCTCGGCGTGCCCGCGGACGCGGACGCCAAGAAGATCAAGAGCACCTATCGCAAGCTCGCCCGCCAGTGGCACCCGGACGCCAAGCCCGGAGACGCAGCGGCGGAGAAGAAGTTCAAGGAGATCGGCGAGGCCTACGCGGTCCTCTCCGACCCCGAGCAGCGCAAGCAGTATGACGCGGTGCGCGCGATGTCCCGCGGCGGCGCCCGCTTCACCGCGGGTGGCCCCGGCGGTGCCGGTGGCGCCGGCTTCGAGGACGTCTTCGCCCAGATGTTCGGCGGCGGCGGTGGGGGCGGCGCAGGTCGCGGCGGCACCCGCTTCACGACCTCGAGCGGCGGTGCCCAGGGCATCAACCTCGAGGACCTGCTCAGCGGCTTCGGCCAGGGGCAGTATGCCGGGGGGTCACCCTTTGGTGCGACGCGCGGCCCGCGCCCCGGCCGGGACGTCGAGGCCCGCACCACCATCGACTTCGTGCAGGCGGCTACCGGCGACACGGTCACCCTGCAGACCCCCGAGGGCGGGCGGATCACCACCCGCATCCCGGCCGGCGTCAAGGACGGGCAGAAGATCCGCCTGCGCGGCAAGGGGATGGCCGGAGACCCCGGCGCACCAGCCGGCGACCTCATGCTCGTCGTCACGGTCCGACCGCACCCGGTCTTCGGGCGCGACGGCAACAACCTGACCGTCGACCTGCCGGTGACCTTCGCCGAGGCAGCCCTCGGCGCGACGGTGCAGGTGCCGACCCTCGACGGGGGCACGGTCAAGGTCAAGGTCGCGGCCGGCACGCCCTCCGGGCGGGTGCTGCGCGTCAAGGGCCGTGGCATCAAGGCCAAGAGCGGCACCGGCGACCTGCTGGCGAAGGTCAACATCGTGGTCCCGCAGCGCCTCACCGACAAGGCCCGCGAGGCCGTCGAGGTGCTGGCTGCCGAGGAAGACGGCGCCGACCCGCGGGCCGAGCTCATCCAGCGCGCCAGGAGCTGACGATGGCACGGCAGAACGGCCCCGACGAGGACACACCCGTCTACGTCATCTCCATCGCTGCGGAGCTGGCCGGCCTGCACGCCCAGACGCTGCGGCAGTACGACCGGCTGGGTCTGGTCACCCCGCAGCGCACCCGGGGCGGCGGCCGCCGCTACTCCGCGCGCGACATCAGGCAGCTGCGCGCGGTGCAGCAGCTCTCGCAGGAGGGCATCAGCCTGGCCGGGATCCAGCGCATCCTGGAGCTCGAGGAGCAGCTCCAGTCGGTGCGGGCGCGGGCGGCGCAGCTGCTCGAGCAGAACCGGGCGCTGGCCGAGGCGCTCGAGCTCCGTCACCGTGTCTTCGCCGCCAGCACTACGGGTGAGGCGGTGCTCATGCGGCCCGGCAGCCGCCCGCGTCCGCAGGCGACGAGCACCGCCGTCGCCGTATGGCGTCCGCTGCCCTTCTGACCAGCCGTTTCCTCCGCGCCGACCGGCGAGACCTTCGAGTGGCTGCAGTTCTGGCCACAGTTACTGGCGGCCACGTTCGAGAACTGGCAGTCGGAGTTCCTCCAGCTGGTCTGGCAGGCGGCCGGTCTGGCCATCTTCTACTTCTGGGGCTCATCCCAGTCCCGCGAGGGCGCTGAGCGCATGGAGGCCAAGGTGGACGCTCTGCTGAAGGAGCGCGACATCGACCCCAACAGTTCGAGATCCCCAAGAAGGAGCGGGGGACGGCCTGAGTTCCCAGGGTCGAGCGCCGCCCCACCCCTGAGATCGTGCCGGTCAGCCGCGCGCCATGTCCGGCACGACTCAGCCGCGCGCCATGTCCGGCACGCCTCAGCCGCGGGCCATCTCGCGCACCAGGGGGACTACCTCGGCGATCGAGTCATAGACCTGCGTCGGGCGGAACGGGAAGCGCTCGACCTGGTCGGCCGACGTCGACCCGGTGAGCACGAGCACGGTCCGCAGGCCCGCCTCCAGCCCGCTCACGATGTCGGTGTCCATCCGGTCGCCGATCATCACCGTGTGCTCGGAGTGGGCGTCGATCCGGTTGAGGGCGCTGCGCATCATCAGCGGGTTCGGCTTGCCCACGAAGTAGGGCTCCACACCCGTCGCCCGGGTGATCAGCGCCGCCACCGAGCCGGTCGCCGGCAGCGGCCCGTGCGCCGAGGGGCCGGTCGGGTCCGGGTTGGTCGCGATGAAGCGGGCACCGTCCTCCACCAGCCGGATCGCGCGGGTGATCGCCTCGAACGAGTAGGTCCTGGTCTCCCCGAGCACGACGTAGTCGGGGTTCCGGTCGGTCATCACGTAGCCGACGTCGTGCAGCGCGTTGGTCAGCCCGGCTTCGCCGATGACGTATGCCGTGCCACCGGACCGCTGGTCGGCCAGGAACTGGGCGGTGGCCAGGGCCGAGGTCCAGATCGCCTCCTCGGGCACGTCGATGCCACCGACCGCCAACCGGGCGCGCAGGTCCCGCGGCGTGTAGATCGAGTTGTTGGTGAGCAGCTGGAAGCGGGTACCCGTCTCGATCAGCTCGGCGACGAACTCCGCGGCTCCCGGCAGGGCACGCTCCTCGTGCACCAGCACGCCGTCCATGTCGGTGAGCCAGCAGTCGACGGGAAGTTTCTCGGTCATGGGCACATGCTCCCAGCGGGGCGACCGGGGCGCCAACCCCGGGTGAGATAGTGACCGCATGGAGACTCCCAACCAGCGGGATCGCGCTACCGAGCCACCGCGGGCCGGCGCCGAGCACCTGCTGATCTTCCCGGAGCGGGACACCGCCCAGCGGGTCGCCGACAACCTCGCGGAGGAGGGGTTCGCGGACGTCCGGGTGGTGCGGGACGCGCTGCGCACCGAAGACGACGACGACGTGCACGAGTGGGCGGTCGTCGTCGTCGACCAGCGGCTGCCGGACTCCCTGGGTGGCGGCGCCTACGAGGGGCTGCGGGAGCGTTTCTCGGCGCTGGCCACCGATCACGACGGTTGGTACGACGAGCCCGGCGACCCCCGACCGCCGGTGACCACCGAGGCGGACGACTGATGGCAGCACCGCGCACCTGGACCCCTGACGAGCTGGGAGCCCTGGACCACGGCGTCGCAGCGGAAGACCTCGCCCTGCGCGACACGACCCGCACCTTCCTGGCCGACCGCGTGCGACCCCACCTGCCCACCTGGTATGTCGAGGGCTCGCTCCCGGTCGCCGAGCTGGCCCGGGAGTTCGGCCGGCTCGGCGTCCTGGGGATGCACCTGACCGGTTACGGCTGCGCGGGAGCCAGCCCCACGGCATACGGACTGGTCTGTGCCGAGGTGGAGGCGGCGGACTCCGGCGTGCGCTCCCTGGTCAGCGTCCAGGGGTCGCTGGCGATGCAGGCGATCCACACGTTCGGCTCGGAGGAGCAGAAGCAGGAGTGGCTGCCGCGGATGGCGACGGGGGAGGCGATCGGCTGCTTCGGGCTGACGGAGCCTGACCACGGGTCCGACCCGGCCGGCATGCGGACGCACGCGCGACGCGACGGCACCGACTGGGTGCTTGACGGCACCAAGATGTGGATCACCAACGGCTCGGTCGCGGCGGTTGCGGTCGTCTGGGCACAGACCGACGAGGGCATCCGCGGCTTCGTCGTGCCGACCGACACCGCGGGGTTCTCGGCACCGGAGATCGGCGGCAAGCTCTCGCTGCGCGCGTCGGTCACTAGTGAGCTCGTGCTCGACGGCGTGCGCCTGCCGGAGTCGGCGGTGCTGCCCGGCGCCACGGGGCTGAAGGGGCCGCTGAGCTGCCTGACTGAGGCCAGGTTCGGGATCATCTTCGGGGCGATGGGGGCGGCGCGCGACAGCATCGAGACGGCCCTGGCGTATGCCGCCACGCGCGTCCAGTTCGGCCGGCCCATCGCGGGGTTCCAGCTCACGCAGGCCAAGCTGGCGGACCTGACCGCGGACTACGTGACCGGCATGCTGCTGGCGCTGCACCTGGCGCGGCTGAAGGAGGCGGGCTCCCTCGCGCCCCAGCAGGTCAGCCTGGGCAAGCTCAACAACGTGCGGCGGGCGCTAGCGATCGCACGGGAGTGCCGCAGCGTGCTGGGCGCCAACGGGATCAGCGCCGACTACTCGCCGTTGCGGCACGCCGCCAACCTCGAGTCGGTGCTCACCTATGAGGGCACGACCGAGATGCACACGCTGGTGGTCGGCCAGGCCCTGACCGGGCAGGGCGCCTTCCGCTGATGGGCTGGGCGCTCCTCTCGGCCACGATCGCCGGCGCGGCCACGATCATCGGCGGCCTGGCGGCGCTGCACCCGGGGATGCGCCGGCGGGGGACGCTGGCGGTGGGGCTCGCCTTCGCGGCCGGCGTGATGATCGTCCTGTCGACCGTGGAGATCCTGCCGCTCACCCTCAGCACGCTCCAGGACTCCGGGGTGCGCGCCGCCGGGTGGTGGACGGTTGGTGCCCTCGCGCTCGGCGGCGGCTTCGTCTTCCTCATCGACGCCGTGCTGCCGCACAGCATCAACCCCGCCGACACCGCGGGCACCGAGGAGCACCCGTTGGCCGCCGACCTGATCGCCAACCAGCGCCTGCTGCGCAGTGGGTTGCTCGTGGCGCTGATCGTGGGCGCGCACAACCTGCCCGAGGGGCTCATGACCTTCCTGGCGACGCTGGAGTCCGCGCCGCTGGGCGCCACCGTGGTGTTTGCGGTGGCGGTGCACAACATCCCGGAGGGGCTGGCGGTGGCCGCGCCCATCTATGCCGCGACCGGTAGCCGGCGCACCGCCCTCAGGTGGGCGGCCATCTCGGGCTTGGCGGAGCCGGTCGGGGCGCTCGTCGGCTACTTCGTGCTGCGTGCGATCCTGCCGCCCGAGCTGCTCGTGGTGACGCTCGCCCTCGTCGCCGGGATGATGCTGGCGCTCAGCCTGCGCGAGCTGCTGCCGGCTGCGCGCCGCTACCAGACGCATCCGCTCCAGGCGCTCCTCGGTTTCCTGGCGGGCGGCACCGTGATCTGGGTCAGTTTGATACTGGCGCGATGATGCTGGTGGCGCTGCGTCGGTCCGTGCGAGAGTAGGCGCACCATGCCCAGCCCGTCCGTCAGGACCATCGCGGAACCCGCACCGCCGCCGTCGTCGGTCCGCCGGGTCATCCTGGCCGTGCTGGCTGTCTTCATGCTCCTTGCCGGCTGCAGCAGCCTTGCGAAACCGGAGGTGCGCGACCCTGGGGCACCGGTCGCGGCAGCAGATGACGCCGACGAGCAGGGCGCCGAGGCGCGGCAGGCGGACGGATCCGGGGAGGACGACCCGTCCGACGGTGCCGAGCAGGATTCGGGGGACCGGGCCGAGGGCGGTCAGGGAGCTGAAGACAGGGATCCGGACTCGGACGACGGATCGAAGCCCGCGGCACCCGCCGAGTGGGGTCCGCTCTACGACGTGCTCGGCGTCTCGGACGGCGACACGATCAAGGTCTCGATCGACGGGGTCAGTGAGCGGATCCGCATCATCGGCATCGATGCCCCAGAGCTGGCTCGGGACGGCCAGTCCGCTGAGTGCTTTGCCCAGCCCTCCGCCAGCGAGATGCAGAGCCTGGTGCAGAGCCAACGGGTCCACCTGCTCGCGGACCCCACCCAGGCCGACCGCGACCGCTACGACCGGCTGCTGCGCCACGTCGTCCGGGAGGGCGGCGGTCACGTGGGGCTCATCATGGTGAGTGGTGGCTACGCCGAGGAGGAGCAGTTCGCGGCTCCCTATGAGTACCAGTCGGACCTCGTCGCCGCCGAGCAGCAGGCACGGACCGACGGCCTGGGGCTGTGGTCCGCTTGTCTGGTCGCCGCGGCTCCGGTGGCTCCGGCCCCGGTCCCCGCGCCGCCACCACCGCCGCCGCCGGCTGCTCCAGCGGATCCGGCTCCTGCAGAGTGTGTCATCAAGGGCAACATCGCCAGTGACGGTGAGCGGATCTATCACGTCCCCGGCCAGCAGTACTACGACAAGACCGTCATCACCCTCAGCAAGGGCGAACGCTGGTTCTGCACCGAGCAGGACGCCCGCGACGCGGGTTGGCGGAAGGCGAAGATCTGACGCCCGCGATGGGACGGGTGGCGCCTCGCTGGCGGTCGGCCCGGCAAGGGACAATGAGCCTGTGACCCTGCACCACGACGCTCTGAGGACCCTGACCGCATGGGTGCCTCCCAGCCCAGAGCAGGCCAAGCTGCGCGACCGCTTCGGGGGTCACCTCTACGACAACCCCGACGGGCTCGAGCGCAGCTGCCACCCAGACCACATCACGGCCAGCACGGTCGTCCTGGCCCCCGACGGCCGGCGGGTCCTGCTCACCCTGCACCGCAAGGCGGAGCGCTGGTTCCAGTTCGGTGGTCACTGCGAGCCGGGTGACGAGACGCTGGCCGGTGCCGCCCTCCGTGAGGCCACCGAGGAGTCGGGGATCGACGGACTGGTCATCGACCCCGTACCCGTGCACCTGCACGAGCACGCCGTCCCGTTCTGCGGTGACAACGGGCAAGTGCATCACCTGGACGTCAGGTTCGTCGCGGTCGCCCCACGGGCCGTGCAGTATGCCGTGAGCCCGGAGTCCCTCGACCTGCGGTGGTGGCGGGCCGACCGCCTTGGTGCGGAGCTGCCTGACGTGACCGACGAGCTGCAGGACGCCGTCCGGCTGGCGCGCGAACGCATCGCCTGAGCCTGCTCACCGCGGGGACCCACTCAGCGCGCGGGCTCGGGGAGCCAGCTCACCGGCATACACCGAAAGCTCGGGAGCTAACTCACGGCACCTGCGAAGAGCTCAGCCGCGAACTCGGGAGTCGGCTCAGGGCACCCGCGCGGTCCACTCCCGCGTACCGCACCTCGACTCCACCAGCTCAGGGCACCCGCGCGGTCCACTCCTGCGTACCGAACTTCGACTCCACCAGCTCCCGAGCCGCAGCCAGCTCCTCCTCGGTGTACGTCGAGGTCTGCGTGGCGTAACGACCGCGGAAGTAGTCCAGGAACGACCCGATGATCGCCGCCCTGTCCATGCCAGTCTGGGAGCGCATGGGGTCGACCCGCTTGTTTGCGCTGCGGGTCCCCTTGTCGGACAGCTTCTCACCGCCCATCCGCAGCACCTCACCCATCTTGGTGGCATCGATGTCGTAGGCCATCGTCACGTGATGCAGCAGCACCCCGTTGGCGAAGCGCCGCTGTGCCGCGCCGCCGATCTTGCCCTGCTCGGAGGCGATGTCGTTCAGCGGCACGTAGCGCGCCTTCACACCGACCTCAGCCAGGGCGCCGAGCACCCAGTCGTCGAGGTAGGCATAGGCCTGCTCGAAGTTCAGACCCTCGACGAGTGAGGTCGGCACGACCAGGGAGTAGGTGATGCAGTTGCCGGGCTCCATGAACATCGCACCGCCACCGGTGATGCGCCGCACCACGCCGATGCCGTGGCGTTCGGCACCTTCCGGGTTGATCTCGTTGCGCAGCGACTGGAACGACCCGATCACCACGAGGGGCGAGTCCCAGTCCCAGATGCGCAGCCCCGGCGCCCGG
>DATGRS010000128.1:0-6137 GCA_035303365.1 Ornithinicoccus sp.
ACCTGGTCCCGGACGGTCAGCCGGGGGAACAAGGATCCCCACGGCCGACCGTCAGGGCCGGGCGAGGACGGTCCGGTCGAGCCGCGTGACCCGCCGAGCACGTTCGGTGCGATGACGAAGTAGCGGTCCGTGTCCAGGACGCGTCCCGGCCCGATCAGCCCGGGCCACCACCCGGGGGTTGGACTGTCCGGTCCGGTCGGACCCTCCACATGCGAGTCTCCCGTGAGGGCGTGCAGCACCAGCACGGCGTTGTCCCTGGCCTCGTTGAGCCGTCCCCACGTCTCGTAGGCCATTCGCACGCCGGGCAGGTTCGCCCCGGACTCGAGGGTCAGGTCGCCGACAGGGATCGTGTGTCGGCGGCCACCGGACCGGACAGTGTCTGCGGCCATCGCGCGTCAGAGACCCTTGGCGGCCCGGAAGCCGGTCTCGAGGTCGGCGATGATGTCGTCGATGAACTCCAGGCCGACGGCCAGCCGCACCAGGCCCGGCGTGACGCCCGCAGCGGCCTGCGCCTCCTCGCTCAGCTGGCGGTGGGTGGTCGACGCCGGGTGGATCACCAGGGAGCGGACGTCACCGATGTTGGCCACGTTGGAGTGCAGCTCGAGGGCGGACACGAAGGCCTTGCCGGCCTCGACGCCGCCGTCGATCTCGAAGGCCAGGACAGCACCAGCACCCTGCGGCAGATACTTCTGGGCCCGCTCGTATGACGGGTGGTCCGGTAGCCCGGCGTAGTTCACCGACACGACCTGCTCGTGGTCGCGCAGCCAGTTGGCGACGTGCTTGGCGTTGGCCACGTGGCGCTCGACGCGCAGCGACAGGGTCTCGATGCCCTGGGCGAGCAGGAACGCGTTGAAGGGCGAGATGGCCGGACCGAGGTCGCGCAGCAGGGTGACCCTCGCGCGCAGGATGTAGGAGAGGTTGGTGCCGCCGAAGATCTCGTTGCCCACGCCGAGGTCCTTGGCGAAGGTCAGCCCGTGGTAGCTCTCGTCCGGCGTGTTGTACAGCGGGAACCTCTCCGGGTTCTGGGCATAGTCGAAGTTGCCGCTGTCGACGATCACGCCGCCGATGGAGGTGCCGTGGCCGCCGAGGTACTTGGTCGCCGAGTGCACGATGACGTCGGCACCGTGCTCGAACGGACGGGTGAGGTATGGCGTGGCGATCGTGTTGTCGACGATCAGCGGCACGCCGACCTCATGGGCGACGTCGGCGATCGCGCGCACGTCGAGCACGAGACCGCTCGGGTTGGCGATGGACTCACCGAAGAAGGCGCGGGTGCGCTCGTTCGCCGCTGCGCGCCAGGACTCCGGGTCGGCCGGGTCCTCGACGAAGGTCACGTCGATGCCGAGCCGGGGGAGGGTCTGGGAGAAGAGGTTCTGGGTGCCGCCGTAGAGGCTGGGCGAGGTGACCAGGTGGTCGCCGGCCTGCGCGACGTTGAGGATGGCAAGCGTGGACGCGGCCTGGCCGCTGGCGAGCAGCAGGGCACCGACGCCGCCCTCGAGGTCGGCGATGCGGTTCTCCACGACCTCGGTGGTCGGGTTGCCGATGCGGGTGTAGATGGGACCGAGGTCCTCGAGGTTGAAGCGGGCTGCGGCGACGTCAGCGTTGTCGAAGACGAACGAGGTCGTCTGGTAGATCGGTAGCGCCCGGGCGCCGGTGGCGGCGTCCGGGGTCTGTCCGGCGTGGATCTGGCGGGTAGCGAAGGACCAAGACATGGTGTGCTCCAAAGAATGTGTGGTTCGGGGGACTAGAGGTGCGTGGGTGCGCCACAGCGCGGGCGCGGTGTTGCGGTGCGGCGCGTCAGGTCGCGCCGGCTGAGTCGCGGCGGACTCGGCCCTCAGGGGGCGTGCTGGTCCAGGTGTGGCGACTCAGCGGTTCGGCATTCGACAACAGGTCACAGCAGCGCTCCTTCACAGCGTTACTGGGCCCACCGGTCGACGGGCCCGCGCTTGCGGATCGCAGCTCCGGTGCCACGTCCGCCCGGTCATCACCCGGGGCACCCCACCGCGAGTGGAGGGTTGCCGCCCAACGAGCCGGGGCTTGGCGTTGGGACTCATGACCTGCAGTAGTTGTATCAGGGGTCAGCGACCGTAGTCAATTCGGCATGCGACACAGCCAAAGGAGCGATTCCGAACGATCTACGGAGCCGCTAGGGCAAAGCGAAGGATTATGACAAAAGAGTGCAAGCGCCCGCCGGGACCGGCGCCTGACCGGCCCTTCGCGTGAAGGAAAGGACACGGCATACGCAGAATGGCCGGTGACGACGTACCCCGCGTCGTCACCGGCCATCCGGCATACCGCCTGCCCAAGTCCCCGTGGGCGGCGGTGGTCTCATCGCTACGTGTCGAGGCCCTCGTCGTCATCGTCACCACGGCGGGCCAGGGCGGCCAGGCCGACCAGCACCAGGACGAGCCCGAGCCCCACCAGGGTGAGGGGACCCGACAGGCGCCAGTCGAGGCCAAGGTCCGTGAACTCGAGCACCAGGGCCCCGGCGGCGATGACCAGGCAGATCAGGCCGAGGGCGACGGTGCCCCAGGACGGCCCCTTGGGCCGCGGCAGCGTGCGCGGTGTCTCCGACGTGGTCTGGTCGTAGTTGCCGGTTGCCTCGTCGACGGTGTCGGCGCTGCTCCAGGTCGTGTCGTCGTCATAGGTGCTCATCGTCAATTGCCTTCCACGAGGATCTGTCCGAAGCCCACGTGGGCCTCGATGGTCAGGTCGACCGGGCCGTCGCCGACCACGATGTCGTTCGTCACGTTGACGCCGCCCTGGTCCGCGCTGGGCCCGTCGCGCGAGATGGCACCGAAGCCCACACCCGCGTCGATCTGGACGGTCAGGTCATCGGGAACCAGGATGTTGAGCCGCCCGAACCCCACGCTCGCCTGGATGGTTTCGCCGGACAAGTCCTCAGGGTCGACGCCGCGGAGGTCCAGGGTGCCGGTGCCAGCACCCACCCGGTAGGGGCTGGACTCCGTCGCGGCCGGTCCCAGCGTCCAGTGGTAGTCACCGACTCGCCCGGAGGGTACGAAGTGGTCGGCCACGGGCAGGAAGGCGACGGTGCCCAGCAGGGCGACGATCGCGAGGAAGCCGGGGATGCCCGACGTCCGACCAGCCAGTCCGAGGAGCAGGATCACCAGGCCGAGGACGCCGAGGGCGCCGGCCAGGCCGACCAGCCAGGGGTTGACGGACCAGTCGTACTCCCAGGCGGCCCAGGCCAGCCCACCGGCCGTCACCAGGGCCAGGCCGGTGCCCAGGAGGGTGCCCGCGGCTCCCGCTGACTTGCGGGAGGGCCGGCGCGGTGCCGGCGGCACGACGGGCCGCGGTGGGACCGGGGAGGGGCGGTAGGCAGCGAACGGCTGGGTGCCGGCGGGCGTCTGCAGGGGCTCGGAGGCGCCAGGCGTCCACGCCGTGGCCCCCGCGGGACCCTCGCCGCCGGAGGGGTATGCCGTGGCACCGGTCGTGCTGTCAGGCGCACCCGGGTAGCCGGGGGCAGCAGTGGACGTGTCGGTCGGGCCGCCGGCGTAGGGCGGGGCGGCGTGCATCGAGGTCGTGGTGCGGCTGTAGAAGCCGGGCTGCGCCCGACGGCTCCACTCGGTCCACAGCCACCAGGCGCCGAGGCCCACGATGACCAGCGTCACCAGCGACCACGGGAAGAAGGAGCGGTCCCACCATCCGCCGCCGGCCCAGCCGAAGGCCCCGAAGAGGCTCAGGACGGCGGCGACCAGCAGCACCACGGAGGCGGCCTCGCCACCGCGCAGCGCCTTCTCGATGTGGGTCTGCTCCCGGCGGTCCGGGATCAGCAGCCACGCCGTCAGATAGAGGAGCACCCCGAGCCCCATCCCGAGGCTCAGCACCACGAACAGGGCGCGGATCACGAGCGGGTCCACCCCCAGTCGCTCCGCGAGGCCCGAGGCCACGCCACCGAACCAGCTGTCGTCTGAGCGCCGCATGTCGATGCGGCGCAGCCCCTCGAAGAATGTGTCGGATCCCTGCGGGCTCGGCTGCCCGCCCTGTTGCCCACCGGGCGTTGTCTGCGTCATGACTCCATCGTCGTCCTCGTCAGGTCTCGGCCGCTATGAGGGTCGACCCTGATCGGACCCTGACTACACCCCGAGAAACGCGGCCGCAGGGGGATGGTGTGGGGGAGGATGGCTGAGTGACTTATCCACCCGCCCCGCCGTCAGGCCAGCGACCTCCGCTGCGCCGCGCGAACAACGGTCGGGTCGTGGCGGGCGTATGCCGTGGGCTGGCCGACCACCTGGGGCTGCACCCGCTTGCCCTGCGCGTCGCGTTTGTGGCGCTGACCGTGGTGGGCGGCGTCGGTGCCCTGATCTATGCATTCCTGTGGGCCACCATCCAGCCGGCCGAGGTGGTCAGCCGGCCGCCCGGGGCGGACCAACGCGGGGCACGCGGTCGCCGAGCGGCTTCCTCGCCGGAGCTGTCCGGCGGGCCTCGGCGCGTGGGGAACCGCCTGCTCGATCCGGGCATGTTGCTGCTGATGGGCGGCGGCCTGGCGATCCTGGTCGGGCTCCTCGCGCTCGTCCAGTCCCGGGGGGTCAACCTGCGGCTCGACATCACCGTGCCGGTCCTCGTCCTGACCGTCGGTGCGGTGTTTGTGTGGTCGCAGCTGGACACCAGCGGGCAGGACCGGCTGCTGGCTCCTCACGGCGGCGACCGCCAGCAGGCTCTGGGTCGACTGGTGATCGGGCTCGGCCTGGCCGTCGCTGGTCTGGTGGCCCTGGGGGCGCAAGGCAGCAGCCTGGGGGAGCTGCGCAACGTCGGTGGGGCCGTGCTCGTGACGTTGGTCGGCGTCGGCGTGCTCGCCGCTCCCTACGTCACCCGGCTGTGGCGGGACCTGCGGGAGGAGCAGGCGGCGCGCGTCCGGGAGACCGAGCGGGCGGACATCGCCGCTCACCTGCACGACTCCGTGCTGCAGACGCTCGCCCTCATCCAGCGGCGCGCGGACGACCCGGTGCAGGTGGGTCGTCTGGCCCGGGCTCAGGAGCGCGAGCTCCGGAGCTGGCTCTACACCGGCCCCGTGGGCCCAGCGGCCACGCTCGCCGGAGCCGTGGCCGCCGTGGGACACGAGGTCGAGGACGTGCACGGGGTGCCGATCGAGCTGATCGTCACGGGCGACCGACCGCTGGACGCCGACGGTCAGGCTCTCGTCAACGCGCTGCGTGAGGCGATGGTCAACGCGGTGCGTCACGGTGCGCCGCCGGTCTCGGCCTACGTCGAGGTGGGAGCCCAGTCGGTTGAGGCCTTCGTCCGCGACCGCGGCCCAGGGTTCGACCCGGATGCGGTGCCGGAGGACCGGCTGGGGGTCCGCGAGTCGATCCTCGGACGGATGCAACGACACGGAGGGACGGCGCGGGTGCGCCGCCTGGAGCAGGGGACCGAGGTCAGCCTCGAGCTCCCGCTGTCCCGCGAGCAGCAAGGAGCAGAGTCATGACGGATTCGACGCCCAACACCCCCGGTCAGCCGATGGGGAGCGCGCACCCGGCCGCACATGGGTCGTCTGGCCAGAGCCAGTCCGGCAAGCGCACGGGTCCGATCCGCCTGGTCCTGGTCGACGACCACCGGATGTTCCGCTCCGGCGTGCGCGCCGAGCTGGACGAGGTCTCGGGCAACCGGCTGGAGATCGTCGGTGAGGCCTGTACGGTCGACCAGGCGATCGTGGTGATCCACGAGCAGCGGCCGGACGTCGTGCTCCTCGACGTGCACCTGCCCGGCGGCAACGGCCGCGGCGGGAGTGACGTCATACAGGGGTGTGCCGGGGTGACGACCGAGCAGGGTGGGCCGGTGCGGTTCCTGGCGCTGTCGGTCTCGGACGCCGCGGAGGACGTGATCGCGGTGATCAGGGCCGGTGCGCGCGGCTACGTCACCAAGACCATCAGCGGCCCGGAGCTGGGTGGCGCGATCGTGCGGGTTGCTGATGGCGACGCGGTGTTCAGCCCCCGGTTGGCCGGCTTCGTGCTGGATGCGTTCGGCGCCGCCGCCGGCGAGATCGCGGAGGTCGACGAGGAGCTCGACCGCCTCAGCGCTCGCGAGCGTGAGGTGATGCGGCTGATCGCTCGCGGCTATCAGTACAAGGAGGTGGCCAAGGAGCTGTTCATCTCGGTCAAGACGGTCGAGACGCACGT
>DATGRS010000129.1:0-6311 GCA_035303365.1 Ornithinicoccus sp.
ACTGGGACGTCGTTGTGGTGGGCTCGGGGTTCGGCGGGTCGGTCGCGGCGCTGCGCCTGGTCGAGAAGGGCTACCGCGTGCTGGTGCTCGAGGCCGGCGCCCGGTTCAGGGACGAGGACTTCGCCCGCACCTCCTTCCACCTGCGGCGCTATCTGTTCCGGCCCGAGATCGGGTGCTACGGCATCCAACGGATCGACACCCTCGACAACGCGATGATCCTGTCGGGCGCGGGTGTCGGGGGCGGGTCGCTGGTCTATGCCAACACGCTCTATGAGCCGCTCGACGAGTTCTATGCGGACCCGCAGTGGGCACACATCACGAACTGGCGTGCCGAGCTCGCGCCCTACTACGACCAGGCCAAGCGGATGCTCGGTGTGATCACCAACCCGACGCACACCCCGGCCGACGAGGTGATGCGCCAGGTCGCCGACGAGATGGGGGTCGGGGACACGTTCCGCTATGCCCCCGTCGGGGTGCACTTCGGGCAGGCCGCGGGAGCATCCACGCCCGACCCCTACTTCGGCGGTGCGGGGCCGGAGCGGGCCGGCTGCACCGAGTGCGGGGAGTGCATGACGGGGTGCCGCCACAACGCGAAGAACACTCTCGTCAAGAACTACCTGCACCTCGCCGAGGGCCTGGGTGCGGAGGTCCGCCCGCTGAGCACCGTCACCTGCATCCGGCCGGTCGACGCAACCGTGCAAGACCACTACGAAAATGCGGGAGAGGCGTACGAAACCACCCGGAAAAATGGGGGGTATCGGGTCACTGTGCGGGACACGCGGCCCACGCGCCGGGGGAGCTATGACGTCACGGCAGACCACGTTGTGCTCGCCGCGTCCGCCCTGGGCACCCAGCGCCTGCTGCACCGCCTGCGCGACGAGGGCCACCTGCCGCACCTGTCCGACCGGCTGGGCCACCTGTCACGCACCAACTCCGAGGCGCTGCTCGGGGCGATCCGCATGGCAGACGGGCCCGACATGAGCCAGGGCGTGGCGATCACCTCCTCGATCCACCCCGAGCCGCACACGCACATCGAGCCGGTCCGGTATGGCCACGGCAGCAACGCGATGAACGCCCTGCAGACCGTGCTGACCGACGAGGTCCCAGGAGTTCCCCGGTGGCGCACCTGGGTCGGCGAGCTGTGGCGCCAGCGCGGGATGCTCCCCAAGATCTATGACCTCAGGCACTGGTCCGAGCGCACCGTGATCGCGCTGGTCATGCAGTCGCTGGACAACTCGATCACGACCTATCGCCGCCGTAGCCGCCTGACCGGACGGCGCATCCTGGGCAGCCGACAGGGCCACGGCGCCCCCAACCCGAACTGGATTCCGCTCGCCAACGAGGCGGTCCGGCGGATGGCCCGGATCGTCGGCGGCACCCCAGGCGGCAACATCGGGGAGCCGTTCAACCGACCGCTGACCGCACACTTCCTGGGCGGCTGCGTCATCGGCGAGAGCGCGGAGACCGGCGTGGTCGACCCCTACCACCGCGTGTACGGCCATCCCGGGCTGCACATCGTCGACGGGTCGGCCGTGTCGGCGAACCTCGGCGTCAACCCGTCGCTGACCATCACCGCACAGGCCGAGCGGGCGATGGCGATGTGGCCCAACAAGGGCGAGCCGGACCCACGGCCCGGTCCGGGTGAGGCGTATGCCGTGACGCGCCCGGTCCCGCCCCGCAGCCCCGCGGTGCCCGGCCCGGCGCCCGGCGCCCTGCGACTGCCGATCACCCCGGTCCGCTCCGCCGACGACGAGGACCTGCCCAACGCCCCGCAGCGGACCGGTGGGAGCGCGGCCCGCAGCTGACCAGTGGCAGCGCAGCGCCCCGGGACAGGGGACCCGGGGCGCTGCGTCTGTGCGCGTGCTGGCTGACTATCCGAAGGTGTGCTCCGGTCCGGCCGGCTCCGGAATCCGGGTGTTGCCGGGGACCTTCTTGCCGGGCACACCGTTCACCGACTCCGTGGAGTAGGCGAACGTCATCACGGCGAACGCCACCGAGTCCGCGTTGACCTCCAGCGCGTGCTGGCTCACGTTGCCGAGGCTGTCGCACGCCTGGTGGTAGCACGGGTCGAACCACTCACCCGCTGTGCCGCCCCAGATCGCCTCCTGCTCGGCGGTCTTCTCGCCCTCAGCACCCGTGAACAGGCCGCCGGACGGGATGTCGTTCTCGATGAAGGCCTGGTAGTCACTGCGACCGCTGAAGGCTGAGTCGTCGTACGGCTCACCCACCATCGTGTAGTACGACTCGAAGATGTCCTCGATGGCGATGGACCCGTCCGGGATCGGCACCCCGGCGGGTGCCGGGAAGGTCGACTCGTCGGCGTCGTAGACGCCCAGGAAGTAGTTCGGCGAGCCGATCATGTCGAAGTTCAGGTAGAGCGCGATCCGGTCCAGCTCGTCCTGGGACTGGTCGGCGACCCACTCGGTCGAACCGACCAGGCCGATCTCCTCGGCGCCCCAGAAGGCGAAGCGCACCGTGTTCTGCGGCGTGTGGTTGCCCATCGCCTCCGCGACCTCCAGCAGGCCGGCCGAGCCGCTGCCGTTGTCGTTGATGCCCGGTCCTTCAGGGACACTGTCCAGGTGGGCCCCAGCCATGACGACGTTGTCGTCATTCTTGCCCGGCAGCTCGGCGATCACGTTGAGCGACTCCCGCTCGACGAAGTCGACTTGGACGTGAGCCGTCGACCCTTGCTGGGCGAGCAGCTCACCGTCGGCGTAGGTGATGCCCATGACCGGGATCGTCACGACGGACGGCAAGAGCGTCGGGTTGAGCGGGCCGCACCGATCGGGGGTGTCGCACTGGTTCATGATGAGCACCGCGCTGGCACCGGCGGCCTGAGCGTTCTCGGCCTTGAGGCCGAAGGCGCAGCTCCCGCGCTGGACGAGCGCGATGTTCCCGGCGGGGAAGCCGGCGAAGTCCGCGGCCTCGCATCCGCTGGTGCTGGTGCGAGGCGGAGCCAGCGCCAGGTCCACCGCGGTGACGGCGGCCGTCACATCACCCTCGCCGGACCCCTCGGCCACGTAGTGGTCGAGGGTGCCGGTGGGCGGTGACACTTGTTCCAGCGTGGACTCGGTGCCGTCGTAGTCGAACGGCACCGCCTCGGCGTCCCAGCCGGCATCGGTCAGCGTCTCGATGACGTAGTCGACACTCGCGGCGTAGCCGCGGGTGCCCTCGGCGCGGTTGCCGTCATTCGCGTCTGCGATGGCCTGGAACGCTGCGAGGTGCTCCATGACACCGTCGGCGCTGACGCAGCCGAGCAGCTTGTCGTAGGTGTTGTTGTTGCGCTGGTCGCAGGCGACCGACGACGGTGCGGTCGGTGCTGCGGCGCTGACGGGCAGGGCGACGAGCCCGGAGAGGGCCAGGCCTCCTGCCGCAAGCGCTGTGCCCAGAATGCGGGCTGAGTGGCGTTGGTCCATGACGGAAGGCTCCTTGTTGTTACTGGTCCCTCGGATTCCTCAGAACCTAGCGACATCCGCCGCGCTGCGGAACCCCCTAGCTCTCTGAGCTGCCGCCGTCCCAGACCAGCGTCCCGCTGTCGGTGACTCTGGCTCCCTCGCTCGGCATGTGGCCCGTGAGCTTCCCGGTGTGCATCAAGTGCTCGACCGGCACGTCGTGCAGCAGAGTGACCACGTCGCTGACGATGCGGCGGTGACACCGCCACCACACCGCCTCGGAGCACATGATCGCGGTCCGGGCGCCACGCACATCATCGAGCAGCGCTGGTAGAGCCTGGCCGAACTCCTCGGACCGGGTCCACGCGGCATACGCACGGAAGGCCTTCACGCGCCACCAGTGATCCGGCGACTGCGCGTCGGCCTCGGCGCTGAGTGACCGGCGTCCGCCGAGGCGCTCGTCCCACCGGTAGGCGACCGCGATCTCGTCGAGCAGGTCGGGCACCTGGCCCTGGGCCGCGGCCTCGTTGGTGCGGCTCCCCGGGAACCGACGCACGTCGACCACTCGCTCGACGCCGGCCGCCGTCAGCAGGTCGGCCAGCTCCGGACGGGTCAGCCGCCCGTGGCCGAAGGTCAGCAGCGGCGGCGGCACCGGGCTACCAGCGTCGGGAGCCGTGCAGGACTCCGACCGCGGCCTTGAGGATGCCGTCCACGCGCGCCCTCCGGTCGAAGTTCGTTACCGCAACCGGCGGCGTGAACCGCTGTCGCGCAACGGACTTCGCGTAGCAGAACTCCCGCAGCCCGTCGGGTCCGTGGATGCGTCCGAAGCCCGAGTGGCCCACCCCGCCGAACGGGAGGGCCGGCATCCCGCTGAAGCCGATGACGTTGTTGACCGACGTCATTCCGCTGCGGATGCGCCGCGCGATCTCTGGCCCCCGGGACTTGGAGAAGACCGCACCGGACAACCCGTAGTGGCCGGCGTTCGCGAGCTCGATGGCCTCCTCCATGCTGGCCACCCGGTCCACGGTCACGACCGGGCCGAAGGTCTCCTCCAGCTGGACCCGCGCGTCCGGCGGCGTGTCGACCAGCACCGTGGGCTGGATCAGCCGGGCCGGGTGGCTCAGCGGGGCGTCGTCGTCCACCGAGGGCAGCGGACCCCCCTCGAGCTCCGGCCCACCGACCACGGCGCGCGCCCCTCGCGCGAGGGCGTCGGAGATGTGCTCGTGGATGAGCGCTACCTGCTTGGGCAGCGTGATCGGGCCGAGGTCCGCCTCGTCGTCCGTGCCCGCCCGCACGCGCGACGCCTCGCGGGTGATGGCCGCGACGAGCTCGTCATACACGGCCTCGTGCGCGATGACCCGCTCGACCCCGATGCAGGTCTGGCCGGCGTTGCTCATGGAGCCCCACACGGCGGCGGCCGCGGCCGCCTGCACATCGGCGTCCTCGTCGACGATCAGGGCATCGTTGCCGCCCCCCTCGATGAGCACCGGCGTCAGGGTCTCCGCACAGGTCGCCATCACCTTCTTGGCGGTGCTGGTGGACCCGGTGAAGCCCAGCTTGTCCACCCCCGAGCGGCAGAGGGCATCGCCGACGGCAGGTCCTCCCTGGACCACCTGCAGGCACGGGCGCCCCACCGCACGCTCGAAGCTGTCCGCCAGCCACTGGCCCGTCTGTGGGGTCAGTTCGGAGGGCTTGAACACCACGCAGTTGCCCGCGGCCAAGGAGTAGCCGACCGAACCCATCGGCGTGTACACCGGGTAGTTCCACGGGCCGATCACGCCCACGACACCGAAGGGCAGGTACTCCACGGTGGCCGCCAGGTGCGCGGTGAGCAGGGTCGAGCCGACCCGCCTGCGCCCGAGCACCTTGCGCGCGTGCTTGGCGGCCCAGGCGAGATGCTCGATGGTCAGGGCGATCTCGAGCACCGCGTCGCCGTGGGGCTTGCCGGTCTCCCGGCGCACGACCGAGGCGAGGTCGTCGATGTTGTCGGTGATGTCGTTGCGCCAGCGGTCGAGCAGGTGCCGTCGTCCTGAGAAGCCGATGTCGGCCCACCAGGTCTGCGTCTCCCGCGCCAGGGCGACCGCCGCGCCGACCACCTCGGTGGCGTCCGACGACTCCGCCGAGGCGACCAGGGCGGGCTCGGACGCCTCGTCCCCCTGCGTCATACCCCTGCTGACCTGCGCCGCTGGGCCGGTGAGGTCGGTGTCTCCGGGCGCGTCGGCATACTCGGTGCTCATGGGGCCATCCTCACCCGCTACAGTCCCTATCACCAAGGACCTGTAGGGGAAGCCGGTGCGATTCCGGCGCTGACCCGCAGCCGTGACCCACCCCGTGGGAAGTCGGAATGCCTGCCGGACCTGGAGCTCGTCTGATATCCGTCGTGGTCTACGGATCGAGCCGCCCACGTCGGGTTCCCGGCAGCGTCGGCAGTCTGTGGCCCCCCGCACCGTGGAAGGTCCCGATGTCCCGAACCCTCAGCCTGGCGCTTGCCTCTGTCGCCTCGCTCGCCCTGCTCGCACCCACTGCCATAGCTGCGCCCGCCCCTACCGATGTCAACGAACCGGACGCTGCGGCCGCCGCGGCTGCGTATGTCGCCACGAAGGTCGCCGAGGACGGGAGCCTGGGCGATCCCGGACTGACCGCCGACGCAGTGCTCGCGCTGCTGGCCGCGGGAGGCCACTCCACCGACGCGATGACTGACTACCTCGAGACCCGGGCGGGCGACTACGCCGGCAGCGGTGGTCCGGCGGCCGGCAAGCTGGCACTGGTCGCGGCGGCCACCGGACGCGACGCGACCAGCTTCGGCGGCGTCGACCTGGTGGCGAAGATCAACGAGTCGGTCCAGGCCGACGGCACGTGCGGCAGCTGGGGCTATGCGCTCGGCCAGGCGCTGTGCATCCTCGGCCTCGAGCGAGCAGG
>DATGRS010000130.1:0-14923 GCA_035303365.1 Ornithinicoccus sp.
GCCCTGGCGTCGCCACTGAGGTAGCGGCGCAGCAGCGGCTGCGGCAGCACCGAGTAGAGGACCTCGTTGCGCACGATGACCTGGTCGTGGCTGCGGTGCTCGATCAGGTCGGTGGTGATGAACTCTGCGACGTTCGCGCCGGCGGCCGTCACGTAGTAGTTGTTGCGGCCGATGCGCGGGTTCATCTCGAAGAACTTCATGACGCCGTCGCGCGGGTCGAGCTTGACGTCGAAGTTGGCGAAGCCGCGGTAGCCCACGTGCTTCAGCAGTCGCTCGGCCTGGTCCATCAGCTCGGGGAACGGGGTGGTGACCATGGCGGCCGGGTTGCCGATCGCCAGCGGCTGGTGCTCCTGCAGCAGCACCTGCGCGGTGGCCAGCAGGGTCGCCTCACCGGAGGAGTCCACGTATGCCGTGATCGACCGCATCGCAGTGTCGTCGCCGGGGATCAGCTCCTGCACGACGAACCGGTCCCGGAAGCCGGCGGCCTTCACCAGGTGGAAGATCTCCCGCAGCCGGGCCGGGGACTCCACCATGAAGATCTTCTGCTTGCCCTCGAACTTCAGGCCCTCGTATGCCGCGCCAACCGCGGGCTTGGCCACGACCGGGAAGTCGAGGTCGAAGTCGTCGACCGTCCAGTCGGCCGCGTCGGCGCCGGAGAAGTCCTGCAGCAGCGTGCGGGGCGTCGGGATGTCCAGCTCCTCGCAGACGCGGGCGAACTCCACCTTGTCCGCGGTCATGTCGAGCACGGCCCCGTCCACGGCGGGCACGACGTACCACTGCCGCAGCCACTCGGCCTGGTCGGAGAGCATCCGGCTGAAGGTGTCCGCGTTGGAGAGCAGCAGCGTGGTGCGGCCGGCGGCCTTGCGCTTCTTGCCCTCGGCCTCCAGCGCGGCGAGCGTCTCCGCACGTGCCGAGTCCTCACCGATGTCGATGGTGTTGATGATCCGGGAGTTCTTGATCGGTCCGGCGATGACCCGGGAGATGACGGTGCTGACGATGCCGTAGCGCTCGTGGAACGCTCGCGCCAACCCGTAGATCCCGATGTCGGTGCCGAGCAGGACGACGTCGAAGTCCGGGTCGGGGTTCACGGTGGCCATGCTGCTCCTCGGGTCGTGGTCTGGGGCGGCGGCCGCAGACGGTTCGCCAGGTGAGCCTAATGGCAGAGGTGACCCCTGCCATGCACGCACGGCGCTCTCAGGTCGCCGGCAGCGGCGGAGACAGGCACCAATCGTCGCGTCGGGTCCTGCACGGGCCGCGGTCCTGACTGGCTGCGGCGCCTTAGCTGGACGACCTGGGAGTGGCGAGCCGTGCGGGCATCTGCGGGATAGCCTGAGGCCGATCCGCACCGACGCGAGGAGGGCCCATGGGGACCGACGCACCCGCTCCCAGCGAGGGCGGTGGCCCCGACCAGCCGGTAGGCGCGCCAGCCACTCCACTCCACCTGGTGGTGATGGGTGTCTCCGCGGCTGGGAAGACCACCGTCGCCCAGGAGATCAACAAGGTCCTGCAGTGGGACTTCGCCGAGGGTGACGACTTCCACCCCCAGTCCAACGTCAACAAGATGGCCTCGGGCGTTCCACTCGACGACGAGGACCGGTGGCCGTGGCTCGAGGCGCTCGCGGAGTGGATCCGGGAGCATGATGCGGCGGGCCGCTCGACGATGATGACGTGCTCCGCCCTGAAGCGGTCCTACCGCGACGTGCTGCGACGGGGCAGTGGAGGAACGTTCTTCGTGCATCTCACGGGCGACAAGGAGCTGCTGCAGCAGCGGATGGCCCGGCGTGGTGGCCACTTCATGCCGGCAGCGCTGCTCGACTCGCAGCTCGCGACGCTCCAGGACCTCGCGCCTGACGAGCCAGGCCAGGCCTTCGACGTCTCTGGCACGCCCGAACAGATCGCTGCTGAGGTGCTGCGCGCCCTGAACCTCGCCTGAGTACCGCGGGCTCGGCCCACCGTGAAGAGGTGGCGAGAGAGTTGCACGCGGGCCGCCGGCATACACCCTGACGGACCGCCAGCCGCTGCCTCTCAGGTATTGCCAGGTCAGCCCACTAGACTGGGGTAACCGGGAGGTGGACGATGGAGTGGCTCAGGGAGACCCAGTGGCTCTGGTGGATCGCCGGTGCGCTCGTGCTCGGGCTGGTCGAGATCGCCTCCTTGGACCTCGTCTTCTTCATGCTCGCCCTGGCCGCGGTCGCCGCCGCGCTCGCCGCCGGTGCTGACCAGTCGATCACCGTCCAGGTGCTCACCTTCGTCGCCGTCGCCGCGCTGCTGCTCGCGGTGCTGCGGCCCATCGCCCTGCGCAAGCTCAAGCCGGCAGCCGGCAACGAGCTGACCAACACGGATGCTCTCGTCGGTCGCACGGCGCTCGTCCTGCACGAGGTCACCGACCGCACCGGGCTGGTCAAGCTGAGCGGCGAGGAGTGGACGGCGCGGACCGCTCCCGGCACGGTGCTCCCCGTCGACGAGACCGTGCACGTCCTGCGGATCGAGGGGGCCACCGCGGTCGTGGAGCCCATGCCAGAGCCACAGCAGCCGCCGGGCGACTCAAACGAGCCCGGCGACCACCAGCCATCCGACCAGCAGCAAGACCCCGACACCAGATAACCCGCACCCCAGGAGGCCGCCATGCCAGAACCCGCAACAGTCGCCCTATGGATCGTCCTGGCCCTCCTCGTCGCGTTCACCGCGGTCGCGATCAGCCGGGCCATCCGGATCGTGCCGCAGGCCACCGCAGTCATCGTCCAGCGGCTCGGTCGCTACAGCCGGACGCTGGACGCTGGCCTGCACTTCCTGATCCCGTTCATCGACAAGGTGCGCGCCACCGTCGATCTGCGCGAGCAGGTCGTCTCGTTCCCGCCGCAGCCGGTGATCACCAGCGACAACCTCGTGGTCAGCATCGACACGGTCATCTACTTCCAGCCGACCGACCCCAAGGCGGCGACCTACGAGATCGCCAACTACATCCAGGGCATCGAGCAGCTGACCGTCACCACGTTGCGCAACGTCATCGGCTCGCTGGACCTGGAGCAGACGCTGACCAGCCGCGACCAGATCAACGGCCAGTTGCGCGGGGTGCTGGACGACGCGACCGGGCGGTGGGGCATCCGCGTCAACCGGGTCGAGCTCAAGGCCATCGACCCGCCGGCCAGCGTGCAGGACTCCATGGAGAAGCAGATGCGCGCCGAGCGCGACCGCCGCGCCGCGATCCTCAACGCCGAGGGCGTCAAGCAGTCGCAGATCCTCACCGCGGAGGGCGAGAAGCAGGCACAGATCCTGCGCGCGGAGGGCACCGCCCAGGCGGCGATCCTGGAGTCGCAGGGTGAGGCCCGCGCGATCCTGCGGGTCTTCGACGCCATCCACAAGGGCAACCCCGACTCCAAGCTGCTGGCCTACCAGTACCTCCAGATGCTGCCGCAGATCGCGCAGGGCGAGTCCAACAAGATGTGGATCGTCCCGACCGAGCTGACCCAGGCGCTGCAGGGCATCGGCGCCGCGCTCGGGCCGCACGGCCCCTCCGGCACCGGCTCCCTGGACGCCCCACCGTCGGCGAGCTACGGGGGCGATGAGGGGCCGGATGCCGTCGAGGTCGAGGAGCCGTCCCTGGAGGACCCGGCCGAGGCACTGCGCCGCGCGCGTGAGGAGGCGGCCGGGGCGGCCAAGGAGGCCGAGGAGTCGACCAGGACCGCTCGTCGCCGGGGGATCTCGCCCACGGCTGGTATGCCGCCAGCTGAGTCCTCCTTCCAGGCACCTGAGCCGGGGGCCGAGCAGGAGCCGTCGCCCGGGCCGACGCCCGACTCCGGCACGAGGGACGAGCCCACCCAGTAGGGCGAGTCCCCCGACGGAGCGGGTCGGGCTGCAGGCCACCCGCGGAAGGGGAATTGCGCTGCGGCGACCTTTGTTGTCGCTTCAACCGAACCCTTCGACCTCTAGGAGCACCTCCTCATGGCACGCATCGTGATCTTCGGCGGCACCGGCTACTCCGGCGGCAACATCGCGCGCGAGGCGGTGAGGCGCGGTCACGAGGTCGTCTCCTACGCGCGCAACGCTCCGGCTGAGCCGTTGGATGGTGTGGAGTACCGCACCGGCTCCATGGCCGACCGGTCCGTCGTGGATGCTGCCGCTCAGGGCGCCGACCATCTCGTCGTCGCGCTCAAGGCCGAGGACGTCGACGGCCAGCCGATGGTGGAGCGGGTGCCCGCCCTGGTCGCGGCAGCGCGTCGCCACGGCGCTCGCCTCTCGTTCGTCGGCGGCGCCGCCTCGTCGCTGGTGGCCGAGGGCGGCCCGCGGCTGCTCGACACTCCCGACTTCCGTGAGGAGTGGAGGCCCGAGGCCACTGCGCACGCCGCTGTTCTCGACGCCATGCGGCAGGCGCCGGAGGACCTCGAGTGGTTCTATGTCAGCCCGGCCGCGCTCTACGGCTCCTTCGCACCCGGTGAGACCACGGGCAGCTACCGCACCGGTGGCGACCTGCTGGTGACGAAGGAGGACGGCTCCTCCGAGATCTCCGGGACCGACCTGGCCACGGCCTACGTCGACGAGATCGAGTCCGGCGCGCACCCGCGCCAGCGCTTCACCGTCGGTCACTGATCGCACACCCGCGGGCACCGCACGCCGCAACCGAGTGGACGTCGACCTAGGTCAGGACGTCCAGGGCGGTCACCGTGTCCACGTGATGTCTAGGGCGGCACCGCATCGATCAGGATGTCTCGGCCAGCACCGTGCCGATCATGATCTCGGCGAACCGCCCGGGTTCGTCGTAGGGCGGCGTGTGACCCGAGTGGTCCAGGGTGATCCACTCCTTGGTCGGGGCGTCGAGCAGGTCGAACCACGCCTCGGCCAGCGTGGCCCGCCCGGCTGCCTCGTGCGCACCCTGCAGCAGGTAGACGGGCACCTCGAGGTCGGTGGCGTCCTGGCGGAAGTCCAGGCCCTCCAGCTGCGGGTACAGCACGGCGAAGGTCTCGGCGATCGCGGCCATCCCGCGGAGCTGCTCGACGAGGGTGTACTCCTCGACAAGGAACGCCATGGGGTACTCGGAGCGCGGGTCGTAGTCCGCGCCGTGGGGGAAGTCCATCCACTCGGGGTTGCCCGCCAGCGCCTCCGTGTAGTCGAGCGTGTCGGCATAGGGCGGTGGGCCCATGGACTGCAGTCGGGCGACCCGTCCGGTGTCTCCTGAGTCACGCGCCTGGGTGAGGTTCTCGGCATACATCAGCTGGTCGGTCTCGAAGGGGTCGACCATCTGGCCGGTGCCCACGAACGCGTGGTAGGCGTCCGGACGCTGCTGCGCCGCACGCACGCCGATGATCGATCCCCACGAGCTGCCGACCAGGTAGATGCGGTCCTGGCCGAACCGTTGCCGCAGGTGGTCGGTGACGTCTACGGTGTCGCTGACCGCCTGCTCCACGGTGTGCGTCTGCGTCGGGTCGAGCGCCGGATAGGACTTGCCGGTGCCGCGCTGGTCCCACGTCACGACGACGAACCGCGTCTCCAGCGGCTCGGCCGAGCGGCGCATCCGGCCCAGCGCGGAGCCTCCGGGCCCGCCCTCGAGGAACAGCAGGACCGGTGCACCGCTGTCATGACCGCGGATCATGAGGTGCTGCTCGTGACCGCCCACCTCTATCGCCACCAGCTCGGCGATCGAGCCGGGAACGACAGCGCCCTCGGCGTCGGTGATCGGTGCCGTTCCGGCCGGCCGCACCAGTCCCGCGAGCAGGATGAGCACCGCCGCAGTGCCCAGGGCCAGCACCACGCGACCGCCCATCCGGCGGAACCGGTGGCCCCCGGTCGCCCGGTCAGTCGCCATCGCGCCGGCCCGCGGTTCGGAGGCGTCGCGGCGGCGCGCGAGGATGAGGCCGTAGCCGACCCCCACGAGCATCGGCAGCAGGGTCAGCAGGGCGTCCACGCCGCGGCCGAGCAGGATGGCGAGCACGGCATACAGCCCGTCGAGGCTTGGGGCCGCCAGCGTCGGGCCGTCGACCCGCAGCCGGAGCAGCTCGTATGCCGTGACGAAGGCGACCGGGGCGACCACCAGTGCCCATCGGGAGCCGATGAGCCAGCCGACCGCCGCCCCGACGGCGAGGCAGCCCACGACAGTGGCCAGGGCCTCCGGCGTGGTCACCGCGCCGCGAGGCAGCAACCAGCCACCCAGCACGCCGGCGCCGGCCGCGAGGAGTGCCCCGGCGGCATACGGCTGCCAGCGGTGTCGGCTCATGGTCGTCGCGTGACCGAGGCCGAGCGAATGGCCAGGCCGATGGCGACTGCGCCGCCGAGCATGAGCAGCGCACCGATCGGGATGAGCGCCCGCGCGGTCGGTGCGAGCCACGGCAGGGTCGCACCGACATCCGCCCGCACCGCCAGTCCCGGGTTGCCGTCGGTAGGCATGACCACCACGGCCCAGGATCCTTCCTGCGCCTCCACCTCGACCGACTGCCGCCCCGGGCCCGCCGCGCTGGCGACCCAGAAGTCGGCGTCCTGTGCCGCTGTCGCAGGAGGGCCGCCGGAGTGCTGCTGGCGGCCTCCGGCGATCCGACCCAGCAGCTCGGTGTGGCTCACGCCGGACAGGTACTCAGCCACGTCCTCGGAGGGCCCGATGCCGAGGAAGATCTCCTCGCCGTCAACTGACTCCGCCCGCACCCGTACGTCGCCCAGACCCTGGTCCAGACCACTGCCCTCGAGCAGCAGCTCGTCGGTTGTCACGGCATAGCCGGAGGTCTCCACGGTGCGGGTCGGGCTGGTGTAGAAGTCGCCCTCGTCCCAGGCGAGCATGGCTGCGCCGCCGGCGATCACAGTGGGTCCGATCATCAGGGCCAGCGACCCGAGCGCCACCGTTATCACCCGTCCCGGCGTCCACCGTGACGTGACCGCCCGCGGCTCCGTCGGCTGCGACGGGTCGTGCTGCCCGCCCTGGTCGAGCCGGAACGGCGGGTACTGGTCGGTCATCAGCGACGCGTAACCAGCGACCCGCAGGCTCCAGCGGTTCAGACCGAGGACGAGGTTGTAGAGCCCCTGGGGGTAGCGGGCGGTGAACAGCAGCGCCACGCCGGCGATGAGCACCAGCAGCGCGAGCAGGCCGCCCTCCCAGGCCCACTCCGCCCCGGCGGTGTCGCGCGCGACGCGTGCACCGGCGCCGGTGATGACGGCCAGGATCAGGTAGTGCGGGATGGCCAGCAGCCACCACTTGACGAGCGCCAGACCCCGGGACAGCTGCTCCGGGTAGTCCACCTCGAGGTGGGCCGGATATGACGGGTCGTCGTGGAGCGAGAACGGCGGGTAGCGGTCGGTGCCGAGCGCCCCGTAGGAGTAGTAGCTGACCCGCCAGCTCCACCGCATGACGCCGACGTTGAAGTCGAAGATGGTGCGCGGGTAGCGGCCGGTGAAGAGGATCGCGAAGAACGCGACCACGCTCAGCACGAAGAACGCCAGCCACAGGAAGAAGAGGAGGAAGAGGTGCGGGATGACCAGCAACCACTTGATCAGCCACAGCCCTCGTGATGGTCGGTCCGCCACGGGATCGGCGGAGATGTGCACTGGATACGGGGAAGGGGCCCCCGGGAGGAACGCCGTCATTGCAGTCACCCTCTTAGTCGGCTACTCCTCAATGTGGTCCACGTGTCACGCATGGGGTAGGGGCGAAAGTCCCGCGAGCAGCCTCACGCTCGAATGTCACGCGCGTCGCACTTGCTACGGTCCGCGTCCATGACCCGAAGGCCTTCGCCGTCCTTCTCGCTGCGATGCGGGCTGTTCCTCCTCCTGGTGACCAGCTCCCTTGTGCTCACCTATCTCGTGCTACGCCCGTTGGCGGTGGCGGGGACCGTCCCGTCCCCCATCTACCAGTACCTCGACCTCAACGGCGAGCAGAACCTGATCGCGTGGTGGAACTCCGGCCTGCTGCTCTTGATAGCAATTCTGTCGGTACTGTCCGCGGCGGCGGCTCCGCTGGCGCGGGAGCGGCTCGGGTTCGTGGTGGTCGCGCTGGCCGGGGCCTACCTGAGCATTGACGAGTTCACCATGCTGCACGAGCGCTACGACGAGATCCTCGGCATCGAGGTGGACATCGGCACGTACGGGTGGGTTGTCCCCGGCATCGGTGTAGCCCTCGCGGGAGTCACCGTTCTGCTCTTCGCGGGGCGGGGGCTGCCGCTGACGCTGCGGCGTGCTCTCCTGCTGGCAATGTCCCTCTATCTGTTCGGTGCCTTGTTCGTTGAGGCCCTCAGCGGGTTCGCCTCCATCGGCAACCCGGACTTCGAGTCGTGGATCAAGGCGCTGCTCATCGCAGTCGAGGAGGGCCTGGAGATGACGGCGTGTGTCGTGGCCGTCACCGCACTGCTGGTGCACCTCGAGCAGTATGGCGTGCTGCGCGTCGGCACCGGGCCCGCCCGGGAGCCGACAGCACCACTCTGAGTCGGGGCGGCCGCCGACCGATCGATTGCATAGTTATGCATTGGAGCGTATAGACTCTGGTCACGTGAGCAAAGTAATGACCAGTCTCCCCGTGGGCCAGCGCGTCGGTATCGCCTTCTCCGGCGGCCTTGACACCTCGGTGGCGGTCGCCTGGATGCGCGACAAAGGCGCCGTGCCCTGCAGCTACACCGCCGACCTCGGCCAGTACGACGAGCCGGACATCGACTCCGTCCCGGGGCGGGCTCTGCAGTATGGCGCGGAGCTGGCCCGCCAGGTCGACTGCAAGCGGGCTCTGGTCGAGGAGGGGCTTGCCGCCCTGGCCTGCGGCGCCTTCCACATCCGCAGTGGCGGACGTGCGTACTTCAACACCACGCCCCTCGGGCGGGCGGTCACCGGCACAATGCTCGTCCAGGCGATGCACGCTGACGGGGTCGACATCTGGGGTGACGGGTCGACCTTCAAGGGCAACGACATCGAGCGGTTCTACCGCTACGGTCTGCTGAGCAACCCCGGCCTGCGCATCTACAAGCCGTGGCTGGATGCCGAGTTCGTCGAGGAGCTGGGCGGCCGGGCCGAGATGAGCCAGTGGCTCACTGAGCGCGACCTCCCCTACCGAGCGTCCGAGGAGAAGGCCTACTCCACCGACGCCAACATCTGGGGCGCGACCCATGAGGCCAAGACGCTCGAGCACCTCGACATCTCCCTGGAGACGGTCGAGCCGATCATGGGAGTGCGGTTCTGGGATCCCGAGGTGGAGATTCCGACCGAGGACGTCACGATCGCCTTCGACCGCGGCCGGCCCGTGTCGATCAACGGGGTCCGCTACGACGACCCGGTGGCGCTGGTCCATGAGGTGAACGCGATCGGTGGCCGCCACGGGCTGGGGATGTCCGACCAGATCGAGAACAGGATCATCGAGGCCAAGTCACGGGGCATCTACGAGGCGCCCGGTATGGCGCTCCTCTTCATCACCTACGAGCGGCTCCTGAACGCGGTCCACAACGAGGACACCATCGCCAGCTACCACGCGCAGGGCCGGGAGCTCGGTCGGCTGCTCTACGAGGGTCGTTGGCTCGACCCGCAGGCGCTGATGATGCGTGAGGCCATCCAGCGCTGGGTCGCCTCGCTGGTCACCGGTGAGGTGACGGTGCGGCTGCGTCGCGGGGAGGACTACACGATCCTGCGGACCGACGGGCCGGCGTTCTCCTACCACCCGGACAAGCTCTCGATGGAGCGCACCGACAACGCGGTCTTCGGTCCGGCGGACCGGATCGGCCAGCTGACGATGCGCAACCTGGACATCGCGGACTCGCGCAGCAAGCTGGAGCTGTATGCCGGTCAGCCGCTCGACGAGGGACAGGTTCTGGTCGAGCACGGCACGCTCCTCGGCGCACTGGAGGTGGGTGGCGCCGACCGGATCGCGTCACGCAACGGTGCGCCGACGAACGGCTCCGAGGAGGCGCTGGACCACGCGGCCATGGAGTTCGGCACGGACTGACACCCGCACTGGCGGGCCAGGTGCGTCAGGGCGACGTGGGAGCGGCGCGCCGCAACGGGCAGGTCGGCACGGCATACCAGCAGATCGCCGACACCAGAGCGAGACCTCCGGCACCGAGGCCGACGGCCAGCCCCGCGGGGTTGGGAAGCTCCTGGACGAGGACGAACAGACCCATCACGACCACGAAGTAGCCGAAGCCCCGCCGCAGCGTGGCCTCGGGGATGATGCCGGCCAGGCGCGCGCCGGCGAACGAGCCGAGCACCGCGGCACCTGTGACCGCCAGCACCAGCGGCCAGTCGAGCTGGACGGTGGTGAGGTAGCCGGCCAGCCCCGCGAACGACTTCATGGCGATGACCAGCAGTGAGGTAGCCACTGCCGCGGACATGGGCAGCCCGCCCAGCAGCACCAGCGCCGGGACGACCAGGAACCCTCCGCCCGCCCCGACGATGCCCGTGACCAGCCCGACGACCAGACCCTCGGCGAGGACCGTGAGCACCGGCAGGTCGCCGTCCCGTGGTTCCGTCGAACCGCGCCGGCCGCGGATCATGGCCGCCGCGGTCGCCAGCATCATGAGGGCAAACGCGACCATCAGGATCTGGCCGGGCACGAAACCCCCGAGCAGGCCACCGCCGAACGCACCGGCCATCGCGGCCCCGCCGAAGACCAGGCCGGTGCGCCACCGGACTCGGCCGGCGCGCGCGTGCGACACCACACCTACCGCCGAGGTGACGCCGACGACGAACAGCGAGGCCGCGATCGCCTCCTTGGCGTCCAGCCCCGCCACATAGGCGAGGATCGGCACGGTGAGGATCGAGCCGCCCCCGCCGAGCAGCCCCAGCGAGAGGCCGATCGCGATGGACAGGACCAGGGTCAGCACGAGCGTTGCGGAGAGGGTCACGGGCGCTCCTTGAGGGCTGGGCTGTCGGCGGGGGGCGGTTCGGAGGGGTTCAGCGGAGCGCGGGAGCGCCCTGGTGGGCCTGCTGCGCCTCGAGCCACCCCTGGTAGCTGCCTTCGAGCTCGACGACGTCGAAGCCGGCACGCCGCAGGGCGGCTGACGCCACCACGTTGCGCACGCCGGACTGGCAGAAGGTGACGATCGTGCCCTCGCGCGGCAACCGGTCCTGGTGCCAGAGCACCTTGCCCGCGGAGAGCTGCTCCGCTCCCGGGATCGTGCCGTCCGAGTGCTCGGTGCGGTTGCGCACGTCCAGCAGGAGGGCAACCTCGAGGTCCTGCAGGTCTTCCGGTGCCACGGTCCGAGGCGCCTGCAGCGGCAGCCCCTGGAGCGAGGTCACGTAGCCCACGACGTCATCGATGCCGACGCGGACGAGGTGGTCCCAGAGCTCTTGGGCCGCGGACTGGTCAGGGGCCAGCACGACCAGCGGGCGAGAGTCCGACTCGGGGTCGTAGGCCCAGCCACCGTAGGTGGCGGCCTTGTCCGGGGCAGGGATCGACAGGGCACCGGCGACGGTCCCCGTCTGCAGCTCGGCCAGCGGTCGGGTGTCCACGAGGGTGATGCGGTCGGCGTCGAGGCCGTCGCGCACCTCCTGGGCCGACAACTCGGCGAGAGGGGACCGCGGGCCCATGACCTCCGGGCCCAGCCGGTTCTGCCGCTTCATCCGGCCGAAGTAGGCGTGCGCGTCCGGCTGCCCGTCGAGCAGCTCGGTGACGAAGCCCTCCTCGTCACCGGCGGCCAGGTAGGGGGCCCACCAGGAGTACAGGCGCTCGTAGCCGACGGTGGTCGCGGGCAGCGCGCCGAGCGCCTTGCCGCAGGCCGAGCCTGCGCCGTGCGCGGGGTAGACCTGCACGTGGTCGGGAAGGGTGAGGAAGGCCTGCTGGAGCGACCGGAAGAGCTGGCGGGCGCCGCCGAAGCGGGTGTCGACACCGCCGGCCGCCTCGTCGAGCAGGTCCGGCCGGCCCAGGTCACCGGAGAAGACGAAGTCGCCGGACAGGAGGTAGCCGGGCTGGTCGGCGAAGGCCCCGTCCGTGATCAGAAAGCTCAGGTGCTCGGGGGTGTGGCCCGGCGTGTGCAGGGCCGTCACGGTGATGTTGCCGAGGGTGATCGTGTCCTGGTCGTACAGGCGGGTGCCGGCGAAGCCGTACTGCCAGTCCTCGCCGCCCTCGCCGGACACGTAGATGTCGGCACCGGTGGCGGCTGCGAGCTCGCGGGTGCCGGAGAGGTAGTCGGCGTGGATGTGGGTCTCGGTCACCGCGACGATCTTCATCCCGTGCCGAGCGGCCAGGTCGACATAGGGCTGGATGTCGCGACGGGCGTCGACCACGATGGCTTCGCCCTTGGCCTGGCAGCCGATGACGTAGCTGGCCTGGGAGAGGTCCTCGTCGTAGATTCGCTCGAGCAGCATGTGTGTCCTCCTGGAGGCGTGTGGGGGTCTTGACTGCGACCGACTATATACCCCCCGGGGTATACGAACAACTGACGTGCCTCAGCCTGCGTGCCCTTGGTGTCGGCGGGAGCGAACTCACCGACGGGGCGCCAGCCGCCGAGTGAGGCGGTTCTGTCAGTCAAGCTGCTGCACCCCGAGCCCTCCGTGCGCCGCACACATACACTCGTGGCGGTATCTGACGCCCGCAGTGGCGAACTGCGGCGAGGGTAACCTCGGGACATGCCCGCGATTGCGAGCCCCTTGGACCACGTGGTCACCTCGCTGGTGCCCTCGCTGTCCAGGAGTTTGGCCGAGCAGTTCAACGTCTTCCGGGTGATGCGCCACGGCACCCATGAGAAGCAACTGTCCAACGTGTTCGCGTGGCTACTGTCCATTGACGGAACCCACAACCTGGGCGACGCGTTCCAGCAACTCTTTGTCGAACATGTCAATCGTCAGCTCCCCCCTGAAAGCCAACTGCCGACCACCGGCTACCGCGTGGCCCAGGAGATCAATACCTCGGGCCCCGAGGACCTTGGTGGGGACATCGCTGACATCATGCTCAGCAGCGAACGCGCAAGCATTGTCGTTGAGAACTACGAGTGGTCGGACGGTCACGGCCACGGTTATGAGCGTTACCTCGCGCACGGCGCGAGTGGCGGAAGACAGAGCGTCGTGGTGCTGTTGTGCGTCCGGCACGTAAGCCATCTCCTGACAGGCGGATGGGAGAACGCCGTCGTCGTGACGTACGCCGAGCTGCTGGAGAAGTTGCACAGACACGTCGTGAGCGACGGTGCGTGGCGGCGTCAGCACCCACGACAGGACTTCTTCATCAGCGAGCTCGTTCAGAACTTCACGAAGGGACCAGGGGTCGTGAGCGATGAGGATCAGATCATGTTTATCAAGGCCATGTGTGACACCGGTGAAAGCGCACGGTACGGCCAACGCCCTCTGGACGCGGCTGCCCAGGAGTTCGCCGACTTGCTGGCGCTGCATGCCAGGAGGCAATTCGAAGAGGGCCGGAAGATGCTGGCCGCAGTGAAGAGGGCCCTGAGGGCTTATACGGAGGGCATCCTGGCTGGCCAGGTAGACGAGACCTTGTCGGCCGGGCACATCACAGCGGTACGGACCCCGTTCCGTGGGCAGTGGGAGTGGTGCGTTGCGCTCACTCGTCCCGACCCGCATCCGAACCTGTATCTCGAGTTCGGTCCCACGGCGGTCGCGGAGAACGCGCTCGTCGCTGATCCGGTCATTGATCCCGACTACTCCAAGATCTTCGTGACACGCCAAGCGTCTAGCGGCGACGGCATCGACCGCATCGGTCAAACGGATGTTGGTCTAGGAGAAGTTCTTGCCGGACTGAGCGACGGGGACCTCCGCCTGCAGGATGCAGTCCTCGCCCTAACCGCTGCTTGATGGAGGTCCAGCGATCCAGCGAAAGGTCGGGCGTGCCGCTAGTGAGGTCCGCGATCGGACGTTCTCGGCCATGCAATGCTGCCGAGACGCGAGCCATTGACCACCACTGGCGTTCTCCTCGGGGTCGTGCCCTCGGACCGCCGCTGACGGTGGAGTGACGGGCCGCGCCGATCGAAGTCTTGCGTGATGGCTGACCTACCAGAGGCCGGTGCCCGTGCGCGCCGATGACAGCCGGACCGTCCCGAGTGACGACGTGGGGCGCTGCGAGCCATGAGATCCACCGCGAGACGGTGCCACGGAAGCCCCCGGCTGGGGGACAGCCACGGATGACCCGTTGGGGGACGTCTGCCGGATGCGCGCCGGCGTTTCTTCCCCAGTCGCTGTCCGGGGCCCCTCCAGCGCGTCACCAATCGCCGCGAACACCTGGTCCGTCTCGATCAGGAACCCGTCGTGTCCGTACGGCGACGACACCGTCACCAGCTCCCTGGCCGTCGGCGCGGCGGCGATGCGTGCGCCTTCGGCCGGCGTGAACAGCCGGTCGCTGTCGATCACGATGACCGTGAGCTCGGCCGTGATCCGGCGCAGCGCCGCCTCGACGCCACCGCGGTCGCGTCCGATGTCGTGGCCGTTCATCACCTCGGTCAGGACGACGTAGGTGTTGGCGTCGAAGCGCCGGGACAGCTTCTTGCCGTGGTGCTCAAGGTAGGACTGCACCGCGTAGCGGCCACCGGCGCTGGGGTTCTCACCCTGCTGAGGCTCCGCACCAAAGCGGTCCTGCAGCTCGCCGGCGCTGCGGTATGTCGTGTGGGCGATCTGGCGGGCCACCTCGAGTCCGGCTCTGGGTCCCGGACCGGGGTAGTAGTCCCCACCGTGGTAGCCCGGGTCGCTGCGGATCGCGAACAGCTGCGGGGTGGCCCAGGCGATGGCGTCGGCGGAGGCGACCGCAGAGGTGGCGATCGGCATACTCCGCCTGACCCTGCCGGGCAGGGTGACGGCCCACTCGAGGGCGCGCATGCCGCCCATCGAGCCGCCGATGACGGCAGCGAAGGTCCGGATCCCGAGCCGGTCAGCCAGGAGAGCCTCGGCCCGGACCTGGTCCCGGACGGTCAGCCGGGGGAACAAGGATCCCCACGGCCGACCGTCAGGGCCGGGCGAGGACGGTCCGGTCGAGCCGCGTGACCCGCCGAGCACGTTCGGTGCGATGACGAAGTAGCGGTCCGTGTCCAGGACG
>DATGRS010000131.1:0-6749 GCA_035303365.1 Ornithinicoccus sp.
CTCCGACTTCACCGGACTGGCCCTTCGGCTGCGGGAGGCCGGCAAGACGGTCTACGGGCTGGGCCTGCAACGGACCCCGCAGTCGCTGCAGAACGCCTGTGACCGCTTCATCGCACTGGAACTGCTGGCGGCGGACGCCGACTCGGACGAGGTGGACGACGCCGTGGCCCAGAACGCCGGCCCGACGACTACCGCGAGCGGGGAGTCGTCGATCAACCTGCAGAGCCTGCTCACCAAGGCGGTCAACGCCACCGCGGGGGAGGACGGCTGGGTGAACCTGGCCTACTTCGGCAGCCACCTGCGCCGCATGAACGCCTCGTTCGACCCCCGCACTTTCGGCCATGCCAAGCTGAGCTCTCTCGTGGAGGCGCAGCGATACCTCGAGACGGTGCGACGCGACGGCGTCCTCAGTGTGCGCGTGAAGTAGACCGCACCAGGCGGCTGGGGGCTCAGGGCGCCATCCTGCGCTCGTCCTCGTCCGCGAGGGGCAGTGCCACCTGGACGGCCGTGCAGTCCCCCCGCTGGATCAGGATTCCACGCCCGGGGAGTGGCAGGTCGCCGCACGGCACGCTGACCCCGAGTGGGCTCCCGTCGGTCGGGCGGCTCGGTTGCAGCACGATGCCGTTGCGCTCGCGCATGACGCGAGCGCCGATGCCCCGGAAGGCTCCGAAGCTGTCGGGGCCGCCAGCGGCTACCAGAAGCCTCTGTTGGCCGCGACGTGAGTACTCGCCCGTGCCCCCGCCGGGTGCATCGAGCCAGGCGAGCAGCGTCTCCTCGACCAACGTGCCGATGATCCGCTCGAGATCATCCACCGCCACCAGGACGTTCTGCGGACCGTCGGTGGCGGACGCGAGTGCTGCGGCGAGGCCGGTCGAGTCGCGGAGGTGGTCAGGAGCGATCGTGACGACCGTCCAACCCCTGGTGCGGGCCGCGGCCGCCATGGTGCGCAGCGCGGTGCTCCGCCCGCTCCTCGGAGGGCCGACGACTGCGAGCACCCCGGAGGCGGCGGGCTCCTGGGAGAGGCAGACAGGCTCGGCCCCGTCACCGCCGACGCCGACGACCAGACTCGGAGGGCTCGGCAAAGACCGCAGCAGCGTGCTGAGTCGCACAGACCGAGGTAGCTCGCGGAAGGCGCGTGCCGCGGCCGTCGACGGCGTGCGGCTTGCGCATTCGACGAGGGTGGTCAGCGCAGCCAGTTGCGCGGCGCCGTCCGACGCGGGCCCGATCGTGGCCACTTGGCCCACCACGCCGTCTCGCAGTCGTACGACCCGGCCCGGCGGCATACGTCCAGGGACCTGCGCCCGGGTCAGTCCGACGAGCAGCAGGTCCGCGGAGTCGGTGAGCCGCAGCGACCACATCTCGCTGAGCAACGGTGCCACTCGCCCGGTGAGGAGCGTGCGGTCACCGGTCACCAGGGCGATTACTCCCACCGCGAGTCCTTCCCGGAGGACCTGGGTCACCTGCTCGAGTGCCCGCCCCCGATCTACCTCGCCGAACACCTCGGTGAACCTGGCCCAGCCATCGATCAGAACCACCACGAGTGGCCAGCGCTCGGCGCTGCGGTCACGCTGCTCCGTCAGTGAGGTGTGGCCACCCGCGGCCATCTCGCTCTGGCGCTGCGCCACCAATCGGGCCAGATGGTCGAGGACCCTGGTGCCCCGGAGGGCGTCGGTCGGAGTGAGCAGCGCCCCTACGTGGGGAGCGGCAGCGATCGGGCGGAGGCCACCGCCCATGTCAAAGGCGTAGATGTGGACCTCGTCGGGCTGATGCGACAAGAGGCCAGCGAGGACGGTGCGTACGAGACTGCTCCGACCAGATCGGGCCGTACCCACGATTCCGAGGTGTCCATCCCGGAGCGGCTGCCAGTCGTGGGGCCGTTGGGTTTGCTCACCAGGAAGATCGATCAGCACGAGGGGGACGGAGTACGTCGTTCGGTCACCTGGCGGCTGCGTGCACGCTTCCCGCAGGTCATCCAGCGTCAAGGCGTCCGGCAGAGCCGGTAGCCAGGGAGAGGGTGGCGCAGTCGCACCGACCAGTTCTGCCGCCGCCACGGTTGCCTCGGCCACGCGGATGAGGGTCGCCGGCAAGGTGCCGTGTCTCTCTCTTCCCTCGACCTCTGGAGCGTCGTGGCGCCCGGGGGACCACAGGTCGTGCACGTCGACGACAGAAATTGACGCGGAGCCGAGGCTGTGGTCGATGGGCGCCGTCGACGTGCGTGCGACCTGCACCTGGCGTGGATCGTCAGCCCCCGTCCGGATCAGGGCCCGGCCAGGCATACCCTCTGGCAGATGGGCTGCGGCGGGGGACTCGATCACGTCGTAGGAGTCTGTGCTGTCCCGCACCCGCAGCGCGATCCGGAGGTTGACGTTGGCACGCACGTCGGCCGATACGACGCCGCCCGGCCGCTGGGTGGCGAGCACCAGATGCACTCCCAGGGACCGGCCCAGGGTGGCGATGCGTACCAGGCCGTCCAGGAAGTCAGGCAACTCCTCGGCCAACGCCCGGAACTCATCGATGACCAGCACGAGGCGTGGCAGGGGCGGCGCATCGTGGAGCCGCTGATAAGCCGGAAGGTCCGACACCCCGGCGCGCGCAAGGATGCGCTCGCGGCGCTTGAGCTCCGCGGTCAACGACGTGAGGGCACGATCGGCCAGATGGGAGTCCAGGTCGGTGATGACGCCCACCACGTGGGGGAGGGCCGCCGCCTCCGCGAAGGCAGAGCCGCCCTTGTAGTCGACCAGCACCAGGACTAGCTCGTCGGGGCGGTTGACCAGGGCCAACGAGGCCACCATGGTGCGGAGCAGCTCGGACTTGCCCGAGCCGGTCGTGCCCGCAACCAGGGCATGCGGTCCGTCACTCACCAGATCGAGCGAGGCGGGGCCCACGGCGTCCCGGCCGATGACGAAACGGGTTGAGCGACGTGTCATCCGCCAGAGATCCGCCACAGGTTGTGCCTCTGCGGCGACCGGTAAGACTTCAGCGAGGTCGACCAGTGCTGGCACGCCACCTCGCGTGGCCGCCAGCGACCCGTCTGTGAGCCCAGCCAGGATGCGGGCCGCCTGGACAGCTCGTGACAGGGACAGGAGATCCGCCGTGGCTGTCAGCACCCGACCACTCGATGTGATCTGCAGCTCAGGCTCGTGCACGGTCACCACGGTGGCGAGGTCGGGGGCTGTGGACTCGTCGCAACACAAGACGACCGGGACTGTCTCCTGGCGCTTGTCCTCCGAGGAAGGCGTGAGCCAGTCTTCGTCAGCGAAGTGGCTACCTGTCCCCTCGTGTCCGCCGTCGTCAGTGCGGAACCGGTCGTGGAGGGTGACGGTCCTGGCGGCGCCCGACCGCTCGTCCTCGCCGACGTGTGGCAGCCAGGCGAGCCAGTCCCACACGCTTCCCCCCTCTGACACCTCGATCCGGAGCTGACCCGGCGAATGGAGGACGGCGAGCTGCAGCAGCACGCTCCTGGCAAGTGCGCGGACGGCACGAGCAGACCCCACCAGTGCCAGTCCACCCGTGAGGTTTATCTCGACAGGCGCCCGCTCAAAGTTCTCGGGCGCGCCGTCCAGCGAGACATGCGTGGTGATGGGCCCCTCGCCCAACCTGCAGATCAGCGAGGCGGCGGCCCGGCTCCACAGCAGCTCATTCGTCATCGTCGCGGCCTGCAACACGCGTGCCAGGTCAGGGGTCCGCTGCCGCCTCTGTGAGATCTCGTGTGCGAGAGCCTGCTGAGCGGCGCGACGGACGTTAGTGACCTCTCGCTCATGGGCGAGTCGTGTGGCCGTCTTCTCTCGTCGATGGCGCCGTCGCTCCCCGTAGTGGCTCCCCAGCGACATGGCCGGTGCCATCAGGCCAAAGAGCATGAGCGCAGGCATGGACAGCACCAGTGCCAGGAGCACCGACACGAGCAGTGGAAGCAACCAGCCCAGGACGGCGGGCGGCGTGGGCGGCGGGGGGACGGTCAGAGCAGGAAACTCGAGAGCTACCGGCTCCAGAACTGGCGGTTCGCGGTCGCGGGGTCCGAGGAGAAGGCGGCCCTCGCCGTCGGAATCGGCTCGGGGAACGGCACGAGGCGTCGGGGCCAGCTCCACGGTGGTGGCCCCAGCATGGAGCCGTACCCCGGGCTGCCAGACCGTAGGGTCCAGGACCGGCGACCCGCCGAGCCACGTGCCGTTCGTCGAGAGTGCGTCGTCGACCACGATGCCCTGCCGTGTTGCCCACACGGTCAAGTGGTGCCGGGACAGACCGGCATCGTGCACGACGACGTCGCACCCCTCATCCCGGCCGATCGACAGGTGCCCTCCCGGACCCAGGGGAAAGCACCCACCAGCGTCGGGTCCTGACGTCACGAGAAGCGAGACCGGTCCGGCCGAATCGACGGGTTGCCCTTCGCGGCACGCCCGGACCGTGGCGCCGTTGAGGAGCGGTGGTAGCCCGAGCTCCTGGGACCCGGTTAGCAGAGCCGTGCTGCCGGCATACTCCGTCACCCAGCTGCCCTCGGCGCTGAGCCCAAGAGCGCGGCGCAGCGCCTCCCACGTCGTGCCTGCCGGAGCTACCACATTGATGGTCCGCACCCGTTGGCGGTCACTGACGGAGAGCCTCAACTGCACCTGCTGATCGTCGCGGCGTGCGCTCTATCCACAGTGAAGTTGTCCACAGGAGCGGGCTTTTCCACAGATTAGTTCTAGACCTCGTAAAGAGTGTGTCAGGGCTGTTTACTTTAGGTCCGGCAAGAAGGTTGTCTGGTGGCCGTTGCTTCACCTGACGACCTAAGGGTCAGGTGTTTGTGGTCGGCGCAGTCGGTGTTTAGTCACGGGGGTACGAGGTGCACGCAAGCACGCTCCAGTCGCTGGAGGGCGAGGTCAGGGAACTGATCCGGGAGCGCAGGCTGGACCCGGTCTCGGACGACGTGGCGCTGCGGCAACTGGTGAGGGACGTTGTCACCGGCTTCGACGACCGTGCTCTCCAGGGCGGGAACCGGCCCCTCCCGGATCCTGAGGAGGCCAGCCGCCTGTTGTTGGAGTCGGTGGCGGGCCTTGGAGCGCTCCAGCAGTATCTCGACGACCCGCACGTCGAAGAGATCTGGATCAATGAGCCCGGCAAGGTGTTCGTGGCACGCCACGGTCGACCTGAACTGACGACGACGCTGCTGACTGAGCAACAGGTGCGCGACCTGGTCGAGCGGATGCTCCGGTCTAGCGGCAGAAGGGTGGACCTGAGCAGCCCGTTCGTGGATGCCGCGCTCCCGGACGGTTCACGCCTGCACGTGGTCATCCCGGACATCACGAGGCGGCACTGGGCCATCAACATCCGCAAGTTCGTGGTGGCGGCCGACGAGTTGGCTGATCTTGTGCGGCTCGGCACGCTCCCGGAGCAGGCGGCGAGGTTCCTCACTGCGGCGGTCGAGAGCGGGCTCAACATCCTGGTGGCCGGAGGGACCCAGAGCGGAAAGACAACCCTGCTCAACTGCTTGGCCGCGGCCATCCCACCGACGGAGCGGGTGGTCACCTGCGAGGAGGTGTTTGAGCTCAAGGTGCCGCTTCGGGACGTCGCTGCGCTGCAGTGCCGTCAGGCGAGCCTGGAGGGCACCGGCGAGGTTCCGTTGCGCAGGCTGGTGAAGGAGGCGCTGCGCATGCGCCCCTCTCGCATCCTGGTAGGTGAGGTTCGTCAGGAGGAGAGCCTTGACCTCCTCATCGCACTCAACAGCGGACTGCCGGGGATGTGCACAGTCCACGCAAACAGCGCCCGGGAGGCGGTCACCAAGATGTGCACGCTGCCGCTCCTTGCCGGCAGTAATGTGGCCAGCAGCTTCGTCGTACCTACGGTCGCGAGCTCAATCGACCTCGTGGTTCACCTGGCCCTGCACCCTGATGGTCGCCGACGAGTCCAGGAGATCGTCGCGCTTCCTGGGCGGGTGGAGTCCGGGATCGTCGAGGTTGCAGACATCTTCGTGACCCGTCGCGGTGACTTGGTCCGGGGCGACGGCTTCCCACCGCACGCGGAGCGGTTCGCTCGTGTGGGTCACGACCTGCCGGAGCTCCTCGAGGCAGGTGTCGGGCGGTGAAGGGCGCCTTCCTTGGCCTGCTCCTCGGACTCGGACTGACGTGTGTGTGGTGGTCATTCTGGCCGAGCCCCGACCGCGTGCAACCACGCCGGCATCACCCGACCCTCGCCAAGCTGGATGACGACATCGTCCTGGCGGGACTTCGCTCCGTGCGCTGGCCCGGGCTGCTCGTGGTGTGCCTGATCGCTACTGTCGTCGTCGGCACGCTCGTGCTCGCGGTGACCCGGGTGCCGGCCGTCAGCATGGCATTCGCGGTGATGGCAGGGTGGGCGCCCCTGGCTGTCGTGCGATCGCGGGCGCGGAAGCGCCGGTCGCGGCTTCGCGAGGTCTGGCCCGACGCTGTCGATCACATCGCATCCGGTGTCCGCGCGGGTCTCTCGCTCCCCGAGGCGCTGATACAGCTGGGGCAGCGGGGACCGGAGGAACTGAGAGACGCCTTCCTCACCTTCGGTCACGACTACCGTGCCAGCGGTCGGTTCACCGACTCGCTCGACCGGCTGAAGGAACACATGGCCGACCCGGTGGCGGACCGACTGGTGGAGGCCGTGCGCCTGGCCCGGGACGTCGGCGGTAGCGACCTGGGGCGAGTGCTCCGGACGTTGTCGGCATTCCTCCGGGAGGACGCACGCTCCCGTGCTGAGCTCGAGGCGAGGCAGAGCTGGACGGTCAACGCGGCACGGCTGGCTATGGG
>DATGRS010000132.1:0-4081 GCA_035303365.1 Ornithinicoccus sp.
GCCCCGGGTGGTCACGAGTGCGTAACTTGGAGTCCGCGCAGAGTTTGCTTGCGCGGGTCGGCGTGGTGCATACTTGTCAGTACAGCGCTCCCCGCAAGGGTCGTAGCGCGGGCGTTGTGGACCATCCCCCCCTGGTCTACAGCGTCGACGGCCCCCGCCCCCCCGCGGGGGCCGTCCCCTTTCCCCGGGCTTGTGCCCGTGCGCCAACTACTTCCACAGACGCAGCGGGAGTTCCGCTGTCTCCACAGCCGGACAGCGCTGCCTTCCGGTGGGTGTGGTTCTGCCCCAGGGTTCGTCCTATGTCGGACTACCAGGAGGGATTCGTGCTCGGGGTGCTCGGCGCCTCCGGCGGCGTGGGAGCGACGGCGCTGGCCACCGCGTGCGCGGTGCGAGCTGCGGCAGCCGGCCGCGAGGCCGTGCTCGTCGACGGTCACCCGTGGGGCGGGGGCATCGAGGTCATGGCGGGCGTGGATGCCGTGCCTGGCCTGCGCTGGGCCGATCTGGCCGGTGTGCGCGGAGACATCGAACCCGACCGGCTCCTGGCTGGGCTCCCCACGAGGCAGCCGGGCTTTCGCTGCCTGTCCTGGGGGTCCCGCCCGCCGACGGGTGACCCGCCGGGGCCGTCGCCGATAGTTCCGGCACTCTGCCGCGACGGTCGTCTCGTCGTGGTCGATCTGCCCCGCCCGGCGGCACGATCGCACCACGAGCAGTGGTGGCAGTCCTGTGACCAGATCCTGGTGGTCGTCGATGCCTCTGTCGTTGGCATCAGCGCCGCCGCGGTCCTCGCTCAGGACCTGTCACCCGGTTGGGGTGTCGTGCTCCGCGCGCCCTCGACGCTCGACGACGCCGACCTGATGACGGCGGTCGGGGCGCCGGTCCTGACACGCCTGGGGGACGACGACATCGTCTCCCGTTGTCTGGAGCGTGGTGACCCGGTCGGCAGCCACCACGGGGCGGTGTGCGACGCGGCCGACGAGCTGCTGGCAGTCGTACTGCCGGCGGTGCGCGCAGCATGAGAGCCGGCGGCACGGCCCACCCACCGGATGCCGGGGCTCGTAATCGGGTGTGGCAGGAGATCGAGGGAGGCCGCGCACCCTCGGAGCACGCCGTGGCAGACATCGCACAGGAGGAGGCGGTGCGCCTCGGCAGCGAGGGCGCGGCGGCGCTGCGCGCCCGGTTGCGCAGTGAGGTGCTGGGCGCCGGCCCGCTGGACCCTGTCCTGACGGACCCAGCGGTCACGGACGTCCTGGTCAACGGAGTGGACGGGGTGTGGGTTGACCGTGGTGACGGCCTCGAGCAGGAACAAATCAGGGTCGGTGACGCCGCGGGGGTGCGGCGACTGGCGGTCCGCCTGGCAGCACTGGCCGGGACGCGATTGGATGACGCCTCGCCGTGGGTGGACGGGCTCCTGCCCGGAGGCGTCCGGCTGCACGGCATTCTCCCTCCGTTGGTAGCCGACGCCGCGCACCTCAGCCTGCGGATCCCACGGCAGGTGAGCCCGGACCTGGGCATGCTGCAGGAGTGGGGCATGTTCGGCCCGGAGGTGGCTCGGGTGCTCCGCAAGGTCGTGGCGCAACGAGTGTCCTTCGTGATCACCGGCGGGACGGGTTCTGGGAAGACCACGCTGCTCGGCGCCATGCTGCAGGCCGTCAACCCGACGGAGCGGATCGTCCTGGTCGAGGACGTGCGCGAGCTGTCGGTGCGTCACCCGCACGTGGTGCGCCTCCAAGGGCGCCAGGCCAACGTCGAGGGACGTGGCGAGGTGACCCTCACCACCCTGGTCCGCCAGTCGCTGCGGATGCGCCCAGACCGGCTTGTGGTCGGAGAGGTTCGCGGGGCCGAGGTGCGCGAGATGATGGCAGCCCTCAACACCGGTCACGAGGGTGGAGCGAGCACGTTGCACGCCAACGCGATCGCTGACGTGCCAAGCCGTTTCGAGGCGTTGGGCGCCCTCGCCGGTCTCCCGGCCGACGCGGTTCATGCGCAGCTTGCGAGTGCGATCCGTGTGGTGATCCACCTCGCGCGAGACGGTCGAACCCGCGTGGTGCACGAGATCGGACTCGTGAGGCGTGACCCCGGCGGACGGTGGGCGGACGTGGTCCCGGCGCTCACCGCCACGATGGGCTCCGCGCATCGCCAGCACGTCTCCGGAGAGGGTGGGCTGCTCCCACAAGAGTCGACCGAGCTGTCGGTGTCCAGGGCCGCCGGTTGGCATGGGCTGCGCCTTCTGCTGGATCTGGATGCGTCGCCGTGAGTGACTCGCCTCCGGACTCCGGACGAACACCATGACGACGTTGGCCGCTGTGCTGGTGGGCCTGGCGCTCCTCGCCTGGCCACGCGGCCGGCGGGTGCGTGCCGTGCTGTCCCTCGGCGCCCGCGCTCCCCGCTCCGAGGGGCACGGCCCGAGCTCCTCGCGACGGTGGCGCGGCCGTCGACTGGTCAGCCGATTCTCGCTCCGCGAGCCCGCGGAGGGGACTGCGCAGTGGCTTCCGCTGCTCGACGAGCTGTCCGCCGCACTGCGCTGCGGACTCCCACCGGCCGAGGCCCTCGGGATGGCCCTGTCGGGAAGCTCGCCGACGGTTCGGACAGCGCTCACACCGGTGCTGCAGGCGGCGCGAGAGGGACGACCCGGCGGCCCGGCGTGGACCCGAGCCGCCCGGAGCGCGTCCGATCCGCACCTCGAGCTACTGGCGCGGTCCTGGGCGATCAGCGAACGGCTCGGCGCTCCTCTCGCCGACGGAGTCGACAGTGCCGCCCGGGCGATGCGATCCGACCGAGACCTCCGCAATCGCCTCGCGGCCACCACGGCCGGGGCACGCACGACGGCGAACATCCTGACGGCCTTGCCCCTCGCCGGTGTGGGCGTCGCGTTGATGATGGGCATCGGTCCGCGAGAGCTCTACGGATCTGCGCTGGCAATGGGCAGCCTGGCGTGCGGGCTCCTGCTCATCGGGGCGGGGCGGCTGGTGGTCACCCGCATGATTGCGCGCGCCATGGTCAGCTGATGGACGCCGGAGACCTCCAGCAGCTGCTGCCCATGCTGCTCGTCGGCATGGCTGTCCTTGCCTGGCCAGGCCGCGGGGGCGCAGTGCGAAGCTTCGTGCCGCTCTCTACCGGTCGGAAGAGTTGGTGGGAACTCGTGCGGCCGGACGGCGGACGGTTCCGCCGCAAACACGAGCCCAACGACCTTACGGTGCCGGACGTCCTCGACCTGCTGGCGCTGGCACTGGACTCCGGTGCGAGCACCGGGCGTGCGCTGCGCGCCGTCTCCGACCGGCTGCCCGGGTCAGTCGGAGCCGACCTGAGGAGTGTCGCCGCTGCCCTGGAGTGGGGGCTGCCGGATGACGCCGCCTGGTCCGCGGCTCCTCCCCGTTGGGAGCCCGCCGGCCGGGCGCTTCGCCTCGCCGCGCGTGCTGGGGTGCCGCCGGCAGGTCTGCTCCGCCATGCTGCCGAGGATGCGCGGCGTGAACGACTCAGTCGCGTCGAGGTCGCGACGGCGCGGCTCGGTGTCCGCCTGGTGCTGCCCCTGGGCCTAGCCTTCCTGCCGGCGTTCGTGCTGACGACCGTCCTCCCCGTAGTGCTTGCGCTGGCCGGGTCGCTGCTGTCGGGTGCCGATGTCGGCCTGATGATGCCGTGAACAGCCCCGGCGCGACTGGTGCATCGGACCAACGGGCGACCGGCGGGCGCCACACGAACCGAGAAGGGGGCCGCTCTGTCCGGATGCCCAACGGTGTTCTGCAGGTTCCACAGCACTTGTTGGCATCTCGCGCGGTCCACAGCATCGACTGTGCCTCTCGTGCGGGTGGAGCTGACCGCACAGGCTCAGTAGCAGGCGGATCTTCTGGTCCGCAGCCACCGGAGAGGGGCTCCGGGGATGAGAGGAGTCAAAGATGAGGATGCAACGGTTCAGGTCGTCGTTGCGGGCGTGGCGTCGCCTGCGCGAGGCAGGGATGACCACCGCGGAGTATGCCGTCGGCACGATCGCCGCCTGCGCGTTCGCGGCGGTGCTGCTGGCCATCGTGCAGTCGGGCGGGATCGAGTCGCTGGTGACCAAGGTCATCAAGGCTGCACTGTCGGTCTC
>DATGRS010000133.1:0-5204 GCA_035303365.1 Ornithinicoccus sp.
CGTCCCACGTGATGTCCTCCGCGTCGCCCCCCTCGGCGACGGCCGCGACGAACTGCTCGCACACGGCTTCCGCTCCTGCCGCGCAGGTGAGTACGCCCGTGTCGAAGGACAACGTCCCGGTGCCGTCCGGGCTCGCCGCTGCCTGGCGGACGAGAACCTCGCACTGGCCGTTGTCGGCGAGCACACCGGGGTTGAACAGGCAGGGTTGGAGGTCGAACTCCTGGCACTCACCATCGTGCACCGTGTAGAGGTCGACCGGGCTGACGGTGAGTGAGGTTACCTCGAGGATGACCTCACCGGGGACCACGTCCGGGGGACCGCTCCAGTTGACCACTACGCAGCGGGAGTCGAAGTCCGGGTTCCAGAATCCGCCGATGGGGAGACCCGGGAGTTCGATCTCCCCGCCGGCTTCCTCGGCGTCACCGCCGTCCTCGGTGGTGTTCGGGTCCTCGGTCTCCGGCTCGGTGAACGTCTCGGTCTCGAGTTCCTCGCTGCTGCTCTCGTCGCTGCTGCTCTGCTCAGTGGTCGTCGCCGAGCCCGCATCCGGAGGAGTGGCGGTCCCGCCGCACGCGGCGAGTACCAGCACCAGTACGCCGGCGCTCACGGCAGAGTATGCGGTTCGGACCATGCCGGCCTCCTCGCGTTGGCCACACCGCTGTTCGACCTACCCCAATGTCCTCCCCGTGACAGGAGACGTCAATGGTCCGCGTATACCGCGTCCAACCGTGGCGGTGTCCCGCACGCCTGCGGAGGGGCTGCCTCAGCCGTCCGCGAGCAGCTGCGTGGCCTCCCGGGCGATCTCCCACTCCTCGTTGGTCGGCACGACGAACGCGGCCACCCGGCTGTCGGCGGTGCTGATCCGGGTCTCTCCTTGGGGGGACGCGTTGGCCTGCGCGTCGAGCTCGACGCCCAGGAGAGAGGCACGCTCGAGCACCGCAGCTCGCAGCTCGGGGGAGTTCTCACCGATGCCGGCGGTGAAGGCGATGGCGTCCAGCCGTCCGAGGACCAGCGCGAGGGCGCCGAGGTGTCGCACCAGGCGGTGCACGACGACCTCAAAGGCCAGTTCCGCCGCCTCGTTGCCGATCGAGCGCAGTTCCATGACCTCGCGGAAGTCGCTGCTGCCGGCGAGCGCCTTGAGCCCCGACTCCTTGTTGAGGGCGTGGTCGAACTCCGGGAGCGTCATGCCGCTGACCCGCGACATGTGCGCCGGCAGACCGGGGTCCAGGTCACCGGGTCGAGTGCCCATCACCAGCCCGCCGAGTGGGCTGAGACCCATCGAGGTGTCGACACTGCGCCCGCCCTGGACCGCGCAGGCGCTGGATCCGTTGCCCAGGTGCAGCACGACGACGTTCGTGTCCTCGACGGACTTGCCGAGCAGGTCGGCGGTGCGACGAGACACATAGGCGTGCGACGTCCCGTGGAAGCCGTAGGCCCGGATGTTGAACGTCTGCCGCCATGACAGCGGGACGGCGTAGGTGAAGGCCGCGGGGGGCATGGTCTGGTGGAAGGCCGTGTCGAAGACCGCCACCTGCGGCAGGTCGGGGAACTGCTCAAGGGCCACCTCGATGCCCGCGATGTTGCCGGGGTTGTGCAGAGGCGCCAGAGGTACGAGCCGGCGCAGTGTGGCGAGCACCTCGTCGTCGATCCGCACGGTGGAGGCGAACTTTGCGCCACCGTGCACCACCCGGTGCCCGACCGCTACCGGCGCGACGGCCGAGAGGTCCGGGCCGTGTTCGGCGAACTGTGCGACCAGCGCCGCGAAGGCTGCCGCATGGTCCGGAACGTCCTGCTCCAGGATGTGGTCCCGACCGTCGACCGTATGACGTGCGCTCCCGTCATCGAGCCCGATCCGCTCGACCAGACCGGTGGCCAACGACTCACCGGAGTCGGCGCGGACGAGCTGGTACTTCAGGGACGAGGAGCCCGCGTTGATGACGAGCACCGGACCGGTAGGCGGCTCATGGCCTGACGGCATACTCACTGGGCCTCCTTGGCCTGGATGGCCGTGATCGCGACAGTGTTGACGATGTCCCGGACCGTCGCACCCCGTGACAGGTCGTTGACCGGCTTGCGCAAACCCTGGAGGACCGGGCCCACGGCGACCGCCTGCGCGCTGCGCTGCACCGCCTTGTAGGTGTTGTTGCCCGTGTTGAGGTCCGGGAAGATCAGCACCGTCGCCCGGCCGGCGACGGCCGAGTCCTTCAGCTTGGTGGCCGCGACCGCGGCGTCGACGGCCGCGTCATACTGGATCGGACCTTCGACCGACAGCTCCGGAGCCAGCTGCTTCACCAGCTCAGTGGCCTCCCGGACCTTCTCGACGTCAACGCCGGTGCCGGAGCCGCCCGTGGAGTAGGACAGCATCGCCACCCGCGGCTCAACCCCGAACTGCGTGGCGGTGCGGGCCGAGGAGACCGCGATGTCCGCCAGCTGTGCGGCGGTGGGGTCGGGGTTGATGGCGCAGTCGCCATAGACGAGGACCTGGTCTGCCAGGCACATGAAGAACACCGATGACACGACCGAGACGCCCTCGACGGTGCGGATGACCTCGAGCGCCGGACGGATGGTGTGCGCCGTGGTGTTGATCGACCCCGAGACCATGCCGTCCGCGTCGCCGTTGTGGACCATCATCGTGCCGAAGTACGACGGGTCAGCCACCGTGTCCAGCGCCTGGTCCAGGGTGACGCCCCTGTGGGCCCGCAGCTCGGCATACTGCTCGGCGTAGCTCTGCCGACGTGGGTCCGTGTCCGGGTCCACGCACGTGGCGGCCTCGATCCGCAGCCCCAGTGTTGCCGCCCGTTCGCGGATCTCCTCCTCACGGCCGAGCAGGATCAGGTGCGCGACCTTGCGGGCGAGGAGCTGGTCGGCGGCGCGCAGGATCCTCTCCTCTGCTCCCTCCGGGAGCACCACCGTGGAGTCGGTCTCACGGGCCCACTCCGTCAGCCGGTGCTCGAACATCAGGGGCGTGACGATGCCCGAGGCACGTTTCGTCGACTGGGGGAGCAGGTCGGCCACGTCCAGGTTGCGCTGGACCAGCCCGACGGCCTCCTCGATCTTGCGGTGCGAGCCCGAGGCGATCCTGGGTCGGGCGCCGTAGCACTTGGTCGCGGTCGTGAAGGTGCCGTAATGGGTGGTGACCACGGGCAGCTGGACGTCCAGGCCCTCGACCAGGCGCCGGACCTGCGGGCTCAGCGGGAACCCGCCGTTGAGCACGATCCCGGACAGCGCCGGGAAGGTGCTCGCCCGGTGTGCCTGCAACGAGGTCACCAGCACCTCCTCCCGGTCGGCGGGGCAGATCACCACCGATCCCTCCTTGAGCCGGTCCAGCACGTTGGGCATCGTCATCCCGGCCACGATCAGGCTCATCGACTCCTGGTCGAGCAGGTCCTCGTTGCCGAGGAAGAGCTGTCCGTCGACGGCACCCATGAGGTCCCGCACCGTGGGCGCGGCCAGGATCGGGTTGGCCGGGAGGACGTATGACGGGACGTCGCCCAGGTGGGCGGCGAGGGCCTGACGGGTCGGTTCGACCTGGTCGAGGGCGACCTGGTTGGCGACGACGGCCAGGGTCCCGGCGTGCCGGATGCGTGCCTCGTGGACGGTGAGTGACGCGGCGGTGACCACGTCCTCGGGAGCACGGTCGATCGCCGGCACGACCAGCATCATCGGCGCGCCGATGTTTGCTGCGATGCTGGCGTTGACGGAGAACTCCGTGGGGCCCGGGATGTCGGTGTAGTCCGACCCGATGACCAGCACCGTGTCGTGCGCCTCGGCATACTCGTGGAAGCGGTCCACGACCTCGCCGACCGCGGCCTCCGCGTTGGCGTGCACCCGGTCGTAGGTGACCCCGACAGCCTCCCGGGCCCCGAGGGGGGAGCTGGCCCGGGGGAGTAGCAGCTGCAGCGAGGGGTCCGGCACGTCGGCCTGGACGATGGGTCGGAACACCCCGACCCGCCCTCCGAGGCGGGTCAGCTGGGCCAGCAGGCCGACGGCCACCGCGGACTTGCCGGAGCGGGACTCGGCGGAGGCCAGATAGAGAGTCGTGGGCACCCTCAGAACCTATCGCCCGCGACATGCTCGCGACGTGCCGGCCGTTCGGTTCTGGACGTCTTCCCGCCGTGGCCATGCCGCCCGCTTGGCAGATCTGTACGAAACGTTTACCGGCGAAGCCTTCCCTGGCGGTTCGCGACGGTCTAGATTCACAAATCATTCCTCAGCGGCCGACCAGGGCCGTCCGGTCTCACGATGGAGTAGAGATGGCCAACGTCACGCGTCACGTGAAGGTGCTCCTTGCCTCAGGCGCCCTTGCAGCGAGCATGGCGATCGGACCCGGAGCCGGAGCGGCTCCCTCCGACAACGCCTCGGACCGCGCCTTCGAGGTGCACCAGGCCACCACGACGCAGGCCCAGCGTCAGCAGATCCGGGAGTACTGGACGCCAGCGCGGATGGAGGCGGCGACGCCTCGCGGGATCGCGCCGACCGCCAAGCCGGACAAGCCGGGCAAGCCGGGCAAGCCCGGCGGTAGCGGCGCCAAGGCGGTCAAGGTCAACGAGACTCCGAAGTTCGGCAAGGTCTTCTTCACACTGGGCGGGACCAACTACGTCTGCTCCGGGACCGCTACCAGCAGCTCGAACGGCGACGTGGTGACCACGGCAGGCCACTGCCTGAACGAGGGCCCGGGCCGCTACGCGACCAACTTCGCCTTCGTGCCGGCCTACGACAACGGGAACCGGCCCTACGGCACCTGGGTGGCGGAGACGCTGCTGACCACCTCGGCGTGGGCCAACAGCGGTGACTTCAACCACGACGTGGGCTTCGCGGTCATGGCCGAGCAGGGCGGACAGAGCCTGACCCAGGTCACCGGGTCCTACCCGATCGCGTTCAACCTGGGGTACAACCTGACCTTCGACGCCTACGGCTACCCGGCCGCCACCCCCTACAACGGCCAGGACCTGTGGAGGTGCTCCGGGACCGCGGGGGTGGACACCCGCGGCACCACCGACCACCGGCTGCCGTGCAGCATGACCGGCGGCTCCTCGGGCGGCGGCTGGATCACCGGGGGCAAGCTCAACTCGGTGAACTCCTTCGGCTACCGCGGCGAGAAGGACGTCATGTACGGCCCCTACTTCGGGAACGTGGAGCAGTCGGTCTATGAGGCCGCCGCCTCATCCTGAGTCAACGCAGGCATAGTGCTGACCGGCCCGGAGACC
>DATGRS010000134.1:0-4382 GCA_035303365.1 Ornithinicoccus sp.
GCATCGTGGCCACGACCCGGTCCCCGTCCGCCCCGGTGCGCGTGCCCGTCACGAACTCCTCGATCTCGTCCATCAGCGCATCGGTGTCACCGAAGAACGCGGCCAGCTCGTCACCAGGGAGCTCGACATACCGACCGTCCGGCAGCGCGTCGGCGACCCAACGCACCGCCTCGGCCGGGATGAACTCACTCCCGCCGCGGTGCAGGACGAGCACCGGGGCTCGGACGTCCGGCAACACGTCACGCACGTCCACGTCGAGCAGCAGGCGCAGCAGCGCAGCCGCGGTGTTGGGTGTGGCGGACATCCGCTCCCAGCGGCGCCACCACGCCGCCACGCGCGGGTCCTGGCTAGCCGTCGGGGCGACCATCGAGAGCATCTGACCGGAGCCCCACGCGCCGTGCTCGACCGCGACCGCGAGACCCTCCAGCCCGGCTGGTTCCATGCCTGACGGGTGCCCTGGGCGCGGGACGGCTGAGGCCAGTGCCTCACCCAGCACCAGCGACTCCACCCGCTCGGGGTGCCTGGCGGCGAGCGCGAGCGCGACAGCGGCCTTGTCGACCCACCCGACGATGACCGCGCGGCTGCTGCCCGCTGCGTCCAGGACGGCGACCAGGTCGGGGACGAGGTCGTCGAGAGACGGTGCACCAGGGGGCCGGTCCGACATACCGGTGCCTCGTGCGTCGTAGAGGATGAGCCGGCCAAGGCTCGCGAGCCGCTCGAGGAAGTGCACGGTCTCCGGCAGGTCCCAGAGCAGCTCGAGGTGGGAGACCCAGCCGATCCCCACGACGATGTCGCGGGGACCGCTCCCCACCGTTTGATACGCGATGTCCACCGTGCCCGAACGCGCATAGCGCGTCTGGTCGGGCGTCAGCATCGCCGCCTCATCGCGTGGGCTTCCGCCATCTGCATGGGCACAGCGTGCCAGAGCAGGAGGATAGGAGGCTGCCACGCAGCGCGGTTTCCGATCCGTGCAGGCTGAGGTCGACCGCCTCAGAACGGGTTGGCGGTGAGCGTGTACTTGGTCTGCAGGTACTCGTGGATGCCCTCCGCGCCGCCCTCGCGGCCCAGCCCGGACATCTTCCAGCCACCGAAGGGCGCAGCGGCGTTGGAGACGACCCCGACGTTGAGTCCCATCATCCCGGTCTCCAGCCGCTCGATCATGCGCTGTCCGCGACCGAGGCTCTCGGTGTAGACGTAGGAGACCAGGCCGTACTCCGTGTCGTTCGCGATCTGCACGGCCTCATCCTCGGTGTCGAACGGGACGATCGCCAGCACCGGACCGAAGATCTCCTCCCGGAGGATCTCGCTCCCGGACGGGACATCGGAGACCACCGTCGGCTGGTAGAACGTGCCGGCCCCCTCGATCGCCTGCCCGCCGGTGAGCAGGTTGGCGCCCCGCTCGACGGCGTCGCGCACCAGTGCGCCCGCCTTCTCGACCGCCGCAGCGTTGATGAGTGGGCCGATGGTCACGCCCTCCTCGGTGCCGCGCCCGATGGAGAAGCCCGCCACCCGCTCGGTGACGCGCGAAGCGAACTCGTCGGCGACGGCGCGGTGCACGATGAACCGGTTCGCCGCGGTGCAGGCCTGGCCGATGTTGCGGAACTTCGCCGCGATCGCGCCGTCGACCGCCTTGTCCAGGTCGGCGTCGTCGAACACGACGAAGGGTGCGTTTCCGCCCAGCTCCATGGAGGTGCGCAGCACCCCCTCGGCCGCCTGCTCGAGCAGCCTGCGGCCCACCGGCGTCGAGCCGGTGAACGACAGCTTGCGCAGCCGGGGGTCGCGGATGATCGGCTCCGACACGGCCCCGGACGTCGAGGTCGTGAAGACGTTGACCACGCCGGGGGGCAGTCCGGCGTCCTCCAGCAGCTTCGCGAAGAACAGGGTGGTCAGCGGGGTGAGCTCGGCCGGTTTGATGACGACGGTGCACCCGGCGGCCAGGGCCGGAGCGATCTTGCGAGTCGCCATCGCGAGCGGGAAGTTCCAGGGGGTGATGAGGAACGCGGGACCCACCGGGTGCTGGCTGACGACCATCCGGCCGGTGCCCTCCGGGCTGGGTCCGTAGCGCCCCTGGATGCGCGCGGCCTCCTCGCTGAACCAGCGGACGAACTCGGCGCCGTAGGCCACCTCACCGCGGGCCTCGGCCAGCGGCTTGCCCATCTCGATCGTCATCAGCAGCGCGAAGTCCTCCTTGCGCTCCTGCAGCAGGTCGAACGCGTGCCGCAGCAGCTCACCGCGCTCCCGCGCCGGTGTCGCCGCCCACGCCGGGAAGGCGTCGACGGCGGCGTCCAGCGCGGCCATTCCGTCAGACGGCGATGCATCGGCGATCGTGCGGACCGTGTCGCCGGTCGCGGGGTCGTGCACCTCCAGCGTGCGACCACCCTCGGCGGCGCGCCACTGCCCGCCGATGAACAGTCCATCGGGCACGCTCTGCAGCAGCTCGGTCTCTCGCTGGTCGGTCATGGCGACCTCCTCGATCCGTCAGTGGGTGGCGCGTCGCGCTCAGCGCTGGGCGATCATGTGCTGGGCGAAGAAGTCGCTGAGCTGATCGGTGGCGGTCAGGGGCAGGACGTGCGCGACATACTGGTCCGGGCGCACCACGACGACGGCGCCGTCGCGGGAGATCTGCCGCTCCTCGAAGATGTCCGGACCCGGGGCGGCGGTGAAGACCTTCTCCCAGTCGGTCAGCCGGTAGGGGCCGACCTCGGGGCGGAACACCTCCGGCACGCTGCCGCGCTCGATGTCCTCGTAGCTCTGCTGATAGATCACCTTCACGTCGAAGACGCTGTCGGGCTCGCTCCCGGCCGGGGTGTACCGGACCAACGGTGAGTCGGGCGCGGTCGCCAGCCACTGGGCCCAGTCCGTCAGGGCCGAGGGCTCCCCCGCTGCAGGACTGTCGGCGAAGGCGTAGATCCGCCAGCGACCGTCAGCCCGGGCGTGGTGCCCGAGGTGGATGGCGTTGCCGTCGCTGTGCAGCACGACCTCGGCCGACTTGAACCGCTTGCCGACCGGGAAGCCGGCCGCCAGGGACTGGTGCTCGTCGGTGCCGGTCGTCAGGGACGGCGGGTACTGCGTCATGAAGCCAGAAGGGAACTCGGCGGTCCCGAGGTAGTAGTTGGCCAGCTCGGCCGGGTCCTCGATCTCCTCGGGCTTCCGGGCCATGAGGGTCGACCATTCCCGGTCGAAGTCGATCAGCTGCTGGGCCACCGGCTGCCGCTCCGCAGAGTAGGTGCGCAGCAGCGACGGGTCGCTGAGGCCGGACAACACCGCTCCGAGCTTCCACCCGATGTTGAAGCCGTCCTGCATCGAGACGTTCATCCCCTGCCCCGCCTTGGCGCTGTGCGTGTGGCAGGCGTCGCCCGTGAGAAAGACCCGCGGGTTCCGGTCCTCCCCCAGGGGCACGTCGTCGAACCGGTCGGTGACCCGGTGGCCCACCTCGTACACGCTGTGCCAGGCGACCTCCTTCACGTCGATGGAGTAGGGGTGCAGGATCTCGTTGGCACGCTTGATGACGGTCTCCAGGGGCGTCTGGCGCACCCGGCGGTTATCGTCCTCGGGGACCACCCCGAGGTCGATGTACATCCGGCTCAGGAAGCCGCCCTCTCGCGGGATGTGCAGGATGTTGCCCGCCTCCGCGTTGATCGCGCACTTGATGCGCCAGTCCGGGAAGTCGGTGTTGACCAGGACGTCCATCACGCCCCAGGCGTGCATCGAGATGCCGCCGACGTGGTGGCAGCCGATCGAGTCGCGCACCCTGCTGCGCGCGCCGTCGCAGCCGACGACATACTTCGCGGCGATGACACGCTCGTCGCCGATGTTGTCGGCGTCGGGGCGACGCACGGTGACGCTGACGGGATACTCCCCGCTGTCGGTGACCTGGAGGTCGATGAACTCCCACCCGTAGTCCGGTGTGATCCGGCCCGGTGCCCGCTCAGCCGCCTCGGCGAAGTAGTCCAGGACGCGGGCCTGGTTGACGATCAGGTGCGGGAACTCGCCGATGTCCTGGGCGTAGTCCGCGGTCCGGGTGGTCCGGATGATGTTCTGCGGGTTCTCCGGGTCCGGGCTCCAGAAGTTCATCCAGCCGATGTTGTAGGCCTCGGCGATGATGGGCTCCGCGAAACCGAACGCCTGGAAGGTCTCCACGCTGCGTGGTTGGATGCCGTCGGCCTGCCCGTGCGTCAGGCGGCCGGAGCGGCGCTCGATCACGCGGGTCGTGAGGTTCGGGAACTGCGACATCTGCGCGGCGAGCAGCATCCCTGCCGGGCCGCTGCCGACCACGAGGACGTCCATCTCGTCGGGGAGCTCGTGGGGTCGGTCGACCCCTGTTCCCGCGGCCGGCTGGACGCGGGGGTCCTCGGAGACGTATCCGTGGTGGTGGAACTGCA
>DATGRS010000135.1:0-3042 GCA_035303365.1 Ornithinicoccus sp.
GATCTCCGTCGATCGAGCCGGGCGGCGCAGGGGCGCTCGCAAGACTAGGCCCTTGAACAGCAAGCCCGCCATGGTTTACTGCAAGATTTTGCAATCTCGTGACCTTGCCACCCAACGTGGCCTACCGGCGAATGCCCCAGAACTCCACCTCGAGACCGATGGGATCCACGTACCAGCAGTGCATCGATCCCTTCTTGGTCGCATCGAAGCCCGGGACGTGGATGGTCACGAAGGGACCCTCACCCCCTGGCAGGACGACCTCGACGTGCTTGGGAACGATCACGTCGGTGCTCCCCACGATGTGGAAGGGAGCCCCGAAGCCGGCCGGCGGCAGGTAGGTCTCCACCGTCCCCTCGTCGCACTCCAGGACCCGCTCGTTGGTCCACGACGGCGCGATGGGTCCGGTGCCGACGGTCGACCCAAGGGTGAGCCCGCCCAGCAGCGCGAGGGGTGTGATGAGCGCGGTGATCATGGCGTTTCTCCCGCGCCGACCTGCTGCAGGAAACTTGCGACCAGCAGGTAGACGTGCGCCTCCTGCACCTGACCGTCCCCGATCCGGTAGCTGACCACGAGCGGGATCCGGACGCGCTTACCGGTTGCCGGCACGCCCGCGAACTCTCCGGTGTGGGTGCCGACGACGAACGCCTCCAGCACCGCGGCACCGTCGCCGACCACTGTGCGCACGTTCTCGGCCCGCGCCTCGAACGCCACGTGGTAGACGTAGTGGAGCATTCCGGCGATGGCCTCCCGACCGATGAAGTCCTGGCCGGATGCGACGTCGTGGAAGACCGCGTCCGGCGCGACCAGCGACGTGTCATGCGTCGTGGCATACGCCTCGAGCACCTGCTGGGTCTCCTTGATCGACCCTGTCTGCTGAATGGACATATCTCCTCCTCCTGGTTCACCGACTGCGGTGCCGGTGGGAGGGGACGCTACGAGCGCGGTGTTCCCGCGGTGTTCCCGCTCGCCAGCCGGCTGGCGACCGCGGCGGCCACGTCCGGGTCGGCAGCCTGCTGCACCGCCTCGCGGGCGGCGCGCTCGGCCCGTTCGGCCTCTGCTGCCCGCCCCTGTGCCCGGTAGAGGACGGCCAGATGTGCCTGCGCCGTCGCGACGTGCCGGACATTGTGGGTGCCGCGCAGCAGGGTCAGTTCCTCGGTTCGGGCACTCACTGCCGACGGGAGGTCGCCGAGTGCCTCGTGGACATCGGCTGCGATGCGGCACCCGACGCTGAGCACGTATCGGTCGCGCGTCCGGCGGAGGATCCGCAGACCCTCGTTGACGGAGCCGAGCGCCTCCTCCAGCCTGCCCAGCTCACGCAGGACCCCAGCACGGTGGATCAGGACGACACCACGCCGGAAGTGGTCGGCGGCGACACCGTCCCTCACGAGCGCGCGGTCCAGCAGGGTGAGCGCCGTGTCGGCATCCCCCAGCTGGAGGTGAGTCATCGCCAGGTAGTCAAGGGACCAGGCGGCCAGGTCCCAGTTGCCACCGTCCTCGAGCACCGCGGTCGCGCGGTGCAGGATCGGTAGCGCCTCGGAGGCGCGGCCGCGGCGGTTCAGGGTCCAGCCGAGCTCGGTCTCCAGCACCGCCCGGCCGAGCTCGTCCGCCGTCTCCGACAGCGCCATCTCGAGGACGCCGGCGGTCTCCGCCATCCGCCCGGTGCGATAGTGCAGCGCAGCGAGGCGCCGGTAGCACCGGGCGCGCTCCAGCGGTTGTTCCGCGACCTGCAGGCCCTCGCGGAAGGACTGCTCTGCACCGTCCTGGTCCCCGAGCAGGACGCGACAGTGTCCGAGGTCCAACCAGCCACGCACGGCGCTCGGGCCCAGCCCGGCGCGGGCGTCGGCGGGGCTGTCGGCGAAGGCTCGGAGCGCCTCCTCGAGGATGCGGGCGCCAGTCTCGGGAGCGAAGGAGCGCAGCGCCCGCCCTCCGGCCTCCAGACCCGCGGCGGCCGCGGCCGGTGCTCGCTCGACGGAGGGGTATGCCGTGTACGCCGCCAGCGCGTGGCCGGCGGCGGCGTCCGCCAGGTCACGCCTGGTGGAGGCCCCGGCGAGCTGGGACATGGCTCTGGCGAGCTCGTCGTGCACCTCGCAGGTCTCTGCGGCCGACAGATCAGTGAGGACCGCCTCCCGCAGCAGGGGGTGGATCAGCCGCGGTGCCGACGAGGAGCTGCTCAGCATCGAGTGGGACTGCAGCTCCTGGACCGCATCGCCAGCAGGACCGTCGCCGAGGATCATCCCGAGCAGCGGGACCGTCGCCTGCTCGCCCGCGAGGCCGATCACGGCCAGCGCGTGTCGGCCGGCGCGCGAGAGCGGGACCATCCGTCGCCTGAGCAGCGCCTGGACGCGCTCCGGGACGTCACGGCCGACAACGGGCGCCCCGCCCGCTCCACGGGCCAGCTCGATCAGGAAGAAGGGGTTGCCGCCGCTGCGCGACACGAGCGCCTGGACGACCGCCTCGGAGGCCGCGGGGTCGGTGGCCCGCTCCTGGTCGACCAGCCGGCGGGCCAGCCTCGCAGTCTCCTCGGGCGTCAGCGGTGTGACGCGCAGGACGGCGGTGGACGATGGCACCGGCGGCATCGGGTGGTCGGCCTCGTCGCTGCGCCCGGCCATCAGCAGGCTCCAGCGTCGGGACACCGACAGCGAGCAGAGTCGCGACAGGAGGGACTTCAGCACAGGGTGGGCCCACTGCACGTCATCGATGACCAGGACCACCGACTCCGTGTAGCCATCGAGCACGGCGGCGACGTCATCGGCGAGCCGCACCGCTGACCACCCCTCCGGTCGCCCCGGACCACCGCGCTCGAGGACCTCGACCACCGGGTCGGAGCCAGAGTGGCTCATCCGGAGGGCTGAGGCCAGTGGCGCCAGGGGGCCGCCGGCGTCGTCTGCCACGCAGGTGGCCCAGAGCACCAGACACCCGTGGTCGCGCAGGTCCTCGGCCGCCCGGAGCAGCAGGTGGGTCTTGCCGATCCCGGCGGCCCCGTGCAGCACCCAGCTGTCACCACCCCGCGCGGTGGTGGACACGCGCTCCCCGATCCAGTGC
>DATGRS010000136.1:0-7797 GCA_035303365.1 Ornithinicoccus sp.
AGCCGTTGGGCTTGGTCTCATAGACCAGCGCCTCGGGCAGCGCCGGGTCGAGCACGGCGTCGCCGACGGCCGCGCCGTTGATGAAGTGGTATCCCATCGCGCCCGGCATCATCGGGTCGAGCGAGGCGATGCACTCGTGCAGCGGACCGCCCGGTGGCAAGCCGTAGCCGTCCGCCTCCGCGACAGACACCCGGTGGTAGCCGGCAGTGGCGGCACGTGCCGTCGCCAGATCACCCGGGCCGGCATCCGACGCCGCGACCGCGGCGGTCGCCAGCAGGGTGAGGATCCCGGCTGCGGCGGCTGACAGTGCCCTGGTCCTAGTTCGCATCGTTGCTCCTGTAGAAGTAGGGGTCGAGCACCTTCACCTCGGTGATTGAGTCCACCGGCAGCCCGGTCGAGCCGGCCGCCGAGCGGATCGCCTCCGGCGACGGACCGTCGTAGATGCAGAAGGTGCGCGTGCGGTCTGGCGTGACGTAGCTGGTGACCCAGCTGACGTCGTGCTCGAGGTTCTTGTCCACCACCCCGAGGCAGGTCGTGGCCCCCTCCGTGGTGGCGGGTATGGCGAGACCGTCCGGGAAGGTGCGTTCGACGAGATAGCGGTGCATGGGGTGCCTCCTTGTGTTGCGGAACTGACACCTCGACAGTGCTCCGAGCGAGTCCCCGTCCGCGTCGGGGTGCCACCCCTACATCGGGGCGCCGGGTCCCCCACCTTGGGAGCGCCGCCGTGCCCTACGCCGGCGGTGCGGGGAGCTCGTTGCGGGAGGCCACGCCATACTTCGCCAGCACCGCGGAGACGTGGTGCTCGACGGTGCGCGGCGAGATGTAGAGCTCGGCCGCGATCTCGCCATACGTGAGACCACGCGCGAGCAGCCGGTGGATCTCGGCCTGGCGATCCGTCAACCCCGCCGGGTGGGCACGCGCCGCGGGCCGCGGCCCGCGTGGGACACCGACCACGCCGTCGTCACGCAACCCGGCCCGCAGCCGTATGGCGAACGGCCGGGCCCCGAGGCGGTTCAGCACCGCGAGGGCCTCCAGCCGCGCGTCCGCATCCCCGTCGGCGAGCGCGAGCGCCCGTTCATAGGTGCAGCCGATCTGCGACCAGGCGTCGGCGGCGCCCCGCCAGTCCCCGCGCACCATCAGGCGGAACGGCTCGGCCGCCGTGTCCGGCACGTCCTGGAGGCCACCGCAGCGCCACAGCCAGTAGCCGATCTCCCCCTGCGCCCACGCGCTGTCCGTGCTGAGCGCCTGCTCCCACGGCCCGGCCAGCTGCTCGCGGCCCACCTCAGGACGACCCTCCAGCCAGGCCAGCTCGGCGAGCGAGCAGTGCGCCGGCCACCGGTGCTGCAGCTCCGCGTCGCCACCGATCTCCAGTACGCGCTCGAGCACCTCCCGAGCGCCCGGATCCCCACGCCGCACCCTGACCCGCCCGATCGCCGACAACGCCGTCATCCGCGAGATCACGGCACTGTCCAGGGGTAGCTCGGCCGGGACGCGGGCCAGCGGCGCGACCTCCTCCCAGCGCCCCTGCTCGCAGCGGATCCGCGCCTGCCAGGAGAGGCTGTATGCCGCGCTGTAGTCCATGTCGCGGGCTCGCGCCTCGTCGATGCCTCGCTGCAGCCAGGCGAAGGCCTGCTCGTAGCGGCGTGCCTCCCCACCACCGCTACCCACCATGCCCAGGACCCGGGACGCGGTGTCCAGGTCACCACGCTCATCGGCCCGGTCGAGGACGTCCATGAGTATGTCGATGCCCCGGTCCGCGTCTCCGGTCACCACCTCCGCGGCCCCCCAGGAGATGAGGGCCACGTCCCGCTGGAGGGCGTCGCCGACTGACTCGGCGACCTCGACCGCCTCCCTGGCCAGAGCGACCGCCGGCGTATGGTGCCTCGCCAGCATCGCGGTGTTGGCGGCCTGGGCGAGGACAGCCGCGAGGGCGGGCCCGGGAGGGCGGGTGCGGAGCTGACGGATAGCGTCCCGCTCGGTCGCCGCAGCACCCAGCACGTCACCCGTCAGCCACTGGGCTCGTGCCACGAGGGCCAGGGATCGGCCCAGGAGCTCGACATCGCCCAGGGCCCGGGCGAGGTCAGCAGCCTCCCGGGCCCGTCGCAGGGCATCGGGCTGGCGGTCGACAAAGCTCAGCACCATGGCCGCCTCGAGCCGGAGGGTCACCTGGTCCTCGGGAGTCAGGCCGTCGCCCACGTCGAGCACCGTGTCCAGGAGCATGGCGGCCTCCCGCCGGGCACCGCGTGCCGCAGCCTGCCTGGCTGCCTCGGGACCGTGGCGCCTCACCGCGTCGCCGTCACCGGCGCCGGCAGCGTGGTGGACGATCCGACTTAGGTCCGGCCGGCCCGTCGTGAGCAGGCGCTCCAGCAGCCTCGCGTGCCACAGCTCCCTGCGGTGGGTGGGCACCGACGCCTCCACGACCTTCCGCGCGAGCTCGTGCCGGAAGCGCAGCGGACCGCCCGCATCGACGAGCACCCCGGCATGCAGCGCTCGCTCCACCGCGGCGACGTCGGCGTCCGTCAGCCCGAGGGCATTGGTCGCCTCGAGCGCGCGTGGGTCCAGCGAGACCGCCTCGACGATTGCCCTAGCGTCCTGGTCCAGACGGCCCAGTCGCGCGAGGACGGCGTCACGCAGGGTCGTCGACGAGACGTCACTGCTGGCCAGCATCTCGGTGATGAAGAAGGGGTTGCCACCCGTGAGGGCGTGCAGCCGCTCGGCGTCGATGCCTCCGCCGGCCCCCTCCACGAGCGTGCGCACGCCGTCCGGGCTGAGCGGCGCCAGTGCCACCCTGGTGACTCCCGCCTGCTGCTCCAGCTCTCCGACGGCGGCGGCGAGGGGATGATCCGGGCCGACCTCGTCGTCTCGGAAGGTAGCCACGACGAGCGCCCTGCACCGGTGCAGTCGACGTCCGAGGAAGCGCAAGAGGTCGCGGGTTGAGCTGTCAGCCCAGTGCAGGTCCTCGAGGACGATGAGCGGTGGAGCCGGCAACCCGCCGAGGTGGCGGAGCAGCCCGGCGAACGCCTCATAGGGCGCCTCCCCCGACACCAGGTCGGGCAGCCCGGTCGACGGGTCCTCGATCATGTCCAGCAACGGGCTGAGCGGTCGCGGTGTCGTCAGCGGGTCGCACTGGCCCCACCACACGGGGGTGTCAAGCGTGCTGGCGAGACGACGCGCCAGGGTGGTCTTGCCGATGCCGGCCTCGCCGGTGAGCAGGACAAGGTGACCGGTGCCGTCCGCCAGCACCTCGTCATACCGTGCGTGCAGTTGGTCGAGGACGGCATCTCGCTCCAGGACCACGGGCAGCAGGGCCACCCCGGCAGGCTACTCCCGAGGCAAAACCCGCCGGTCAGCCTGCCACGGCGCGCAACGGAAGGGGCCACCCGCCCATTGGCGGGTGGCCCCTTCGGGCGGAGGCTTAGCCCACGAAGGTGGCGCGCAGGTCCTGCAGCGCCTGCGTCACGTCAGGGTCAGCGTCGCCGGCCTTGCGGATCGCGTTGTCGAGCTGGGCAACGACGGCCCGGTTGTTGGCGTTGCCGTCGGCCAGCTTCTCCGCCTTGGCCAGGTGCTCACGCACCTCGGCGAGCGCCTCGCCGGTCAGGTCACCGGCCCGTTCGGCCTGGTCCACCCGTGCACCCGCGACCGCGAAGCTCGGTTCCCAGGTGTAGGCCCGCATCGCCATCGCATTGTGCTCCTCGAGCACGACCTCCTTGGCCGCCTGGATCTCGTTCTCGCTGAGGAGCTCGGTCGGCGTGAGCTCGAAGACGTCCACGCCTCGGGCGATCTCCGAACCATAGACCTGGCCGTTGTACCAGTACGCCGACCAGAAGCCGCCCAGGACCAGGTTCGTCGCACTGATCGGACCGCGGTCGAAGTAGGCGATCTCCACAGGGTCGGCCGGGTCGGTCATGTCGAACACGGACACGCCGCCCTGGTACCAGCCCTGGACCACGATGTCGCGACCGGGCACGGGCACCAGGTTGGCCTGGTGGGCCACACAGTTCTCCTGGTTGGTCTGCGACGTGGGCAGCTTGTAGTAGTCCTGGAACACCAGCTGTGGTGTCGGGCCGCTGCGGTCGATGGTGAACAGCGCGTTAGCACCCCAGGCGAGCTGATGGTTCGGGGCGCAGCGCGCGCCGGTGCCGCCGCCCCACTCGTCGGTGAACATCACCGTGGTGCCGTCGTTGTTGAAGTTCGCCGAGTGCCAGTAGGCGAAGTTCTCATCGGCCACCGCGTCGATCCGGACCGGGTTGGCCGGGTCGGAGATGTCGATGAGTATGCCGTTGCCCTGGCAGGCACCGGCGGCCAGCCCGATCTCCGGGAAGGCCGTGATGTCGTGGCAGGTGTTCGTGTTGGGGGTCGGGGAGTACCTGGTCCCGGCCGGCGCGCACTCACCCGTGTCGGCACACGGGTGCGTGGGCCGGGTCGGGCCGTTCTGCAGTCCGTTGACCTCCCCCATCTCGTTCTCGAAGAGGCGTGCCTCGTTGACCACCTCGGCAGCAGCGGGGTTTGCCACCGGCACCTTGATGACCTCGATCATCCACATCGACGGGTTGTCGCCGGTGGGATCAGTCTGGCCACAACGATCGGCAACGAAGCCCTCCGGGGTGTGGACGGCCTCATCGGGGTGGCGTTGGTTCGAGGTGCCGTTGTTGTAGATGTAAACGTGGTCCGGGTCGCTGGGATCCTCTACCAGCCGGTGGGTGTGCGAACCGCGACAGAGTTGGATCGTGGCTACCTGCTCGGGGTTGTCCAGGTCGGAGATATCCCAGATTCGGACACCCCGCATACGGTCGGGGTTTGGTTGGTTGTTGGGCCCTGCCCCCTCGGTGCCGCAGTCGACCCGGCCGTTGCTCTGCTCCACCGAGGTGAAGAGCAGGTCGCCATAGATGTTGACATCGCCCTGGCCGCCCGGGCAGACGACTGACGTGCGCAGCGTCGGGTTCGCCGGGTCTGAGATGTTGAAGATCTGGAAGCCGTTGAAGTTGCCCTGGACGTAGTGGTCTCCGGTGAAGCCGGCGTCGGAGTTGGCTACGGCGAAGGACCCGAGGTTATCCGGGTCGAAGAACGGGGTGTCCGACTTCTTGAAGTGCCCCAGCAGGTCCACACCGGAGGTCGCAGTTGCCGCGTCCTCATATCCGGCCGTGAGTCCGGCGCGCGGATCATCGGGGTTGGGATACTCCTGGGCAGTGGCGAGCGCGGCGGGGATCATGGCTAGCAGCATCCCGACCGCGGCCACCACCCCCAACAGTCTGCGCGGTCCCGCAAGGGGTTCGATGTCTGGGCGATGGCGGCGTGGCATGGTGGCAACCTCTCGGATACGGGCCTGCACACACACGCGCTCGGCATCGTTGCCGGCTGGGCGGGCCTGGAGGTGACAACCAGGCCTTGTAGGCCCACGGTTATCCGTCGATAATAAAGGCGCCCTAACAGCGCCCACAATGCCTACTCGGCGGTCACTTTGGTCGCCCTAGGAGCGTGATCCGCCCGTGCGACGAGTGCTCCCGGCCTCAGTCTTTGCCGTCGCGATCGCGCTCAGCGGATGCTCCAGCGACGCACCCCCTGACGAGGCGATCACCTCGCCCACGCCCCGACTGATCCAGGGTGCCGCACCCGGCGAGGACAACGAGACCCTCACTGAGATGCCGGACATCGCCGAGCCCACGGTGACGGATGGAGACGTCGAGTTCGTCCAGATGATGCTGACTCACCACGCCCAGGCGCTGGAGATGACCGCTCTTGTCCCCACCCGGTCGGCCCGGGAGGACGTCCCACTCTTTGCCGAGCGGATAGAGCTGAGCCAAGCGGGCGAGATCGAGCTGATGGTCAGCTGGCTGCAGGACCGCGACCTGCCCGTGCCGCAGGGGTTTGATGAGACGAGCGATGAAGGCCACGCCGACCATGACAGCCACACCGCCTCAGCTGAGCACGAGCACCATGCCATGCCCGGCCTTCTGAGCCCGGAGCAGATGGAGCAGCTTGCCGACGCTGAGGGTGAGGAGTTTGACCGGCTCTTCCTCCAGTTCATGCACTACCACCACAACGGCGCTCTCACGATGGTGCAGGACCTCTGGGACCGGGGCGGCGGGCAGGAGCCCGAGCTGTCGCTCCTGGCCAACCACATCGACTCCGACCAGCGCATCGAGATGGACCGGATGGAGTCGATGCTGGCCGAGCTGGGCGCGACTCCCTAGCCAGAGGTGGTGGCCCTGGGGGCCGGCGGATTCGGGCCGCAAATACACCTGCATTGTGAAATGCCCCTTAGAACCCCCGTCAGGTCAAGAGGCCTCCCCGAGAGCACACATGGTCAAGAGGTGTCACTCCTCGCCTTGCGCCCGATGCGCACGGCATACATCTGGAGGATGACAGCGGCTGAGCACTTCTGTCACCCGTGTAGTCCTTGAGGCGGATGTGGGCGCCACCGGCCACCTCTAGCGTCCCTTGGGGGCCGCATCGGACGGCCGGGGCTAACTGAGGAGAGCACTGCGATGCGCAAGCCTGAGGTCGACGGTCGTCACAAGCGCGGACAGCACCGACGTGGTGGCCTGATCGAACGAGGTGCCCACCTCTGGGCCATGTTCCTCTCCGTGGTGCTCGTGGGCAGCATGCTGAGTGCCGCGCCGGCGAGCCCGAGCTCGAGCGGCATCGACGTCGCCTGGCAGTGCGAGGGGGTCAGCGTCACCTCCCCCACCAAGATGTCCAAGGTGGTGGTGGCGCGCGGCAACACCCACACACAGCACAGCGTCGGCGGGGAGTTCGCTTGGTCGTTGGGCAAGACACCCGGGATCACCACGATCTGGGTGAGCACGCGGGGCAACAACAGCGGCGACGGCCCAGGCTACGGCGAGCGGTTCAACCGCCCGTCGCCGGACCCGTGCGGTCCGGCCAACCGCGCCCCCGTGGCTGACGCGGGCGACGCCCAGACCGGCGTGGTGGGCCAGGCGGTCACGCTCGACGGCACCGGGTCCACCGATCCCGACGGTGACACCCTCAGCTACTCCTGGACCCTCAGCGGACCAACCGGCTCCACGGCCACCCTCGACGACAGCGCAGCGGCCCAGCCCGTCTTCACCCCGGACACGGCCGGCGACTACACCGCCACCCTCGTCGTCAACGACGGCACCACCAACTCCGCCATCGACACCGTGACGATCAGCGTGGCCTCGGCCAACCAGATCCCGGTAGCCGACGCCGGCGACAACCTCACCGCGGCAGCGGGAGACGTGGTCTCGCTCGACGGCACCGGCTCGACGGATCCCGACGGAGACAGCCTCAGCTACTCCTGGACCCTCACCGGGCCGACCGGTTCCAGTGCCACCCTCGACGACTCGACCTCTGCCGAGCCGGCCTTCACCGCCGACCTCGCCGGCGCATACACCGCCACCCTTGTCGTCAGCGACGGCACGGACGACTCCCCCGCCGACAGCGTCACCATCACGGTCACCCACCGACCAGTTGCGGACGCCGGCTCCGACCAGGACGGCGTGGTGGGCCAGCCCGTCGCTCTGGACGCCACCGGCTCGAGCGACCTCGACGGCGACATCCTCACCCACTCGTGGACCCTCAGCGGACCGACCGGCACGACGGCGACCCTCGACGACGACACGAGTGCGACGCCGACGTTCACCCCTGACCTCGCTGGTGAGTACATCGCCACGCTGACCGTCTCCGACGGCACCTACTCCGCCATCGACACCGTCACCATCACCGTCACTCCCGCCAACCAGCTGCCCGTAGCGGACGCCGGCACCGATCAGCTCGGCACGACCGGGCAGCTCGTCACCCTGGATGCCACCGGCT
>DATGRS010000137.1:0-11005 GCA_035303365.1 Ornithinicoccus sp.
ACGAGAAGATCGGCGCCGAGCTGGTCAAGGAGGTCGCCAAGAAGACCGACGACGTCGCCGGTGACGGCACAACGACGGCGACCGTCCTGGCTCAGGCCATGGTCCGTGAGGGCCTGCGCAACGTCGCGGCCGGCGCGAACCCGATGGCCCTCAAGCGCGGCATCGAGAAGGCCGTCGACGCCGTCTCGAACGAGCTGCTCTCGATGGCCAAGGATGTCGAGACCAAGGAGCAGATCGCGCAGTCCGCGTCCATCTCCGCGGCCGACAACGAGATCGGCAACATGATTGCCGAGGCCATGGACAAGGTCGGCAACGAGGGTGTCATCACCGTCGAGGAGTCCAACACCTTCGGTCTGGAGCTCGAGCTCACCGAGGGCATGCGCTTCGACAAGGGCTACATCAGCCCCTACTTCGTCACCGACACCGAGCGCATGGAGACGGTCCTGGAGGACCCCTACATCCTCGTGCTCAACTCCAAGATCAGCGCGATCAAGGACATGCTGCCCGTCCTGGAGAAGGTCATGCAGTCCGGCAAGCCGCTGGCGATCATCGCTGAGGACGTCGAGGGCGAGGCCCTGGCGACCCTGGTGGTCAACAAGATCCGTGGCAACTTCAAGTCCGTCGCCGTCAAGGCTCCGGGCTTCGGTGACCGTCGCAAGGCCATGCTGGCCGACATCGCGATCCTCACCGGCGGCCAGGTCATCTCCGAGGAGGTCGGCCTCAAGCTGGAGACCGCGGAGCTGGACCTGCTGGGCCACGCTCGCAAGGTTGTCGTCTCCAAGGACGAGACCACGATCGTCGAGGGTGCCGGTGATGCCGACGCCATCGCCGGTCGGGTCAACCAGATCCGCGCCGAGATCGACAACTCGGACAGCGACTACGACCGCGAGAAGCTGCAGGAGCGCCTGGCCAAGCTGGCCGGCGGTGTCGCGGTCATCAAGGCCGGCGCCGCGACCGAGGTCGAGCTCAAGGAGCGCAAGCACCGCATCGAGGACGCCGTGCGCAACGCGAAGGCTGCTGTCGAGGAGGGCATCGTCGCCGGTGGCGGCGTCGCGCTCATCCAGGCCGCCAGCGCGTTCGACAACCTCTCCCTGGAGGGCGACGAGGCCACCGGCGCCAACATCGTCAAGGTCGCCATCGAGGCACCGCTCAAGCAGATCGCCATCAACGGCGGTCTGGAGGGCGGCGTCGTGGCCGAGAAGGTGCGCAACCTCACCCCGGGTCACGGCCTCAACGCGGCGACCGGCGAGTACGGCGACATGCTGGCCTTCGGCGTGGCCGACCCGGTGAAGGTCACCCGTTCCGCCCTGCAGAACGCGGCGTCCATCGCGGCGCTGTTCCTGACCACCGAGGCAGTGATCGCCGACAAGCCGGAGCCCGCTCCGGCCATGCCGGCGGGTGCCGACGGCGGCATGGGCGGCATGGGCGGCATGGACTTCTGATCCACGCCACCTGAGTTACCGCGTTCCTCGCGGTCCACGAGCAACGGGGCGGTCTCCTCACGGAGGCCGCCCCGTTGTCGCATCCGCGCCTCGGTGTAAGTGCTTGACAGAATGGACGGGATTTGCCGACCATACTGTTATGACAGACCAAACCGGAGTTCCGGACCAAGCCGATGGCCCTGGTCAGGCACCGCACGATCGGCCGCCGCAGCAGGAGGGAGCCCCTGAGGCGCTGCCCAAGCGTGCGGTCCCGGACTATGACCTACCCGACGCCCTGACGATCAGCGACCCGGCGCAGTACCGCGCGCTCTTCGAGGACACCAGGCAGGCGATCATCACCCTGCTCAGCGAGCGGGCGGCGACCGTCACCGAGCTGGCTGCCGCGCTGGACAGACCGAAGGGCACCGTCGGACACCACATGCAGGTGCTGGCCGACGCCGGCCTCGTCCACGTCGTGCGCACCGAGAAGGTCCGCGCGCTGGAGGCGAGGTACTGGGGCCGCACGGCGCGGATCTTCTACTACGAGCACCTCGACACGGGCGACGCGCAGCGCATCCTGGCCCGCTCCGCGTCGGAGGTCGGTCGGCTGGAAGCCGCTAGGGCGGACTCCCAGGCGATGGGGCCGTTCATGGACGTCAACCGACGCGACGTCCGGGTGCCCGCCGAGCGAGCCCGCGAGTTCCGCGACCGCCTGGCCGACCTGCTCATCGAGTTCGCCGACGAGCCGCGCTCCGGGGACACGACCTACGCCATGGTCTACGGCATCTTCCCGAGCTCGCTCTCCGTGCTGGCCCGGCCTGACGGGACGCGCGAGGGATGACGGAGCACAATGCCGGCCACGATGGCCGTGGGGGAGCGAAGGCCAGAGAGCCAAGGCCCCGCCCGGCGCGTCTCGGGGCCAACTACTGGAAGCTGTTCACGGCCTCGGCCATGACCAACCTGGGCGACGGGCTGATGAGCATCGCTGTGGTCTGGCTGGCGTCTGCGATCACCCGCGAGCCGACCCTGATCGCCCTGGTCGGACTCGCGTCTCGGGTGCCCTGGCTGATCTTCTCCCTTCCGGCCGGGGTCATCACTGATCGCTACGACCGTCGGCTCCTCGTGGCCTGGATGGACGTCCTGCGGGTGCTCGTGATCGCTGGCTTTGCGGTCCTGGTCCTGCTCCACCAGGACGGGCTGCCTACACCGGAGCAGCTCGCGGCAGGGACCGCACCGGCACCGGACAACGCAGGCCTCCTGCTGGCGATGCTCTGCCTGGCAGCGCTGCTGCTCGGCTTTGCCGAGGTGGTCCGTGACAACGCCGCCCAGACCCTGATGGCCACCATCGTGGACAAGTCGCAGCTGGAGCGGGCCAACGGCCGGCTGTGGGGGGCTGAGACCGCGATGAACAACTTCGTCGGCCCGCCCCTGGGCGGCGTGATCATCGCCGTTGCGCTGGCGCTCCCGTTCTTCCTCAACGCCGGTCTGCTGGCCGTCGGTGTCGCGCTGATCTTCGCCCTGAGCGGTTCGTTCCTGCCCAAGGGGCAGAGCACCAGCGGCAAGATCCAGTGGCGACGCGAGATGGGCGACGGCTTCCGGTGGCTCTGGGGCCACGCGCTCCTGCGCACCCTCGCCATCGTGCTCGGCGCCATGAACATGCTGTCCGCGCTCGCCTTCGTGATCATGGTCCTCTTCGTCCAGGAGATTCTCGGCCTGTTCGAGGGCTGGCAGTTCGGCATCGTGATCACCGGCACGGCGGTGGGCGCGGTCCTCGGGTCACTCATTGCCGACAAGGTCTCGGCGCGGCTGACACCAGGGACCAGCCTGTTCACCTCGATCGCGGGGATGGGCGCGGCGTTCGTCGTCATCGGACTCACCTCCTCCGCCGTGATGGTCTGGCTCGTGGGTGTCGCCAGTGGACTGTTCATCGTGCTGTGGAACGTCATCACGGTGTCCCTGCGGCAGCGAATCATCCCCGACCACCTCCTCGGCAGGGTCAACTCGGTCTACCGGTTCTTCGGCTGGGGCACGATCTCGGTGGGCACCCTGCTCGGTGGCGTCCTCGTCTCGGTCGGAGAGCCGTACCTCGGCCGGGAGTGGGCGCTGCGGCTGCCGTTCCTCCTGGCCGGCGTCGCCCACCTGCTCCTCCTCATCGTCGCCCTACCGCGACTCAACACCACCCAGATCAAGGCGGCCGAGGCGGCGGCGGAGGCCGAGCAGGCGGCCGCTGAGGCGCTACCCGACTCGACGGGCTCGGCGACCGCCGTCGTCGGCCAGGAAGCGCCTCCACCGACCGGCACACGTGGCATCGGACAGGTTGGCGCCACCGATCCTGACGACGTGTCGGACCGGCCTTGAGCAACGGGGCGGTCCTCCCGCGGGACCGCCCCGTCACCTCCTCCTCCCGACGGGGGTGGCGTGGTCCCAAACCGGCCCGTCACCTCCCTCCTGCGACGGGATGGCGCGGTCCGAAACCGCCTCGTCACCCTCCCTCTGCTGACGGCGGTCTGGAACCGACCGTCGGTGTGGCTCACCCGGCGCCTCATACGCACCAGGTGATGCACTCACTGAGCGGTGAACCGCATCCGGTTGGCCTGCTCCACCAGGTCGTAGTCCTCGCCGGCTGTCCGCAGCGCCACCGAGATCTCCTGCAGGGTGGCCCGCACCTGCTCCTGCGTTGCGCTCCACTGCTGGCTGACGTGTGTGAAGTTGCCCGCCGCGGCGCCCCGCCAGCAGTCCTGCAGCCCCTGCAGCCGCGCCATCATCGCCCGGACGTCACTCTCGATCTGTGCGGAGATGCGCTGGATGTCACCGGACGCCTCCGCGATCCGAGCCGTGTCGACCGCAAACGTCGTGGTCATGGTCCCTCCCGTTCCGACAGCCCGACCCCTGTGGTCAAGCTCTGTCCCGGACGGTACGTGGAACCGGGACCCAGCCGCAGAAGTTGTCCACAAGGACTACGCTCGGGCCGGTGACCGTCACGCGATCCCTGCTGCTCTTCGCTCTCGCCGCCCTGCTGGAGATCGGTGGCGCGTGGCTGGTCTGGCAGGGACTGCGCGAACACCGCGGGTGGATCTGGGTCGGGCTGGGCGTGATCTCACTGGGTCTCTACGGTGCGGTCGCCACCTTCCAGCCGGACGCCCACTTCGGGCGGATCCTGGCGGCATACGGCGGGGTGTTCGTGGCGGGCTCGCTCGCCTGGGGGATGGTGGTCGACGGCTTCCGCCCGGACCGGTATGACGTCGTTGGCGCCCTGCTCTGCCTGGCCGGGGTCGCGGTCATCATGTACTCGCCGCGCGCGGTGGTGGCCTGAGTGATCCTGATCGACCCGCCCACCTGGCCGGCGCACGGCCGACTCTGGTCGCACGTCATCAGCGACACGTCGCTGGAGGAGCTCCACGACTTCGCGCGCCGGGTTGGCATCCCGGAGCGGTCCTTCGAGGGCGACCACTACGACGTGCCCGGCGAGCGACACGGGGACCTTGTCGCGGCCGGGGCGGTGCCGGTCGGCAACGGAGAGCTGGCCCGGGTGCTGCGGGCCAGCGGCCTGCGGTTCCGCAAGCGCAAGGGGGAGCGACCGCTGGCGCGGGTCGTCGACGGTCTCGCGGCGGTGGGTGGGCCACACGTGCTCGACGTCGTGGCCTCACCGCACGAGCCGGTGCCTACCTCGGGCGCCTCCGTCGTCCTGGTGGCGGACCCGACCGACTGGCTGGTGCTCGTGCAGAGCGTGGGGCGCGCGGGCTGGGCGCCTCCCGGCGGCAAGCGGGACGACCACGAGACGCCCCGCCTCTCCGCGGTACGTGAGGTCCAGGAGGAGACCAGCCTGATGCTCGACCCGGATCGGCTGGTCCCGGTCGGCTACGAACGGATCACGATTGCGGCGGGTCACGAGCGGTCACCGTGGGACGCGGGCGACAACCACATCGCTGTCTTCGGCATCCGGGTCCGTGAACGGCTCCAGGTGACGCCGCAGTCCGATGACATCCTGGCTGCGGAGTGGGTGGACCGACCCACCGTCGCGGAGCGGTGTGCGGGCGCGCCGTGGTGGCCGCTGGTGGAGCGATTCTGGTCCGCCTCGTGAGCTCGTGGGTAGCCTCGGCTCAGGCGCCGCTCCGTCCTCGTCAGCCGCGCAACCGCTCCAGCTCGGCGGCGACGTTCTCGCGTGCCCGGAGCTCCCACTCCGAGCGGGCGTGGGTGGTGCGGTAGACCGTCTGGCGGGTCAGGAAGGCGGACAGGATGGCGGCGCGGCCCTGCGCGAACTGGTCGGCCGGAACCACCGCGTACTCGGCCCGCACCTGCTCGGCATACTCCCGGTAGCGGCCAGCGGGGGAGGAGAGGATCCACAGGTCGGCGTCGTGGAACGCGGAGGCAGTATGCCGCCAGCTGGCCATGCGGACCGGCGCGCCGTCGACGTCGTGGTCGGCGGTCATGGTGACCATGGCCTCGACGACGTCCACGTTGCCTCGTGCCACGCCGAGGGCGTTCAGATGGTCACGGGCCATGGTGGCGCTGCGGTGTTCGTTGCTGCCCGGAGCGGCCTGCGGGTCATAGAACACGTCGTGGTACCAGCCGGCCACGCGCGCCAGCCGCGCCCCGACGGGATCGACCACACCGGCCCCAGCGAGCTCCTCGACGGCCCACAGCACCTCCGACAGGTGCTGCACCGTGTGGTAGCTGCGGTGCGGCTCGGACCAGCGACCCAGCAGGAAGTCGACCTCGGCACGCCGCAGCTGCTCCGGTGCCTCCGGGGCGAGAGTGGCGCAGTCAGTTGTCCACGACTGCCGCAACCGATCCACATCGGGGCGGTCGGCGGCAGACGGCATCGACTCGGACACGGGCCCCAGTGTGCCCCAGCAGGCGGCCCGGTAGTCTCCTCCCGTGCCGAAGGACCGTAGCTGGCGACGACCCGCCGCCCACCTAGCGGTCACCCTGGCCTGGGGCGTCACCAACCTGCTCGCCTGGTGGATCGAGCCCTCGGGGACGGTGCTCGCCATCGCGGTCGCTGTGCACCTCCTCGCCGTCGTGATCAGCCTGGGGCCGATCGTGCTGCTCGACTGGTACGGCCTGGTGTGGATCGCCGGCCTGCGACGACTGCGCGCCGTGACGGCCGTGACGCAGACCGCGCACCCGCTGATCTGGACCGGCCTGCTGTTGCTGCTGGTCTCCGGCGCATTCCTGGATCCGGACTACGCCGAGCCGATGACCTGGGTGAAGCAGGTGATGGTGCTGGTCCTGCTGCACAACGGGCTGGCGCTGCGCCCGCTCGAGAGGCTGCTCGGTGCGCAGCCGCACGACACCACCCTCGAGACCATCCCCACGGCGCTGCGGCGTCGGATGATGGGCGCGACCATGACCTCCCAGATCGCGTGGTGGGCGGCGTTCGGGATCGGTGTCCTGGTGATGCTGACCCGAAGGACACTCGTCTGAGCGACGTGTGCGCCTGCGTGGCGGCGACGCGCTGGCTCAGGCTGCCCGGGGCGGGTCGGCCAGGGCGGCCGGTAGGGGCTCGTGGTGCACGACCGTCAGCCCCGAGACAGCGCGGGTGAGCACCACGTAGAGACGGCGCAGCCCGGTCCGCTCGTCCGGCTCAGCAGCCACGATCGCCGCCGGCTCCACCACGACGACCTGGTCGAACTCCAGGCCCTTGGCCAGGGTGGCCGCGACCAGCTGCACGCGCGGCTCGTGCGGCTCCGGCTGGACACGGTCTGCGCCAGGCACGTCGTCGCTGTCCCGGTGGTCCAGTCCCAGGACGGCGTGGTCCAGTCCCTCCTGGGTCAGCGCGCCTCCGGTCGTGCGGACCGCTGAGTCGGCGACGATGACGCCCACGGTGCCGGGCGCGAGGTCGAGCGCCGAACGGACGGCTGCCAGAGCCGCGGGGAGCAGGCGACCCGGGGCAGCCACCAGATCCAGGCGGCCGGGGTTGGAGCGGACCGACTCGGGCAGCGCCAGGTCTGGGGCGATTTGGGGGAGGAGGCGCGCGGCATACTCGATGACGGCAGCCGGGACCCGGAACCCCCGGGTGAGCTCCTCGAGGTGCGCACCGCTCTTGCCGAGATGCTCCAGCGACTCGGTCCAGGCGCGGGTGGCCCAGGGCGTGGTGCCCTGGGCCAGGTCGCCGAGCACGGTCAGGGAGCCCGTCGAGGCACGGCGGCCCACGGCGCGCAGCTGCATCGGGGACAGGTCCTGCGCCTCGTCGAGGATGATGTGACCCAGGCTCGGGGTGCGCTCCAGGACGTCGCCGATCTCATCGAGCAGCACCGTGTCGGCGGGCGACCAGCGGGCGGCGCCCTTGCTCCGGGGCGGCTTGTCCCACAGCAGCATCCGCTGCTCCTCGTCGGTGAGAATGTCTTCTGCCGCGTCGGCGAGGGCGGTCGGGTCGGACCACAGTGCGTAGAGCACGGCCGAGGGGTCCAGCGCCGGCCACACCGTGGCCGCGTAGTCCTTGACCGGCTTGCTCCGCGCCACCGCGTCCTGCACGCGGTCGTCGGGGGTGTCGCCCGACCGCTCCATCCGGACCAGCACGGCGTGCGCCAGCCGCCGTGGGAGCATCGCCCGCGCCGCGTCGTAGCGGACCCCCCGCGAGGTGAGCTCGTCGAGGATCTCCTGCACGTCATACTCCGCGACCCGCCAGCGGCGTGAGCCGCGAGGCACCACCAGCGCCTCGTCCGCCCGCCGCACCCTGGACCACACGGCGCGGTGCACCACCTGCGCGAGGCGGGCGTCGCCCTTGAGGGTGGCCACGTCAGCGGGCTCGGTGCTGCGCGCCCGGCCGGTCAGCTCCTCGACCGTCGTGTGCTGCACCTCGATCTCCCCCAGGGCGGGCAGAACCGCGCCGACGTGCTCGAGGAAGGCGCGGTTCGGGCCGACCACGAGCACCCCGGACCGGGAGAGCCGGTCGCGGTAGGAGTAGAGCAGCCACGCAGCCCGGTGCAGCCCGACGGCGGTCTTGCCGGTGCCGGGGGCTCCTTGCACGCAGATCGTGGTGGCCACGTCGGCGCGCACGATCTCGTCCTGCTCGGGCTGGATCGTGGCGACGATGTCGCGCATGGGCCCGGAGCGGGGGCGCTCGATCTCGCGCGCGAGGATGGTGCTCTCCCGGGAGTCCAGGTCGCTGGCCTGCGGTGCGGTGAGGTGCTCGTCCTCGTATGCCGTCAGCTGGCCGTGGTCGATCCCGAACCGCCGGCGCAGGGTGACTCCCATCGGTTCCCGAGGGGAGGCCCGGTAGAACGGCGTGGAGACGTGGGCGCGCCAGTCGACGACGACCGGGTCGCCGTCAGCGTCGGAGATGTGGCGGCGCCCGATGTAGTGGCGCTCTGTCGAGGTGGCGCCCGCCTCGTCAGCGGGGGATGGTGCGGTGTCGATCCGGCCGAAGAAGAGCGCACTGGTGGGGTCGTCCAGCAGCGACTGGGCGCGGCGCCACAACGTGTAGGCGAGGTAGTCCCCGGCGATCTTGTCGCCGGCCTGGGCCTGCAGCCCGAGGGTGTGCTCACGCATCCGCGCCATCTCCGCGCGCGCGGCAACGAGGTAGTCCTGCTCCCGGGCGAGCTCGGGGTCGGTGGTGGCGACTGCGGGAGATCCGTTCCGGCGCCGTGACGTCGTGTGCGTAGGAGTCGCGGACTGCTCCGCGTCCGTATCTGGTGGGTGCTCGGGCCGGGCTGGGGACATGAGTGGGCCACCTCGGATCGGAGGGGGAAAAGGGGAGAAAGTGACCCTAACCGATCCGAGGTGGCCAGACCAGAGGTTTTCGCTGCCTGTCAGCCGTCGGCGCGGACCTCCAGCGTGACGGTGACGTCGTTCTCGGCACCGTCGCGCACATAGGTCAGCCGGATCTCCTCGCCGGCCGTGCGCTGCCGGACCTGCGCGACGAGGGCGAGGGAGTCGGTCACCCGCTCGCCGTCGATGGCGGTGATGACATCACCCTCCTGCAGACCCGCTCCGTCCGCCGGCGAGCCGGACTCGACGCGGGTAACGCCTGCGGCGTGGAGTGTCGCACCGTCCTGGTCGACGCTGGCATCCGCGAGGCCCACCCCGAGGAACGCGTGCTCGGCCGTGCCGTCCTCGATCAGCTGCTCCACGATCGAGGAGACCTCGCCGACCGGGATGGCGAAGCCGATGCCGATGTTGCCGGCCTGCCCGCCCATCGGCGCCGACAGGCTGGCGATCGAGGAGTTGATGCCGATGAGCGCGCCGTTGGCGTCCACCAGCGCGCCGCCGGAGTTGCCCGGGTTGATGGCCGCGCTGGTCTGGATGGCGTTGGTCACGACGGGTTCGGCCTGCTGCGTGCCCGGCGCCTGGCCGTCGCCGCCCGCAGCGCGGGTGGTGACCGGCCGGTCCAGGGCGCTCACGATGCCGGTGGTGACCGTGCCGCTGAGACCCAGCGGGTTGCCGATCGCCATCACCGGGTCACCGACAGCCAGCGCCTCATCGTCACCCACGGAGATCGGCTGCAGGTCCTCCGGCGCGTTGCTGAGCGTCAGCAGGGCCAGGTCGGTGGCCGGGTCCGCTCCCGCAACCTCTGCGTCGTAGCTGCGTCCGTCGGCGAGCGTCACCTGGACGCGCTCGGCGCCGGCGACCACGTGGGCGTTGGTGACAATGTGGCCCGACGTGTCCCACACGACCCCGGACCCGGCGCCGCTGCCCGCCTGGGAGGCGACGCCGATCGATACGACGCTCGGGCTGACATTGGCCGCGACCGCGCCCCAGTCGGTGGAGGGGGCGTAGGTCGCCGTGTTGGCGGTCGTGCTCGAGCCACCGTCCAGGGACTCCAGGACGACCGGCTGCTCCTCCTGGGCGACCTGCGTCACGGCATACGTGCCGCCTGCGGCGAGGACCGCGGACAGCAGGCTCACGGCAGTCACCTGCGTGATCGTGGCGTTGCTCTTCGTCATCGTGCACTCCTCGGCTGTGGCTGTCTGGTGTGGTTGTCGTGGACGCTGCTGCGTATCGACAACGACGTGCGCGTCTGGCTGTGCGCTCCATCATTGGAGCGCACCGACCATGGACCTGGCTGGGTGACCCCTGTGACATCCCTGGGAGTGGTCGCGTGGGATGAGCGGGCCGCCCTGGCCACTCGGTTCCCACCTCGGCCACTCGGTCCTCACGTCAGCCCGCAACCCGGATTCCCACCGCCCCTCCCACGGTCCGCTCACCTGGATCGTCAGAAAGAGTCCCGGCTCCCACCTCCGGAGCCGGGCTCTCACCTCGGCAAACTGGCTCCCACCTCGCGCTACAGCGGGAGGTCAGTGCTCTAAAGGTGATGTGAGTGAGCTGAAAGCGATATGAGTGCCCTGAAGGTGAGGTGAGTGACCTTAGGCGATGACAGTGGGCTGGCGCTGCTGCGGTTGCCCACTGCCGCGCGGCACGGGACGGTCTCAGCCCGACCGGGGACGGTCTCAGCCATCCGCGGAGGCGATAGCCGATGTCTTCAGCGCCTCGAACTGGCGCAGTGCCACCTGCCGTGTTCAGTCCGAGTCGTCGTGGTCCTCTGGCGCCTGCCTGAGACGGGGCAGCTCGACGCGGAACGTGGCGCCTCCGCCGGGCGTCGCACGGTGTCGCACGGTGCCGTCGTGGCGAGCGGCGATCGA
>DATGRS010000138.1:0-4131 GCA_035303365.1 Ornithinicoccus sp.
CGTCGTGCGGGAGCGAGCGCGGCGGCGAGTGCGGCGGCGAGTGCGGCGGTTGGCGCGTGCACCGTTGCGCCGAACGCTGAATACCCAACTGTTGTTGTGATAATCCGCTCAGTAGGGCGGCTCCATGACGCGCGAAGGGCCGAGAGCGGCCTACCATGGAAGAACCTGCCCCGCGACACGAGATCTGGTGACCCTCCCCGAATGAGTAGCAAGCCCCTCCAGCGGTTGGACCGTGTCGTGATCCGGTTCGCCGGGGACTCGGGCGACGGGATGCAGCTGACCGGTGACCGGTTCACGTCAGAGACCGCTGCCCTGGGCAACGACCTGTCGACGCTTCCCAACTTCCCCGCTGAGATCCGCGCACCCGCCGGGACCCTGCCCGGCGTATCCAGCTTCCAGCTGCACTTCGCCGACCACGACGTGTTGACGCCCGGTGACCACCCGGATGTGCTCGTCGCGATGAACCCGGCGGCCCTGAAGGCGAACCTGTCCGACCTGCCGCGCGGCGGCACGCTGATCGTCAACACCGACGAGTTCACCAAGCGCAACCTGAGCAAGGTCGGCTACGCGGCCAGCCCGGTCGAGGACGGTTCGCTCGAGTCCTGGCACGTCCACGAGATCGCGCTGACCTCAATCACGGTGGCGGCCCTGGCCGACTTCGGGCTGACCCGCAAGGAGAAGGAGCGGGCCAAGAACATGCTGGCGCTGGGTCTCCTGTCGTGGATGTACTCTCGCCCCCTGGACGGCACCGAGGCGTTCCTGCGCGCGAAGTTCGCCAAGGCCCCGGAGATCCTCGAGGCCAACCTCACCGCGCTGCGGGCCGGCTACAACTACGGCGAGACCACGGAGGACTTCGCGGTCCGCTTCGAGGTGGCGCCGGCCACGATGCCGCCGGGCACCTACCGGACCATCACCGGCAACGCGGCGATGGCGCTCGGGCTGGTCGCCGCGGCCCACCGCGCCGGGCTGCCGCTGATGCTGGGCAGCTACCCGATCACCCCGGCCTCGGACATCCTGCACACGCTCTCCGGCATGAAGCGCTTCGGGGTGACCACGTTGCAGGCCGAGGACGAGATCGCCGCGGTCGGCATGGCGCTGGGCGCCAGCTTCGGCGGTGCCCTCGGTGTCACCTCCACGTCCGGCCCGGGCCTGGCGCTCAAGGCCGAGACCATCGGGCTGGGGGTCTCCACCGAGCTGCCCCTCGTCATACTCGACATCCAGCGGGGCGGACCGAGCACCGGCCTGCCGACCAAGACGGAGCAGTCGGACCTGCTCCAGGCGATCCACGGACGCAACGGCGAGTCGCCGGTCGCGGTCATCGCGCCGCAGTCGCCCGCCGACTGTTTCGACATGGCGATGGAGGCGGTGCGCATCGCCACCACCTACCGCACCCCGGTCATCCTGCTCTCCGACGGCTACCTGGCCAACGGCTCCGAGCCGTGGCTCGTGCCGTCGCTCGAGGGCCTGCCCCAGCTGGAGGTCGAGTTCGCGACTGGGCCGAACGACATCAACGACAAGGGCGAGCCGGTCTTCCACCCGTTCCTGCGCGACCCCAAGACGCTGGCCCGACCCTGGGCGGTGCCGGGCACCGCCGGACTGGAGCACCGGATCGGCGGCATCGAGAAGGCCGACGTCACCGGCCACATCTCCTACGACCCCGACAACCACGACAAGATGACGCGCCTGCGGCAGGGCAAGATCGACGGCATCGCCGACACGATCCCCCACCTGGAGGTCGACGACCCGACGGGCGACGCACGCGTGCTCGTGCTGGGCTGGGGGTCCACCTACGGCCCGATCGCCGCCGCGACCCGGCTGGTCCGCGCAACGGGCGTCGCCATCGCACGGGCCCACCTGCGCCACCTCAACCCCTTCCCGGCGAACCTCGGTGAGGTGCTCCGGGCCTACGACCGGGTGGTCGTGCCGGAGATGAACCTCGGCCAGCTGGCACTGCTCCTGCGCGGGCAGTACCTCGTCGACGTGCAGTCCCACACCGCCGTCCGCGGGCTGCCGTTCCCGGCCGCCGACCTGGCTGAGGTGCTGCACGAGGCCGTCGCCTACACGTTGGAAGGAGTGCACTGAGCATGTCGACTGGAACCGATCTGGGTATGCCGACCGGGCGGGACACCGGCACCGGTGCCGTCCCGCGGGTCGACCCTGCCGCCGCGCCACAGACCAAGAAGGACTTCACCTCCGACCAGGAGGTTCGCTGGTGCCCCGGCTGCGGTGACTACGCCGTCCTCGCAGCCGTGCAGGGGTTCCTGCCCGAGCTGGGGCTGCGCCGCGAGAACATCGTCTTCGTCTCGGGCATCGGCTGCTCCTCGCGCTTCCCCTACTACCTCGACACCTACGGGATGCACTCCATCCACGGGCGCGCACCCGCGATCGCGACCGGGCTGGCCACCAGCCGCGAGGACCTGTCGGTGTGGGTGATCACCGGCGACGGTGACGCGTTGAGCATCGGCGGCAACCACCTGATCCACGCGATGCGCCGCAACGTCAACCTGACGATCCTGCTGTTCAACAACAAGATCTACGGCCTGACCAAGGGGCAGTACTCCCCCACGTCCCCGGTCGGTTCGGTCACCAAGTCCACGCCGGTGGGCTCGGTGGACGAGCCGTTCAACCCGGTCTCGCTGGCGCTGGGGGCCGAGGCCAGCTTTGTCGCGCGCACCATGGACTCCGACCGGCAGCACCTCACCACGGTGCTGCGCGCCGCCGCCGAGCACCGCGGCACCTCGCTGGTGGAGATCTACCAGAACTGCCCGATCTTCAACGACGGCGCGTTCCAGCTGCTCAAGGACCGGGACGAGGCGCAGGCACGCGTGGTGAGCCTGGTGGACGGCGAGCCCGTGCGCGCTGGCACCGACCACGTCGTCGTCCGGCGCCCGGACGGCGCCCTCGGCGTCGTGCCGGAGTCCGAGGCCGACCCGAGCGCTGTCGTGGTGCACGACGCCGGTGCGGAGGACCCCTCGCAGGCGTTCGCCCTGTCGCGGTTGGACGACGGGTCGATGACGCACATCCCGATGGGCGTCTTCCGTTCGGTGTCCCGGCCGACCTATGACGACCAGGTCCGCGCGCAGGTCGACGGAGCCCGCTCCGCCGCGGGCGGTCCCGCCGCTGACGACGACCTCCAGAAGCTGCTCCACGGCGGCGACACCTGGCAGGTCGGTTGACCCGCCCCACCCGGGTCACCGACCCGGGTGCGGGCTCGCCGGCCCCGTCCTCACGCGAGGCGGACACCGTCCGGCGGGGCACGACATACGGCCTCCTGGCCTATCTGTTGTGGGGGGCGTTCCCGCTCTACTTTGCCGCGCTCAAGCCCGCGACCGCACTGGAGGTCCTCGGCCACCGGGTGGTGTGGTCGCTCGTGCTGTGCGTCGTGCTGCTCGCCCTCGCGCGACAGCTCGGCTGGGTGCTGGAGCTGCTGCGCGACCGGCGCATGCTCATCTCCCTCGTCGTGGCGGGAGTCTTCATCGCGACGAACTGGACCGTCTACCTCGTCGCCGTGCTGACGGGTCACGTGACCGAGGCTGCCCTCGGCTACTTCCTGAACCCCCTCGTCACCGTGGCGCTGGGCGTCCTGGTGCTGGGCGAGAAGCTGCGGGCCGGGCAGTGGGTCGCGGTCGCCATCGGGCTTGCGGCCGGGGTCTATCTCACGATCGACTACGGCGCACCGCCCTGGATCTCCCTGACGCTGGCCTTCAGCTTCGCGACCTACGGGCTGATCAAGAAGCGGGTGGGTGGTTCCCTGTCGGCCATCCAGTCCCTCACCGGTGAGACCCTGGCGATGGCGCCGTTCGCGCTCGGGCTGCTGGGCTGGCTCTGGCTCACCGGGCAGCAGACGTTCACCGGGCACGGCGCGGGCCACACCCTCCTGCTCGTCAGCACCGGCGTGGCGACCACGGTGCCGCTGCTGCTCTTCGCGGCGGCCGCTCGACGGGTGCCCCTGGTGACGATCGGTCTGCTGCAGTTCATCAATCCGGTGCTGCAGCTGCTCGCCGGCGTGCTCGTCCTCGGCGAGGTGCTTCCTGTCTCGCGCTGGGTCGGCTTCGGGTTGGTGTGGCTGGCCCTGGCCGTCCTGACCGTGGACTCGGTCGTCACGGCCGGACGCGCCCGCCGACTGGCTCG
>DATGRS010000139.1:0-3100 GCA_035303365.1 Ornithinicoccus sp.
AGGGCCGACGAGGTCACCGGTCAGACCATCACCGAGGGGCCACTCGCCGGTCAGAAGTGGGGCAACGTCTTCCACCCGACCCCCATCGCCCCGGGCGAGCAGACGGTGGTGCCCGTCGAGGTTCCGGCCGGCACACCGGACAAGAACGGTGACGGTGTGATCACCGTGAGGGCCTGGATCGACCGCGGTCCCGAGCAGCACTGGTTCGCACCGACGGTGAGCGTCGACGTGCAGCTGTGCGAGCCCACCACGCCCCCCGAGGAGGAGCCCGGCGGCGACGACCCGGACAACCCCGGCGAGGAGCTCGGTGGCGACCCGGGCGACAAGCCCGAGGACCCGGAGAAGCCCGGTGACGGTGACGACAAGGGTGACGAGGGCGACGACAAGGGCGCCCAGCCGTCCGAGACCGACGACGCCGTGGCCCCGGTGACCAAGCCCGGCCCCACCACGTCGGCCCCTGTGACGGTCGACGCGGTGTCGGCCACCGACGACCTGGCCGACACCGGTGCCAGCGACGTGCTGCTGTGGCTGGTGCCCGCCGGCGTGGCGCTGCTCGCCGCAGGCGGTGGCGCGGTGTGGCTGACCCGCCGCCGGGGCGAGCACGGCGCCTGATTCCAGAGCACGGCTCCCGCCTACCTCGGAGCCCCGCCTGACGTGACCGAGCCCGGGTGCGTGGGAACGAAAGTCCCGTGCACCCGGGCTATTTCCTGTGGTGGCTCGCCCGGCGTTCGGCGAGCATTCCGGCCCGCCGCGAGCGAGGCTGAACGACCGCGAAAGTGGATCGGTTATGAAACCTCGCGGGTCGCGATGTTCGACCTCGACTGTCGAGAGCGCCGCCTGTCTGCGGCGATGCGCCCCCGGCAGGGCACAACGCAGACGGTCCCGCCCCTGACCAGCGCTTTCCGGCTGGCAGGCTCGTGATCGACGGTGGTTTTGCCGTTCCCGAGCCGGGTGGTGGGCGCTAATGGGTGCTTCCCGCGAGGCCGTGGTGCGGTCGGTAACGGTGATCATGGGGACGGTCATCGCGTTGACGTTCCTGTTCGGGTTCGGCAATGTCCTCAGCCTGGGCCTGCGGCTGGGGGTGCCGGCGTACGTGGCGCCGTTGGTGGCTCCCGCTGTTGATCTATCGGTCCTCGGGCTCTTGGTGGGCACGCGGCACCTCGCGCTGCATGGAGCGTCGCGTGAGCAGCTACGCCCCGCGCAGCGTTTGTTGATGTTCGCCAGCGCGGTCACATTGGCCCTGAACGTGGCGGAGCCGATCTGCGCCGGCCAGATCGGGAAGGCCGCCTTCGACGCGGTCGGACCGCTCCTGCTGATCGGCTGGGCCGAGGTCGGCCCCGGTTTGCTGAAGGCCATTCGCGAGGTCCACGGACATGACCAGGCGGAGATGGAGCCGGATGCGGGCACAGACGAGGCGCTGCACAGCGAGGAAGCAGCATCGCGCACGGCTGTGAACAACGCTGCTGGTCAGGGCGGTGGCAACACGAGCCCAGCTACGTGGGTCGGTGCCGAGCACGACGACCCATTGGTCGTCGAGGCGTGCCGCTTGGACACCCAACACTGGGATAAGCACCAGCGACCGATCTCAGCAGAGACACTGCGGCGCGAACTCCGTGTTGGGTCGCGGCGTGCTCGTGCGTTGGCCCGCGTCGTGCGGAGCCGCCATCAACCGGGCTCGGCAGCATTGGTAGCTGCGTAAGCAGTCCATCATCAGGGAAGTGACCATGATCATGAGAATTATCCACAGGTTGTCCACATATTCCGCATATGTGTGGAGTCCCGTGCGCGAGGCCACGGGTTGCAGCAGCTAACCGCCAGAGTGGTCCTGTTGCCACTGTCGTCGGTCACAGCGCACACGGTGCGTGAGCACCGATTGGGCCGTACGCAACCCAACGGGTGGTACCTGGCGTCGCAGCATTCGGTGTCGACACCGCGTACAACTACCGAGGCTTCACCTCGCACCGGGCGCTCGCGCGCACCGCAGGCGACCTGCTTGGGGAATTCACCGTGTCCACCAAGGTCGGATACTTCCCCAGCGGCACCGGCGAGCGCCCGATGCACTCGCTCGATCCCGACCGTCTTCGAACGGCGGTCGAGCGATCAGCCCACGAGCTGGGCCGCAGCCCGGACCTGGTGTTCCTACACAACCCTGAACTTGCCCTGTCCGGGCTCGGCTCTGCCGAGTCCTACGACAGGCTGGCCGCCGCCTGCGCGGCGCTGGCCGGCGCGGCGCGGTCCGGGATATGCGGCGCCTGGGGCATCGCCACCTGGGACCCACGCCCCCTCGCGGCGGCCGTCGAGCACGACACCTCCCACATCCAGCCGGGCGTGCTCATGCTGCGTGCCGGATTGTCCGTGGCAGCGCCGATGCTCAGCGCTGGTGAGAACGTCTGCCGCATTCTGAATGTGGCACACGAGCGTCGCTGGGGCATGAGCCCGTTCGGTGGCAACACCACCGACCCGGCATGGTCAGCGGTGGACCTGCGTGCCTTCCTGGCAGCCGATCAGGACTGCTCGACACCGCAAGCAGCGCTCCGGCTGGCCTACGAGCTACCGCCCGTGGCACGGGTCGCGGTCGGCACGAGCAACCCCGTGCATCTGCGCGATCTGGTCGCCGCGACCACGCTGAGGATCAGCAACTCGGCGATGAGCCGCTACCGGGAACTGATCCAGAAAGCACCCTGACCGGCGGATCAAGATTGGAGATCGGCGATCAGCGCGTCCGCCTCGTGGGTCGTGATCTCCCGCAGTTCGCCGGGAGCTGACGAGTCGTTGAGGATCTTCGCGCAGTAGAACAACGCCATCAGCGTGCCCGGCCGTGTTTCCAGGTCGGCACGCCGCTCCTGCCAGACCCGCTCGGGAAGCCCGGGGATGCCCAACGAACTGGCCCACAAGTTCGCTGCGTCCAGGCCGCGCGGGGCCATCCCGTGATCTTCCCAGTCGATGATCCAGCACGCAGGCCAGGTGAGGTTCGCCCAATTCAGATCCGCGTGCGCGGGCACCCACTCCTCGGTGATCGTGGTATCCGCGCGGCCGGGGAAGGCTCGCTCGATCTCCCTCGTCACCAGGGATTGCGTGATCGTCTCCGTGTCCGGCGTGC
>DATGRS010000140.1:0-54984 GCA_035303365.1 Ornithinicoccus sp.
CCCCGGGTCGGGCGCCCTGGGTCCGTCCCGTGGGTCCGTCCCGTGGGTCCGTCCCGTGGGTCCGTCCCGTAGGTCCGTCCCGTAGGTCCTCCCGTGGGGAGGACAGGCTCGCAGTTGAGCTTCGGCCAGTCCGTCTAGCGACGACGACGCGGTGTCGAACGTGTCCGATCCGCGACGGCAGCGCCGGCGAGGGCCAGCAGGATGGCTAGCAGGATCACCAGCTGTGGGAGGACGGCGGTCACGCTGTCGCCCAGCGGGCGCGGCCCGAACCAGGCGACCAGCGCCGTGCCGGCGAGGCCGACGACTGCCGCGATCGCCGCACTGGTCCGGCGCCCCAGCAGGAGCACCGCGGCCGCCGCGACCGCCCCCAGGGCGACGCCCCAGAGACCGGCGAAGAGGACGGCCCAGAGCCCGACGAGCGCGAACCGCTCGGAGAGGGTCGGGGTTGCGGTCGGCTGGATCGTGACCGGCCGTCCCGGGCGGCGCCAGAGGGCCCCGGCCGCCAACAGCGCCAGCAGCGCCACGAAGCCCGCCAGCAGTCCGAGGCGATAGGCCACGTCCGGGTCGAAGCGTGCCTCCAGCGTGCCCGCCGCGCCCGCCGGCACGACGAACCCCTGTTGCCAGCCGTCGACCACGATCCCCTCCGCGGGCGTGCGGGTGCCGTCCTCATCCACCAGGTCGGCGGACCAACCCTCGCCGAAGTTCTGGGCCAGGACGAGGATCGAGTCCTCGGCCCGCGCCGGGACGGCCACCTCGGCCTCCGCAGGAGTGGGACGCGTCAGAGTCAGGGCCGTCGTCGCGGGTGCCGGGGTGTCGAGCCCCTCCCGGGTCAGGGTGAGGTCGACCGGGACCCACCGGTCCGTAGCCGCAGCGCTGACCGTGTTCTGTCCAGCGCCGAGCGACACGGTGTCCTGGGCGCCGCACGGGCGCCAGTCCAGGCGGTCCCGCTCCAGCACCTCCCTGGCCGTGCCCGACACTTGCGTGGGCACCGTCGTGCCGTTGACCGTGACGTCCGGGCCGGACCCGCAGGGCAGGAACAGTGCCCGGTCGGGGTCGCCCACCTCGAAGTCTGCGTCGCCCAGGAGCGTGAGCTCCGAGACGCCGACCGGGAGCCCGCGGACGACGCCCGGCAGCGAAGGGTCGGAGTTCGTCACGGTGAACGATGCGCCGAAAGTGACCTCGACCTCACGCACCTCGGTCCCGTCCCAGGTGACCTGTCCGTCCGGCCCCACGACCAGCTCCATCGGCTCCCCACCGTCCAGGCGGACGGTCAGCTCGGACGGGCGGCTGGCGGGCAGGAAGTAGTCGCTCGACAGCCGTAGTCCGGTCAGCGCCCGCTCCTCCGGCAGCCGCAGCGTCAGCGTCGGGTCGAAGTCGAGTGGCCCGGCCACCCACCCGGTGCCCTCATCACCGTCCACGACGGTGTCCGGTCTCCCGTACGCCGCGAAGACGTCCCGCGACGACGCGCTCACCTCGACCTGCCCGGGCACCCGCAGCAGCTGCTCGGCAGCGCCGCCGTCCACCGGCATGACCTCACCGGTGACGGCATACACGCCTCCGTCGTCAAGGTCGAGGGTGCGGTGGAGTCCCGCCGGCTCCTCCATCGGCTGAGCCTGGAGGCCGGCGCACAGCGGCCGCTGGCCCAGCATCAGGCACGCCGAGCGGCCGAGCTGCTGGGCACGCAGCGAGATCACGTCAGCATCACCCCCACCGGGACGCACCTCGAGTGACGGCGAGACCGGCGTGATGCCGGGCAGCTCCACCTCGGCCAGGGTGGCTGGGGAGAACGTGTCCTCGGGCACCGAGGCGACGACGATGCGCAGGCTGCGGGTCGGGCCGTCCGGCACCCCCAGCCGCTGGTCGAGCACGTCGGGGTCGACCACGGTGGTCTCGCTGCCCGCGTCGGTGACCACCCGCCAGGACCGGACCGGCGCCACGAAGGCCGACTGGCCGACGCGGATCCGCAGCGTCCGCCCTAGGTCCTGCGGCTCGGTGAAGTCCACCTGCCACCACTGCCCCTGTGGTGTCCCGAACTCGCCGGTCAGCCAGTTCGTGGCCACCCGACCGTCCAGCGCCAGCCACGGGTCGTAGCCCGCTCCGGCGCGTGCCGGCGCATCGGCGTCGGAGGCGGAGGACGACGCCGTGACGTCGGCGACCGGAGCCGGCCACGTGATCACCGCGGGCTCGTCGAGCTCCGGCGGCAGGTAGTCGTTCACCCGACGCTCGGGCAGCTCGGCGTCCGCCGTCTTCATGCCCGAGAGGTTGTCCGCGGCCTGCCCGAAGGCCACGGCCCGACGCCGGTAGCCGTCGCTCGCCACCGTGCCCCCCAGCCCGACCAGGTCACTGCCGCTGCTTCCCAGCAGGTATGCCGGAGCGAGGCTGGCCACGCCGGGCACGTCCTCGGGGCCACCGGTCAGCCGCATGGTGTCCGAGAGGGGTGCCAGGCGGGCCACTGCCGGGTCCGGCACGGCATACACCTGCACCGAGGGGGTCGGGACGACGGTGCGCTGCCGGACCGTGTGACTGTCCGACTCTCCGACCGGGCCGACCGCGGGACCGAAGTCGGCGACACGCTCCAGTCCGGCACCCACCAGGGCCTGGTGTGGGGCCACCTGGGGGGTCCGTTGGGCGGTCAGCGCCAGGTCGTTGCGGACCACCACCCAGCCGATGCCACCGCGGGCCAGCGCCGCCGCGAGGTCAGGTCCTCCGTCGCCGGAGCCGATCCTGCGCTGGATCTCGTCGAGCCACCGTGTGGAACCCGCGCCGCCCAGCGGCACGGCGTCCCGGACGGCGAACGGGCGCTCCATCAGGGCCTGCAGCGGCTCGTCCCGGGTCGATCCCCAGCTGAACTCCGCGAACGGGGCCGCGGGCACGACGAGCACGGTGCCGTCGCCGGGCCGGGAGTCCAGCCACCGTGCCGTCTCGTACCAGTGCGGCGCGATCTGCTCGTAGCCACCGGACCGGGGCAGCGTGGCGGCCAGCGCCGGAGCAGCGACGGCGACCACGGCGCACGCCGCGACGAAGGGCACCAGCACGCGGTGGACGCGGGCTCGCCGCGCCCACCGGGCCAGCTGGGTGAGCGCGCTGGCGAGCAGCAGCACAAGGGGCAGCCGCACCACGAGCTCGAACTTGTGGGTGTTGCGCAGCGCCGCCAGCGCACCGTCGAGCAGCTCCTGGATCTGCGGGGCGAGCACTCCTGCGACGGACCCTGTGTGACCGGCGCCGACGAGCAGCAGGCCGGTGCCCACCCCGAACGCGAGGAAGAGCCGGTGCGGCGTACGCGCCCGGGTGAGGGCGGCCAGCCCGGCCAGGGCGATGACCAGGCTGCCGGCGACGAGCAGGGGGCTGTCGACATACTGCCGGCCGGCCGGCCAGGTCGCGCCGGAGGAGGTGACGAGGTAGCTCAGCCAGGTCGAGGTGCCGCGCAGGGCCTCGCTCGGCGCCGCGACCATGGTGGTCACCGAGGCCGACTCGATCCAGTCCAGGAACGGCGGGCTGTGGACCCCCATCACGAGGAACGGCAGGAGCCACCAGGCCATGGCGACGACCACCGCGGCCAGCCAGCCCAGGAAGGCGAGCAGTGTCTCGCGGGTCCACCGACGGCTGAGGAACCACAGCGTGGGCAGCACCAGCACCGCACCGGTCGCCACCGCGTTGATGCCGCCGACCAGCGCCACCGCCAGCGCGGACCGCCAGATCCGGCCCCACCACGACAGCGGCGCCCGGCTCACCAGCGGCAGCAGCACCCAGGGCGCCAGCGCCATGGGCCAGACCTCGACCGAGGTGATGGTGACCTCGCTCAGCATCCGCGGCGTCAGGGCGTAGGCGAACGCGGCGGTGTACGCCGCCCACGGGGTCCCCATGCGCAGGGCTCGGGCCAGCCGCCAGACGCCGAGGAAGGCCACGCACAGGACGACGGACCACCACAGTCGCTGCACCACCCAGGCGGGGAGACCTAGCTCGATCAGCAGCGCGTGGAACGGTCCCACCGGCAGCAGGTACCCATAGGCCTGGTTCTGCAGCTGACCGAGGAATCCGTGGGGGTCCCAGAGGTGCAGCGAGCGGACCAGGAACGCCACCGGACCGGCGGTGAGGTCGAGCTTGGTGTCCGGCACGACCATCCCGGGCGCCTGGCGGAACATCAGCGCGGTCAGCGCCAGGCAGCCGAGCAGCAGCCGCGCTGGCCAGACCACCGACTCCGAGGCGTATGCCGCGCGCTCGCCGGGGTCGTGCGCCTCCGGTCTGTCCCGGGGCGGGTCCGCGAGGTCCTGCGGCGCGACGGTCACCGCCGCTCCAGCACGATCACGGCGTTCCACGCGACGACCTCGCGCACGCCCGGCACCCGGATCATCCAGCGGGCCCAGGCGGGGTGGTAGCGCGGTTCGACCGCCACCACGCGCGCCTCACCGGCCGCCTCGACGGCCCTCGCCCACCGCAGCATCCGCCGCACGGAGTAGGCGAAGAGGGAGCTGCCGTAGTCGTTCTTGGGCCGGTGGCCGTGGCGCCGGGCGTAGCGGTCGGCGGCGCGGTAGCCGCCCAGGTAGTGCCACATGCCGGTCTCGTGCCCGCCGTGGGGCGACAGCCACGGCGTCCAGGAGAGGTAGACGGTCCCGCCAGGGCGCGTCACCCGGAGCATCTCGTGGGCCATCAGCTCGGGGTCGGGCACGTGCTCCAGCACGTTGGAGGAGTAGCAGAGGTCGACCGCGGCGTCGGCCAGCGGCAGTGCCAGACCGGAGGCGCGAAGCGTGTTGGTGGCGGCGTGCCCGCGGGCGGTCATCTCGCCGGCGTCGGGCTCGATCCCGACGTAACGCGCGCCGGCCCGCAAGAACGCATCCGCGAAGTAGCCGGGGCCCCCACCGACGTCCAGCACGTCGGCGCCGGCCAGCTCGACGAAGCGCCCGGTCTCCCGTGTGGAGTCCGCCGCGAGCACGCTGTAGAAGCGGTCCGGGTCGGTCTGCTCGGCCAGGAAGGCGCGGAAGAGGTGGACGGAGCGCGCGAGGGTGCCCGGAGGAGGCAGCTCGAGATCGTCCACGACAACGAACCATAATCGGGCTACCATTCGGTAACTAACCTGCGAGCGACCCGGTCGCCGCCCGACGACATGGGAGTCCCGGCTGATGCGGATCGCGATCTGCAACTGGCGCGACCTGGCGCACCCCGAGGGCGGTGGGGCCGAGGTCTATGCGCGGATGGTCGCCGAGGGGCTGGTCGAGGCCGGGCACGAGGTCACCTTCCTGTGCGCCGCGCATGCCAACGCGCCGGCTGCCGAGACGATCAACGGGGTGCGCTACCTGCGTGCCGGCTCCCGCATCGGCGTCTACGCCGCCGCCCGTCGCGCGATCCGCCGGCTGGAGACGCGGGAGGGCCGGTTCGACGTCGTGGTCGACGTGCAGAACGGTCTGCCCTTCTTCGCCGGGTGGGCCACGGATGCTCCTGTCGTCGTCCTGGTGCACCACGTCCACCGCGAGCAGTGGCCGGTCGTCTTCAGTGCCCCGGTCGCGGCCGTCGGTTGGGGGATCGAGTCTCGGGTCTCTCCCCGGGTCAACCGGGGTCGGCAGTATGTCGCGGTGTCCCGGTCCACCAAGGACGAGCTGGTGGCCATGGGGGTTGAGCGGGACCACGTCGCCATCGTCCACAACGGCACCAAGCCGCCACTGCCGGTCACCGCGGCCGAGACCGACGGTCCGCGGCTCCTGGTGCTCGGCCGCGTGGTGAAGCACAAGCGCATCGAGCAGGCGGTCGACCTGGTCCGCCGGCTGCGCCCGCACCACCCGGGCCTGCGTCTGCGCGTCGTCGGGGACGGCTGGTGGAGCCGGGAGGTCCGCGACCACGTCGCTGCCACTGGAGCAGCGGAGTATGTCGACCTGCTGGGCTTCGTGGACGAGGAGACCAAGCACCGCGAGCTGGCGTCCGCGTCGCTGCTCCTGGTCCCCAGCGTCAAGGAGGGCTGGGGGCTGTCCGTCGTCGAGGCGGCCAGCCACGGCGTGCCCGCCATCGGATACCGCGACGCCGGTGGGGTGTCCGAGTCGATCGAGGACGGGGAGACCGGGCTGCTCGTCGACGACCTGGAGGGGATGGTCGGCTCGGTCGACGCGCTGCTGCGGGACCGGGACCGACTGACCGAGCTGGGTGCCAACGCGCTGGCACACTCCGCGAGGTTCACCTGGGACGAGACCGTGCGCGCCTGGGAGCAGCTGTTGCTGCGGGCCAGCTGGGGGCACTCACCCACCGCGATGGGGGACCACGCCCACTCGGTCCCGACGCCCTACTCGCACCGCCAGATCGACCGCGGCACGGCCTGATCGACGGCTCTGCCGGCACGCCGCTGCCGCTACGCTGCACACGTGGCAGAGGGCGCCGGCATCTCACCAGGTCAGACGACGCGACGGCACCTGCCCGCGCAGCTGTCCGCGCCGCTCCGGTCGTTCCTGGGGACCGAGGCAGGCAGTGCCGGAGTCATGCTGCTGGCGGCGGCCGTGGCGCTCGGCTGGGCCAACTCGCCGTGGTCGGGTTCATACGAGGCGCTGTGGGACACCCACCTGTCTGTCTCTCTCGGGGACGCCGAGCTGGCGATGGACCTGGGTCACTGGGTCAACGACGGCCTGATGGCGCTCTTCTTCTTCGTGATCGGCCTCGAGGTGCGCCGGGAGCTCTCGCTCGGGGAGCTGACCCGGCGCAGTCGGCTCGTGATCCCCCTCGTGGCCGGGATCACGGGGATGCTCGTCCCCACCCTGCTCTACCTCGTGCTGAACCCCTCCGGGGAGGCGGCACGCGGCTGGGGCATCGTGATCGGCACCGACACCGCCTTCCTGCTCGGGGCCCTGGCCATCGTCGGACCAGCCGTCTCCACCCAGCTGCGGATCTTCCTGCTCACGGTCACCGTCATCGACGACATCGTGGCGGTCACGGTCATCGGCGTGGTCTACTCCGAGTCGATCCAGCTCGTCCCGCTGCTGGTCGGGCTCGGCTGCGTGGCGGTCCTGGTCGTGCTCAACCGGCTGCGCCAGTGGCGCGCGTCCCCCTACGTGGCCGTGGTCGCCGTGCTCTGGCTCGCGACCGTGCAGTCGGGTGTACACGCGTCCATCGCCGGCATGGTCGCCGGTCTGCTCATCCCCGCGTGGGCGCCTCGCAAGCCCGAGGTGGAGACGGCCGCGTCACTGTTCACGGCCTTCCGGCAGTCGCCGATGGCCAGCCTGCAGGCCTCCGCCAGCCAGGGGCTGGCACGGGTGATCTCGGTGAACGAGCGTCTGCAGACGATGCTGCACCCGTGGACCAGCTATCTGATCGTGCCGGTGTTCGCGCTGGCCAACGCCGGCGTGGACCTGCGTGATGGAGTCCTCGGCGACGCACTGCGCTCGCCCGTGACCTGGGGCGTCGTGCTCGGGCTGGTCGGAGGCAAGTTCCTCGGGCTCGGGGGAGGCGCGCTCGCTGCCGTGCGACTTCGGCTCGGTCAGCTACCGCAGGGCGTGGGACCCGGCCAGGTGCTGGGCGGCGCCGCCCTGTCCGGTATCGGGTTCACCGTCTCCCTGCTGATCATCGGTCTGGCCTTCGACGACGCCCGCCTGGTGGATGAGGCCACGGTGGGTGTCCTGCTGTCGGCCATCCTCGCCACGGTCCTCGGCTGGGTCGTGTTCCGTGCGGCGGCGGTGTTCCACGGCGAGTGGTCGGCCGGCCTCCCGACGGAACTGTGTCGACCGGTCGACCCGGCGCGCGACCACATCCTCGGGCCGGCCGATGCGCCGCTCACCGTGGTGGAGTACCTCGACTACGAGTGCCCGTTCTGCGCCCGCGCAACCGGGGTGATCCACGAGCTGCGTGAGCGGTTCGGGGACGACCTGCGATACGTCGTCCGCCACCTGCCACTCCCCGACGTGCACCCCCACGCCGAGCAGGCGGCGGTCGCCGCCGAGGCGGCCGCGGAGCAGGGCCGGTTCTGGCCGATGCACGACCTGCTCTTCACCCGGCAGGACGAGCTGGAGATGGAGGACCTCATCGGGTATGCCGCCGAGCTCGGCCTCGATGTCGAGCAGTTCGTGCGTGACCTGCAGCGGGAGGACCTGGCAGACCGCGTCCGGGAGGACGTCGCCAGCGCGGAGGCGAGTGGAGCTCGGGGCACCCCGACCTTCTTCGTGGGGAGGGAGCGCCATGCGGGGCCGCACGACGCCCGGACGCTGATCGAGAAGGTGCACCGGACGCGCTAGGCGCGCTCCAGGATCGCCCCTACGTCCGCGCCGGTCGGCAGCACGCCATACAGCTGGCCGCCGCCACCACCCAGCCTCGACGCCACGAAGGCCTCGGCCACCGGTGTCGGCGCGTGGCGCACCATCAGCGAGGCCTGGAGGGCCAGCGCGAGCGACTCGACGAGGAACCGGGCGCTCGCCTGGTCGGCCGAGCCCGCGAGCGCCCGGGTCCGTGCCAGGTGCCCGTCCAGCACCGGGTAGGCGCCGCCCGTCACGGAGACCTCGGCGAAGAACGCCTCGACCGACGCCGGGTCCCGGGCGATCGCCCGGAGCACGTCCAGTGCGATCACGTTGCCGGACCCCTCCCAGATGGCCATCACCGGCTGCTCCCGGTAGCGCATGGCCAGCGGGAAGTCCTCCGTGTAGCCGTTGCCACCCAGACACTCCATCGCCTCGTAGGAGTGGCCCGGACCGCGCTTGCACACCCAGTACTTCGCGACCGCCGTGGCGAGGCGGCGGAAGCCTCGCTCCGCGTCGTCGGCGTCCGCATCGTGCGCGCGGGCGAGCCGCAACGCCGTCCAGGTCGCCGCCTCCGACTCCAGGGCCAGGTCGGCCAGCACGGTGGCCATCGCGGGCTGGTCGACCAGCACCGCCCCGAAGGCCTCGCGGTGCCGCGTGTGCCAGACCGCCTCGGCCACGGCCTGGCGCATGCCGGCGGCCGAGCCGAGCACGCAGTCGAGCCGGGTGTGGGCGACCATGTCGATGATGGTCCGGACGCCGCGCCCCGGCTCGCCCACCCGGAGGCCGACCGTCTGGTCGAGCTCGATCTCGCTGGAGGCGTTGGAGCGGTTGCCGAGCTTGTCCTTGAGCCGCTGGATGGCGAAGGGGTTCGGGTGCCGTCCGCCAGGACGCGTGGCACCAGGAAGCAGCTCAGCCCCTCGGGCTCCTGGGCGAGCACCAGGAAGGCATCCGACATCGGCGCGCTGCAGAACCACTTGTGACCGGTCAGCCGGTGGCTGCCGTCACCGGCGTCGACCGCCTGGGTGGTGTTGGCGCGCACGTCCGACCCACCCTGCTTCTCGGTCATGGCCATGCCCATGATCGCGGACCGTTTCCCCGCGACGAGCCGGCCGTCATACACCCTGGAGAAGAGGCGGGGCAGCCACTGGTCCGCCAGCTCCGGAGTGGTCATCAGGGTCGGAACGGCGGCGTGGGTCATCGACACCGGGCAGGCGTGGCCGGGTTCGATCTGCGCGTAGAGCATGAAGGTGGCGGCCCGCGACACGGCTGCGCCCGCGCCGGGCTCGGCCCAGCCTGCGGTGTGCGCGCCGTCAGCCACAGCGGCCGCGATGATGCGGTGGTAGGCCGGGTCGTAGTCGACCTCGTCGATGCGTCGGCCCCACCGGTCGTGCGTCCGCAGGACGGGCGGCTGTCGGTGCGCGGTGGCCGCATCCTGCTGGAACGCGGCGGTGCCGACGTGCGTGCCGACGCGGTGCAGGTGGTCGCTCGCCCAGCCGGCCTCGAAGGTCTTCACGGCCTCGGTGAGCGGCCGGTTCACGGCATACTCGTCCAGGTCCACCCGGGGTGGCGGCTGGTTGGTGACCTCATGGGTAGCCATGCCCCACGGTAGCGCCGGTCCGGACCACGGTTGACGACGGGCGGGGTAGGCGCACAATTGTCTACCTTGCGGTAACATTCGCCGGGATACGTCCCTACGGAGGTCCAGATGAGCCAGTCCACGAACACCGGCGGAGCCGGTTCGCGGATCGTGCCCGCCGTCATTGCCCTCGTGGTGGGCCTCGGCGCCGCTGGCGCGGCCACCGCGGCCGTGGTCAACAGCTTCAGTCCCAACGACGGCCAGGCACGCACCAGCGGTCCCGCCGAGCCGAAGCCGGCCCAGGAGATCCTGGGCTACGGCGACTGATCGACCCGCAGGACCTGCCAGTCCCTGCCCTCGTGAACGAGGGTCGTCCCCGCGCCGGGCGCGGGTGACTCGCCGGGGCTGCCCCGCCACACCACCACCTGACCAATGCCTCGCTGACGCAGCGCGTCCGCACTCAGCGACGCGCCGCGCCCCAGCCCGGTCAACCCGGTGTCCCCCTCGCCGCCGACCTCCCAGGTCTTCCCGTCCCGGTGGACGACGAGCGTGCGGGAGTGCAGGGCCTCGGCCTCCAGCGCCCGGGGGAGCGGGTCGAGGAACTGCACCGGACCGACCCAGTCGACCTGACGGAAGGGCTGCCACGGAAGGAGCAGCACCGCCCCGTCAGAACCGTCGTTGACGAGCTCCACGACGGTCCTCCACTCGGCCGGCATCGCCACCGGCCTCAGGTCCCTCGCGAGCCGACCCGGCACGTCGGGCACGGTCAGGGTGCCGAGTGCGAGAGCCCCCACCACGACTCCGACGGTCACGGCACCCCTCGCCGTCCGTCCCTGCGATGCCTCTCCCCGAACGGGTGCCGTCAGCCTCGCCGCCCCGAGAGCCAGCAGCACCGCCACCGCCAGCGCTGCCCACCCGAGCCAGCGGTGGGTGTCGCGCGCCAGCGCCAGACCGGGCACCTGCTGCAGCTCTCGCCAGAGCGGCAGCAGCGGGCCGGCGAGCAGGAGCACGCCCGCCACGACCGTGACATAGCCAGCTGCTGCCAGATCCAGGAACCGTCGTCGCCCCGGCCCCCATCCATCGGGGCGCTGGCGGCCGCCCCGGCGCAACCACCACCACGCTCCGGCGGCACCCAGCACGAGGACGAGCTGGACGGCCAGAACTCCGGGATGCATCCGTGACTCCGGCCAGGCGCCGCTGGCCCACACCCCGCCGAGGGTGACGACCGAACCCACGGTGCCCCACGGCCCGTCGGCGGCGACGGCGAACGCGTCGGCGCCGTCCGGGACGGCCCCGGCGGTGGGGTGCGCGAGTGCGGCGAGCAGCCAGGGCAGGGAGAGCAGCGCCACCGGTGCGAGGAGGCCGATCGCCTCCCCCATGCGGTGCGGGACGGGACGCGTCGCGTCGGCGGAGGTCGACCTGGGCCCGAGGGTGAGGGAGACCACCAGCACGGTCACGCCCGCCATGACCGCCCCTACCGGAGTGACTGCTGCCGGAGCCGCGGCGATCAGGACCAGCCCCATCCGCGCCACGAGCGGTCGGTCCGCCCGCACCGCGAGGACCAGCCACGGGATCATCGCGTAACCCAGCAGAGAGGGCGCCTGTCCGAGCAGCAGCCGCTCCGCGACATACGGGTTGACGACGGCGAGCCCGGCCCCCACCGCGGTGGCGACCGGTCCGTGCCGCCTCAGCAGCGCCGTCATCCCGGAGCCGACCAGCAGCAGCGGGGCCACGAGCAGGAGGCGCGCGACCAGGCCCGCGGGGAGCACCGTGCTGAGCAGGCTGACGACGGCGTCCAGCGGGACGGCGCGCGGGGCGCCGTCACCTCCGAGGGTGTTGGCCCCGAGCACGGGGTCCGGGACCGTCACGAAGTCGCGGTAGAGGTACACCCCGTCCCACGGTCCCGCGCCCACAGCACCGCCCAGCAGGAGCACCGTGGCAAGCAGCGTCACCAGCAGCCCGGCGACCCATGACCGCACCGGTGCGCCCCGGTGGTCGATCCGGAAGATCAGACGTCGTCCGGAGTCACCGGCATCGCACGCTTGTGTGCGGTCCGTGCGTGCCAGCCCTCGATCGTGCTGCGGTCCTCCGCGGAGACCTCCTTGCCCTCGAGGTAGTCGTCGATCGCCTCGTAGCTCACACCCAACGAGGCCTCGTCCGGGCTGAGCGGCTTGTTGTCCTCGAGGTCGGCAGTCGGGATCTTGGACACGAGGTGCACCGGTGCGCCGAGGTGGGCGGCGACCGCTCGCACCCGTCGCTTGGTCAGTCCGGCCAAGGGCGTCAGGTCGCAGGCACCGTCGCCGTACTTGGTGTAGAACCCGACGACCGCCTCGGCAGCCTGGTCGGTGCCCAGGACCAGCAGCCCGCGGGCCCCGGCGGCGAGGTACTGCGCGACCATCCGCTGACGTGCCTTGACGTTGCCCTTGACGAAGTCGGAGTGATCGATGCCGGTGAAGTCCACGCCAGCCGCGTCCACCTCGTCGAACATCGCGTCGGTGGAGGCCTTGATGTTGACGGTGATCGTCTCGTCGGCGCCCACGAACTCGACGGCGGTGGCGGCGTCGGCCTCGTCGGCCTGCACGCCGTAGGGCAGGCGCATGGCCAGGAAGGTGGCGTCACCGCCCTGCTCCCGCACGCGCTCGCAGGCGAGCTGGGCGAGCCGGCCACAGGTCGTCGAGTCCACGCCGCCGCTGATGCCGAGGACGTAGCCCTTGGCGCCGCTCTGCCGCAGATAGTCGACCAGGAAGGTGATCCGGCGTTCCGCCTCGTGGGCGGCGTCAAAGTCCGCGGCGACGCCCAGCTCAGCGATGATCTGCTGCTGTGTACTCATGCGGCGAATCTACCGGCTGAGCCAGCTCCTGGCTGCGTGCCGTCACAGCCAGCCGCGCTCCTGAGCGGTCTGCGCCGCCTCGACCCGCGTTGCGGTGCCGGTCTTGCCGATGGCCGAGGAGAGGTAGTTGCGCACGGTGCCCTGCGACAGGTGCACGCGCCCGGCGATCGAGGCCACCGTGCCACCCGCCAGCGCCTCGCGGAGCACCTCCCGCTCGCGCTCGGTCAAGGGGTTGGGACCGCCGAGCAACGACTCCGTCGCGAGGACCGGGTCGACCACGCGCAGCCCGGCGTGCACGCGGCGCACCGCCTCGGCCAGCTCCCGCGCCGGAGTGTCCTTGACGACGAAGCCGCCCGCGCCCGCGTCCATCGCCCGACGCAGGTATCCGGGTCGTCCGAACGTGGTCACGATGAGCACCCTGGTCGCCGGCAGGTGCTGACGCAGCCGGGAGGTGGCCTCGATGCCGTCACCGCCGGGCATCTCGATGTCGAGCACGCACACGTCGGCGCGGGACGAGCGAGCGGCCTCGACCACCTCGTCACCACGTCCCACCTCCGCGACGACCGTCAGGTCGGGCTCGAGGTTGAGGAGGGCTGCCAGGGCGCCGCGCACCAGGGCCTGGTCGTCAGCGAGCAGCACCCTGATGGGTGAGTCGGACGTCGGGACCAACGAGCCATAGGTCACAGGACCACCTCCAGGACGGTGCCACGGGACGTACCGGGGGCAAGACTCAGGGTGCCCCCTGCGAGGGCCACCCGCTCGCGAATGCCCCTCAGTCCGTTGCCCTCCCGCAGGCCGTCGAGCCCGCGGCCGTCGTCGGCGACGGAGAGCCTGGCCGCACCGAGCTCAATGGTGCACTGACCGGCGCCGCTGTGCCGCACGACGTTGGTGACGGCCTCCCGCAGCACCCAGCCCAGCAGCACGCGGTGTCGCGGGTCGACCACGGACAGGTCCTCCGGCAGGTCAGCCGTGATGCCGGCTCCGCTGAGTGCCAGACCCGCGGCGGCCACCTCGTCAGCAAGGCTCGCCACCCGCAGGCCGGTGACCGTCGCCCGGATCTCTGCGAGGGCGGTGCGGCTCAGCGACTGGATCTGGGCCAGTTCCTCGTGCGCCCGCGCCGGGTCGGCCTCGATCAGTCGTTGCGCCAGCTCGGCCTTGACGGTGACCACGGTGAGGCTGTGCCCCAGCACGTCGTGGACGTCGCGCGCGACGCGGTCGCGCTCGGCGGCCAGCGCCAGCTCGCCGACCATCGTGCGATGCGCCGCGCCGCGTTCGTCGAAGACCCGGACGAGCCCGGCGGACAACATGACCAGCGTGATAATGATGGTGAAGACCCAGAGGTCCTGCCACAGGTCGGTCAGTAGGGGCGTGAGGACACACAGGGCGATCGCCGTCCCTGCGACGGCGAACGCCCACACCAGCGGCAGGCTGAACATCGCCAGCGCCACGATGTAGGGCAGCAACCCGAGCGCGTTCACACCGAGCAGCGGCGTGAGTGCCAGGGCGACGAGAACCATGCCGGCGAGGTGGACGAGCCCGGCGCGCACCACGCCGGGGTCACTGTCCGCCGAGTTGATCGCGACGAACCCGCGCACGTAGACCAGTGCAAAGGCGAGGACGCCCGTCACACCCAGGACCCGCCACATGATGGGACGGTCCGAGGTGACCAACGCGATCGTCGGGAAGACCAGGAAGACCAGCCAGATCGCACCCATCAACCAGCCGAACTTCTGCCACGGGTCCTGCGGCGCAGGAGGGGTGGGCTGGGTCATGCTCCCGAGCCTGCCCCATCAGCGGGACCGCTGTCACGTCCTGCCCGTCACCGGGCCTCAGTGACACCTGTCACCGCAGGCCACAGCTAGCATCGAGGGCGTGTCCGTTGCCCCCGACCTGGTGCCGCGCCGGGTCCGTGCCGCCTTCGCGCACGCCGCTGTGCAGCAGTCCGCCGATCGCATCGGCGTCAGGGTGCTGCACATCAAGGGGGTGGCGACCGACGAGCACCTGCGTTCCAGCGGGGGCGGCACCGACGCAGACGTGCTGGTCGACCCGTCGGGGGTCGGCCTGCTCCTCGCAGATCTCCGCGCGCACGGGTGGCAGCCCTACAGCGACTTCATGACCGGCTCGCCGTTCGGGCACGCCGCCACGCTGGCGCACGACCACTGGGGCTATGCCGACCTGCACCGCTTCTTCCCCGGGATGCACCGTGACCCGGCGGGGACCTTCGAGGTGTTGTGGGCCGGGCGGCAGCCGGTGCAGATCGCTGGGTTCCCGTGCATGGTGCCCTCTGCCGCCGGGCAGGCCCTCGTGCTGGTGCTCAACAACGTGCGCAACCGCAGAGACACGGCGGGCGACTCGCGGATCGACCGGTTGCGGGAGGATCCCGAGGCATGGCGCGAGCTCGAGGCGCTGGTGCCCATCGTGCACGCGCAGGTCGCCTTCGACGCGGCCTTCGGGAGGCTCGAGGAGCACCGGGGCGATCCCGACTACTGGATGTGGAAGGTCACGACCGAGGGCGGCAGCCGCTCGGCCGAGTGGCTGGCCCGGGTCCGGTCCGCGCCCACGGCGCGCTCCAAGGCCGCCCTGGTGCTCCGCGCACCTCTGGTCAACACCGAGACGCTGGCTCACCGCCTCGGGCGCACGCCGACCCGAACCGAGGTGGTCAGGGAGTTCCTGCGCCGCACTGGCCGCGGCGCCCGGGAGCTCGGGGCGGCAGCCCGGCGTCGGCTCGGTGGTGGGTCCCGATGAGCCGCATGGGCATGCCGGGAGGTAGTTCCGCGGGTCGCTCCCCGGCGACCCGGTGGTCGCGGGCCCGCTACGTCGCCGTCGTGGACGCCCCGGAGGAGGTGGCAGACGACCTTCCCGGTGGGGTCGTCTATCTCGCGCCGCTGCCGGATGGTCCGCTCAGGGTCCTGTCCGGTGCCTCTGCCGTCCTCTACCGCGCGCTGGTGGACCCCCATGACGACCCGGCCGTGCGCGTGGCCCGAGAGCTGGGGGTCGCTCCGGAGGACGTCGACCCCGAGGCGATCGCAGAGTTCGCGGACGAGCTGGTGCAGGAGGGTCTGCTGGTCCGGAACTGACGGTCAGCGTCGGGCGCGGGACCGGGCGGCGGCGCGGGGGCGGGTCGCGTCCAACACCAGTCGATCCGCGGGCTCCTCCTCCGACGGCTGATGCTCCTGGCGGTAGTAGCCGTAGTAGGACGCGCTCTCCATCGGCGCCATGTTGAGGGCGCTGCCGGCCAGCTTGGCGCCCGCCGTCTCGAACGCCCGGAGCGCCTCGGCGACGTGCCGTTTGCGGGTGCGGTTGGCGGCGACGACCAGCAGTGAGCCGCCGGTCAGCTTGTCGACGACCATGGCGTCGGTCACCGGCAGCACCGGCGGGGTGTCGACCAGCACGAAGTCGAAGCGTTCGGTCAGCTGGGCGAAGAGGTCGCGCATGGCGTCCGAACCCAGCAGCTCGCTCGGGTTCGGCGGGATCTCGCCAGCCGGCAGCACATACATCTCGGACTGGCCCCAGCGCACCATCATGTCGTTGAGCGAGGCACGGCCCAGCAGCACCGTCGTCAGACCGACGCTGCCCTCCAGCCCCAGCGTCTTGGCGACCGAGGGGTTGCGCAGGTCTGCGTCCACGAGGAGCACCTTGGTGCCCGCGTCGGCCATCGCCAGCGCGAGGTTCACCGCCGTGGTGGTCTTGCCCTCACCGGGCATCGGCGAGGTCACCAGGAAGGAGTGCCTCCGGGTCGTCACGTCCACGAACATCAGGTTGGTGCGCAGCCGGCGGACCGCCTCCGCGTGCGGGCTGAACGGGTCGGACTCCATGAAGACCGGCCGTCCGTCACCGTTCTTGCGCATTGGGATGCTGGCCAGCACGGGGCGCTCGGTCATCTCGCCGAGGTCCTTCGCGGTCCGGACGCGGGTGTCGAGGTTGTGCCGCAGCAGGGCGAAACCGATGCCGAGGAAGAGCCCTGCCAGGAGTGCGAGCGCCAGGTTGCGGGTGACGTCAGGGCTGACCGGGGCGCCGGGCACTCCGGCGGCCACGATGGTCTGCGCCTTCACCTCGCCACCGGACTGGGCCAGCATCTGGGAGAAGTCCGGCGAGACCTCCGCGAGCTTCGCGGCCACGGCCGTGGCAACCTGCGAAGCAGCCTCCGGCGTGCGTGCCCTGACGGTGATGTCGATGAGCGGGGTCCCGGTCTCGGCGTTCGCGGTGACGCCGAGGATCTGGCCGGGTTGCAGACCCAGCTCCTCGCGGACCGGGTCCAGGACGACCGGCGACTGCGCCACCTCCAGGATGGTGTCCAGCTCCGCAGAGGGCATCTGGTACATGTTGACCGTGCCGGTGTCACCGACGGCGGACAGGTAGACGCGGGTGTGCGACTGGTAGGTCGGAGGAGTCTGCAGGGTGATCACGGCTGCCACACTGACCACGGCGAGAATGGTCGCCAGGATCAGGCGCCACCTGGTCCGCAGGATGGCGAGCAGCTCGTGAATCTGCACCGGTGTCTCCCCACTGGTAGATGGCTCGCGCTCTCATCGTACCCGCAGGTGGGAGGCCCTGGGTGCTCCTGCGGACATCCGTGCTATCGCCGACGCGGATCACAGTCCTTCGCCGGTGCTGTACCTGGCGGCGCGGTTACTCGTCCAGAAGTGACAACAGATAGCTGCCATATCCGGACTTCAGCAAGGGTTCGGCGCGCTCGGTCAGCTGTTCATCACTGAGGAAGCCCATGCGCCAGCCGACCTCCTCGGGGCACCCGACCTTCAGCCCCTGCCTTCCCTCGAGGGTGCGGACGTAGTTGCTCGCGTCGTTCAGGGCATCGAAGGTGCCGGTGTCCAGCCAGGCAGTGCCCCGCGGCAGCACCTCGACCCGCAGCGTGCCCTCGTCGAGATAGGTGCGGTTCAGGTCGGTGATCTCCAGCTCGCCGCGGGCACTCGGCGTGAGGGCACGGGCTCGGTCCACGACCGTCTGGTCGTAGAAGTAGAGGCCCGGCACGGCATACGGACTGCGGGGGTGCGCCGGCTTCTCCTCCAGCGACAGGGCGCGGCCGGTGTCGTCGAACTCCACGACGCCGTATGCCGTGGGGTCGGCGACTCGGTAGGCGAAGACGGCGGCGCCGGTCAGGTCGTCGAAGCGCCGCAGCTGGCCGCCCAGCCCGGAGCCGTAGAAGATGTTGTCGCCCAGGACCAGCGCGCTGCTGTCGTCGGCGATGTGGTCGGAGCCGATGAGGAACGCCTGGGCGATGCCGTCAGGACGGGGCTGCTGGCGGTAGGTGATCGAGACCCCGAAGCGCGAGCCGTCGCCGAGCAGCCGCTCAAAACCCGTGGCCTCGTGCGGCGTGGTGATCACCAGGATGTCCCGGATCCCGGCCAGCATCAGGGTCGACAGCGGGTAGTAGACCATCGGCTTGTCGTAGACCGGGACCAGCTGCTTGCTGACGCCGAGCGTGATCGGGTGCAGCCGTGACCCGGTGCCCCCCGCCAGCAGGATTCCTCGCATGCCCATGCATCGTAGGCGGTGGCCTCCGCGGTGGCCGTGCCCGCTGTCCGGATCCGTCGTTAGGGTTGCTGACATGCAGCACCTGTTGGTCACCGGCGGCGCCGGCTTCATCGGGTCGAACTTCGTGCACCACGTCCTGGCGCACACCGCCGCGCGGGTCACGATCCTGGACAAGATGACGTATGCCGCCAGCCCGGCAGCGTTGGAGTCCTTGCCCGCCGATCGGCTCGAGGTCGTCATCGGGGACGTCGCCGACCCCGAGGTGGTGGGACGGCTCGTGGCCCGGCTCACCGGCCCGACCGACGCGGTGGTCCACTTCGCGGCCGAGTCGCACAACGACAACTCGCTGCGCGACCCCAGCCCGTTCATCCAGACCAACATCGTCGGCACGTTCGTGCTGCTGGAGGCGGTCCGGGCGCACGGTGTGCGGCTCCACCACGTTAGCACCGACGAGGTCTACGGCGACCTCGAGCTGGACGACCCGGAGCGGTTCACCGAGGACACGCCATACCGCCCGTCCAGCCCCTACTCCGCCTCCAAGGCGAGCGCCGACCACCTCGTCCGCGCCTGGGTCCGGTCCTTCGGGGTCCGTGCCACGTTGAGCAACTGCTCCAACAACTACGGCCCGTGGCAGCACGTCGAGAAGTTCATCCCCCGTCAGATCACCAACGTGCTCTCCGGCGGCACGCCACGGCTCTACGGTGCCGGCGCCAACGTGCGGGACTGGATCCACACCGAGGACCACTCCTCGGCCGTGCTGGCGATCCTGGAGCGCGGCCGGATGGGACAGACCTACCTGGTCGGCGCGGACGGCGAGCGCTCCAACCTCGAGGTCGTGCGGTTGATCCTGCAGCTCCTGGGTCGCGACCCGGACGACTTCGAGAGCGTCACCGACCGGCCCGGTCACGACCTTCGCTATGCCATCGACTCCACCCGACTGCGCAACGAGCTCGGCTGGACGCCGGCCTACACCGACTTCGAGTCCGGGTTGGCCGCCACCATCGACTGGTATGCCGAGCACCGCGCGTGGTGGGAGCCGCACAAGCAGGCCGTCGAGGCCGGCTACGCGGCGGAGGGGCGCTGACCGTGGCGCCGGCCGTCCGGCATACCGCCATCCCGGGGCTGTTGGTGGTGGAGCTCGACCTCCACGAGGACAGCCGGGGCTGGTTCAAGGAGAACTGGCAGCGGGCCAGGATGACCGAGCTGGGGCTCCCCGACTTCGGCCCGGTGCAGCACAGCGTGGCCCACAACGGCCCGGTGGCGGTGACCCGCGGCATCCATGCCGAACCGTGGGACAAGCTGGTCTCCGTCGTGCACGGACGCGCGTTCGGCGCCTGGGTCGACCTGCGCGAAGGGCCGACGTTCGGCACGCTGCACACCGAGGAGCTGGACGAGCGGACGGCTGTGTTCGTCCCACGCGGCGTCGGCAACTCCTACCAGACACTGCTGCCGGAGACCGTCTACTCCTACCTGGTCAACGCGCACTGGAGCCCGGACGCGGACTACACCATGCTGCACCCCGGCGACGAGACCGTGGCGGTGCCCTGGCCGATCCCGCTGACGGAGGCGGTCATCTCGGACAAGGACGAGCAGCACCCGCGCCTGGCGCACGTGACGCCGGTCGCCCCACCCCGCGCCCTGGTCCTCGGGGGCAGCGGGCAGCTCGGGAGCGCGCTCGCCGACGAGCTCCCGGAGGTCACTCTGCTGACCCGTGCCGAGCTCGACCTCACCGACCACGGGGCGATCGAGTCGTACGACTTCACCGGGGTGGGCACCGTCATCAACGCCGCCGCGTTCACCGAGGTCGACCGCGCCGAGACCGACGACGGTCGCCGGCAGGCCTGGGCGGCCAACGCGTCCGGCGTCGCCGCACTGGCGGCTGCCGCCGTGCGCCACGGGTTCACGCTGGTCCACTACTCCAGCGACTACGTCTTCGACGGTGCCTCCGAGGTCAGCGCCGAGGACGAGCCGCTGGCGCCGCTGGGCGTCTACGGCCAGTCCAAGGCGGCCGGTGACCTGGCGGTGTCGGTCGTGCCGCGCCACTACCTGCTCCGGACCTCGTGGGTGATCGGCGACGGTGGCAACTTCGTCCGGACGATGCAGCGCCTGGCCCGACGCGGCGTCGAGCCCCGGGTGGTGGACGACCAGCTGGGACGACTGACCTTCGCCGACGAGCTCGCCCGGGCGACGGCTCACCTGCTGGCCGGTGGTGCGGCATACGGCACCTATCACGTGACCAACGCCGGCGGACCGGTCAGCTGGGCGGAGGTGGCGCGTCGGGTCTTCGTGGCTGAGGGTCGTGAGCCGTCCGCGGTCCACCCGGTCACCACCGAGGAGTATGTCGAGAGTGCCGGTGGGGCACCCCGCCCGCGCCGGAGCGTGCTTGACCTGTCCCGCATCCGGGCCACCGGTTTCGAGCCCCGCGACCAGTGGCAGGCGCTCGCCGACTATCTGGGGACCGACGCGGACTGAGCCGCGTCGGACCTCCTGTCCGACCGCCTGGTGCGGGACCTCGCTCCGAACCCATAGAGTGCTCCGGCAAGGGGGGACGTCAACCGGCGTCGCCACACCGACCTCCGAAGGAGACGTGCCATGCGCCGCTCGATGACTATCGCTCTGACCGCCACCGCGCTGCTCGGTCTGTCCGCCTGTGGCGACGGCACCGAGCCGCTGACACAGGAGCAGACCCGAGAGGCCCTGCTCACCGATGCGGACTTCCCCCTCGACGGGTTCACCGCCGGCGACGTCACCGAGGGCAGTGCGGACGAGGGTGGCGAGGGCGACCCACTGTCCGACTTCCCCGGGCAGGACCAGCTCTCCGACGAGTGCGTGGAGATCCTGGAGGGCCTGAACGAGCTGGAGACCGGCTTCGGCGCCCAGTCCAGCGTCGACTTCACCGGCGAGGAGGACGCCGCCTCCCCGCTCGGCGCCCCCACGGTCAGCGTGCTCGTGGCCTCCTCCGAGGAGGGCGACAACCCGCTGGACGCGATCGACGAGCTCAACTCGGCGTGTGAGGAGGTCACTATCGAGGAGGAGGGGGCGGAGATGACCCTGGGCTTCGAGGAGATCGAGGCGGACGCCCAGGGCACGAGGATCTCGATGGGCGTGATGGGCATGACCTTCGACATCACGATGGTCGGTCGTGAGAACGCCGGCAACTACGCGATCGTGATGGGCACGGGTGTCTCCGAGGAGCAGATCGTCGAGGTCCTCGAGGCCCAGGAAGAGAAGATGGCGGACCTCTGAGGGGCAGTAGAAGTGCCTCAGGAGTCACATCTGTCCCACCGGTCACCAGGAAGGTTGGCGCAGGTAAAGAATTGGCCACCAGCGGCCAAGAGATTGTCCAGCAGGTGTAGTCACGGCGTCGCGACGGGCATAGTCTGCTACGCAAGCAACCCGTGACATCTCACGTCAGGTAGGAGAGGGAAGAGTGGCAACCGCAGGGGGACCCTCCGCGCATTCCGGAGGCACTGGCGCACTGGGCCCGGGGCGGCACCGGGCGGTACAGCGCGGGGCGGTTGCGATGCTGGGGGCAGCACTGGCGATCTCCATGACACAGCTCCCGGTGTGGGCCGAGGGAGAGACCGACCCGGGCGGCGGCACGACCTCGGCTGACCAGGGCGGCGCGCCTCCCTCTGACAATGCGGGCGAGGGCGCGCTCCCTCCGGGGCAGGGAACCAGCCCCCCGTCGTCTGGCGGCGGCCTGAAGTATGGCGGCCGCTCGACCGGTCCATCTCCTCTGGTCACACTTCCGGACGACCCCGACTACCCCGTCCCGGACCCGCCGACCAACGAGTTCCTCCCAGAGGGTGTCGAGCTGCCCGAGGAGGTCGACGAGGCCAGCATCTTCCAGCGCAACGTCGTCTGCGACCCGGTGGCCAAGCCCGGCGTCATCGCCGTCGCGAACCTGTTGGGCCAGGCCTACGAGCGACCGGGTTACACGCTGGCCCGCTCCTGCATCGACCTGCGCTCGGAGCACTACGACGGCCGGGCCGTGGACTGGCAGCTCAACGCCTACGACCCGATGGACCGGCGGATCGGCGACGCGGCCGTCACGTGGTTGACCGACAACGACGGGGAGATGGCGCGCCGCCTCGGCATCCAGTCGATCATCTGGAACAACCGTGCCTGGCACTCCAGCGACGGCATCTGGAAGGGCTACGTCGGTCAGAGCCCCCACACCGACCACGTCCACATCTCGCTGACCTGGGACGGCGCCTTCATGCGCACCTCGTGGTGGACGGGCGTCGCGCTGACTGCGGAGGAGGCGGACCAGGGACCGTGCGAGGTGATCGGCGGGGCTTATGCCGCCGTGCCGCAGGCCCGCCGGACGGAGCCGTGCGTGGCCGGGCAGTGGTGGCCCACGAAGTCCGGCTACAACACCGTGCGTCCCGGCGGACAGGGCGGCGGTGTCGCCCTGATCCAGCCGCTGCTGGACGTGGAGCAGACGGGAGTCCTCGACGCGGAGACCCGCGAGGCGCTGATGGTGTGGCAGGGCGAGCAGGGCATCCCGCAGACCGGTGTCCTCGACCAGCTGACCTATGCCGCGGCGCTGGGTTGGGAGATCCCCGAGCTGCCCGAGGGCGCACTGGCGGTCGAGCGACCGGACTACCTGGTCACCGAGTTCACGGCCCACAAGCGGGCCGTCCTCACCGAGGGCGACACCGGTGAGGACGTCAAGGTCCTCCAGAAGGCGCTCGGCGTCGAGGACGACGGGATCTTCGGGCCGATTACCGCCGCCGCGCTCACCGAGTTCGCCGAGGAGCACCCGCTGCTGTTGGACGACCTCACTGCGACGGACACGTTGGTCTGGCAGCTGCTCGAGCAGCGCGAGCATCCCCTCCTGGCCCTCCGCGACGTCGAGCTCGAGATCGGCGACCGTGGCTATGCGGTCCAGGTGCTGCAGCAGCTGCTGGAGCTCGAGGACGACGGCATATTCGGCCCCATCACCCAGCAGGGCGTGCTGGACGCGCAGGCCGGGGCCGAGCTGGAGCAGACCGGCATCGTGGACGGTGCCACCTGGGTGGCTGCTGAGGAAGCCGCCACCGAGCGAGCCAAGGCCGAGAAGGAAGCGGCCAAGCGCGAGAAGGCGGAGAAGGAGAAGGCCGCGCAGGAGGAGAAGGCCCGGCAGGAGCGCCTGGCCGAGACCAACCCGCTGCGCTGACCCCAAGAAATATAGGGGTTTCGTACGCCGTCCCCGGATTTTCGTACAGGTTCTGTACGGCCAGCCCGGATTCTCGTAGGGGTCTCGTACGCCCTGCCCGGATCTTCGTAGGGCTCTCGTACGCGCGACCCGTCACCACACCGCGTCACACTGCGGCGTCGAGGAAGCGCAGCAGATCATTGACCGCGGCGCGCCCGGCCCGGTTCGCACCGATCGTCGAGGACGACGGGCCATATCCGACGAGATGGACTCGGGGCTCGTCCGCGACACGGGTCCCCTCCATCACGATCCCTCCGCCGTGGCCGCGCAGCTTCAGGGGAGCCAGGTGGTCCAGTGCCGCGCGGAAGCCGGTCGCCCAGAGGATCACGTCGACCGGCTGGACGCTGCCGTCGGCGTGCCGGACCCCTTCGGGCACGATCTCGACGAACATCGGTCGGCGCTGGAGCGCGCCGCGCGCGGCCGCCCGCTCCAGTGACGGCGTCAGCAGCAGGCCGGTGACGGAGACGACGCTCAGCGGTGGCAGACCCTTGGCGACCCGCTCCTCGACCATCGCGACGGCGTCGCTGCCGGCCTTCGCATCGAACGGCGCGGTGCGCCATACCGGCTCACGACGGGTGAACCAGCTCGTGCTCGTGACCAACGAGATCTCGTCCAGGAGCTGGACCGCCGAGGTGCCACCGCCGACCACCGCCACGTGCTGGTCTCGGAACTCCTCGGCGGAGACGTAGTCGGCCACGTGGAGCTGTCGGCCCGCGAACGTCTCCTGGCCCGGATAGATCGGCCAGAACGGCTTGGTCCACGTCCCGGTGGCGTTGATGAGCGTCCGGGCGGTCCAGTCCCCGGCGGACGTCTCGACGCGGAGCAGCCCGTGCGGGTCGTCATCCTCGCGGGACACCCGTCCCACGCGCACGGGCCGCACGATCGCCAGCTCGAGCTGTTGCTCGTAGTCCTCGAAGTAGCGCGTGATGAACTCCGAGCTGGGCTCGCACGGGTCGACGTCGGGCTGGGCGATCCCGGGAAGGTCGCTGATCCCGTTGACCGTGTCCATCCGCAGCGACCGCCACCGGTGCCGCCACGCCCCACCGGGCCCTGCCTCCGCGTCCAGCACCTGGTAGGTCAGCCCGGACGCGGGCGGCGGCGCGAGACCACGGCGTTGCAGGTGGAAGGCGGCGGAGAGGCCGGCCTGTCCGGCGCCGATCACGAGGACGTCGACGCCGCGCACGGAGGACTGGGATTCGGGCACGGTGTGAACAACGCTATCGGTCTCACCCTTCCGAGGGCAGGCGCCACCCGGCTAGGTTGGTCGTCATGCCCCAGGTGAGCATCGACCCAGCCGTCCCGCCCAGCGGGACCGGCTGCCAGGAGTGTCTGGCGGCCGACGGCTGGTGGGTGCACCTTCGCCGCTGCGCCGCGTGCGGTCACGTGGGCTGCTGCGACACCTCTCCGGAGCAGCACGCGACGGCGCACTTCCGGGAGACGGGCCACCCAGTCGTGCAGAGCTTCGAGCCCGGCGAGAACTGGTTCTGGGACTACGAGCACGCGGTCGAGATCTCTGGTCCGGCACTGGCCGAACCGACGTCGCACCCGGCCGACCAACCCTCGCCGGGCCCGGCCGGTGCGGTGCCCGATGACTGGAAGCACAAGATCCACCGCTGACCCCCGGTTCCGTCGGTAGGCGGACCGTCGCATCGCGCCACTAGGGTTGAGACATGGCGAGACCGCACATTGCTGCAGTCCTGGAGGACGCGGTGTTCAGCAAGGTCGAGGTGGTGCTCCGGCGTCGTGGCTGGCACGAGCGCCTCCACGGATACACCGGCTACGGCACGTCAGAGCGCGCGCGTGTCCTGGCCCGGCTGCTGCTGAGCCGGTCTGAGCCACGGGCCGCGGGCACGATCCGCGACGAGGAAGAGCCTGAGCAGGAGGCACAGGCGGCGGAGGTGATCTACAACGCCCTGCGCGGGTGGCGCAACTTCGTCACCGCTCCGGCGATGAATGCGCCGGTCTCCGTCACGCTGGGTGAGGCGTCCCTGGAGTGCACCGTCGACCGTGGTGGATATCTCGACCTCGAGGTCACCGGCCACGGGCTGGAGCCCGGGTGGCACGGTGCGGTGATCCGGGCGGCCAACGGTGACACGGTCTATGCACCCGTCCGCATCATCGACCCAGCCGTCGGGGTCGGGCTGGTCAGCGACATCGACGACACGGTCATGGTGACCCACTTGCCGCGGCTGTTCATCGCCGCGTGGAACACCTTCTTCCGGCAGGAGCTGGCTCGGGAGGTGGTCCCGGGGATGTCGGCGCTGTTCCGCTCGCTGATCGCGGAGTTCCCCGGCATGCCGGTCTTCTACCTGTCCACCGGCGCCTGGAACACCGCCCCGACGCTCACGCGCTTCCTGCGGCGGCACAAGTATCCAGACGGTCCGCTGCTGCTGACCGACTGGGGCGCGACCAACACCGGCTGGTTCCGCAGCGGGCAGCAGCACAAGACGAACGAGCTGCACCGGCTCCTGCGCGAGTTCCCCGGGATGCGCTGGTTCCTGGTCGGCGACGACGGTCAGCACGACCCCACCATCTACGGCGAGTTCAGCAAGCAGCACCCCGAAGCGGTCGAGGCAGTGCTGATCCGCCAGCTCACCACGGCGCAGCAGGTGCTGAGCCACGGTCTGCCCATCGCCAACGACGAGCTGCTCGGAAAGGACTACTCCGGCGTGCCGATGCTGCGGGCTCCCGACGGGTTCGGACTGCACCGGATCCTCGCGGTGAGCCGCAAACGGCTGGAGTCGCTCCGGGCTGGAGCCGCGGTTGCCTGAGCTGCCGGAGGTCCAGGGCCTGGTCGACTTCCTGGCCGGACGGGTCGTCGACCGGGTGGTCAGCGACGTCGAGCTCGGATCCATCGCCGTGCTCAAGACCTTCAACCCGCCCCCGGACTCGCTGGTCGGAGGGCCCATCGACGGCGTGGCGCGACACGGCAAGTTCATCGATATCGACGTCGACGGCACTCATTTGGTCTTCCACCTCGCCCGGGCCGGCTGGCTGCGGTTCTCCGAGAAGCTGCCGACCACGCCCGTGCGGCCGGGGAAGTCCCCGATCGCGCTGCGCGTCCGGCTGGACGACGGGTCCGGCTTCGACCTCACCGAGGCGGGCACCAAGAAGGGCCTCGCGGCATACGTCGTCGCCGACCCGCACGAGGTGCCGGGCATCGCCACGCTCGGCCCCGACCCGCTGAGCGAGGACTTCACCCGCGAGGTGTTCGGCGGGATACTGGCCGGCCAGCGGACGCAGATCAAGGGGCTGCTCCGCAACCAGGGGACGATCGCCGGCGTGGGCAACGCCTACTCCGACGAGATCCTGCACGCCGCCAAGCTGTCACCGTTCACCATCGCGGCGAAGCTCACCGAGGAGCAGGTTGACACCCTGTATGCCGCGCTGCGGGAGATCCTGCAGGGCGCCGTCGCGCTCAGCTCCGGCAAGCCTGCGGCGGAGCTCAAGGACGCCAAGCGCAAGGGCATGGCGGTCCACGGCAGAGCGGGCGAGAAGTGCCCGGTGTGCGGTGACACCGTGCTCGAGGTGAGCTTCGCCGACTCCGCCCTGCAGTACTGCCCGACGTGCCAGACCGGTGGCAAGCCGCTGGCCGACCGACGGATGTCGAGACTGCTGAAGTAGCAGGCTGGGCAGGGCACGGCGCTTCCCGCGTGTCAGGATGGTGTCATGAGCGAGACACCAGAGATCCCCGTGTCCGAGGTGCCTGATGATGCGGTCATCGTCGACGTCCGCGAGCACGACGAGTGGCAGGCGGGCCATGCCCCGAACGCCGTCCACGTCCCGATGGGGACCGTCCCGGAGCGCCTCGACGACTTCCCGGACACCGATGACCCGGTCGCCGTCATCTGCCGCAGCGGGGGCCGGTCAGGTCGCGCCGTGCAGTGGTTGGTCCAGCAGGGCTTCGACGTGGTGAACGTCGAGGGCGGCATGCGCGCCTGGGCCGCGGCCGGAAAGGCGATGATCAGCGAGGACAGCTCGGAGCCGACCGTCATCTGAGCTCGCCGGTGCACGTGCCGGTGCCCACCGGCAGGGCCCAGCCCGTGGGCTCTGCCGTCGCGCATGGTCAGTCGGCGACAAGGTCGCCCAGGATCGTCCGGAGCGAGGTGGTGAGGAGGTCCTGGTCGGGCACGATCAGCGGGTCCGCGACCACGGTGACCACGAGCTGACCCGCGTAGGAGAGCACGCCGAAGGAAACCCCGACGTTGCCGGGGTTCACCGCGAGGGGCACGATCTGGGCGACTCGGTGACCTCCGAGCTCGAGGCTCTCGCGGGGCCCACGCACGTTCGTCTCGAAGGTGTGGACCAGACGCTGGTGGTCGACAACCGCCTGGAAGAGACCCAGCCTCGCCAGCGCGCGGAAGACCAGTCCAAGCGGACCGGCAGAGCTGGCACGCTGATGGCGAGGCGCGTCGTGGGTGAGCGCGACCACCGCGCGCAGCCGGGCATGATCGTCGCTCACGGCAGGCACGGCCACCGGCACGACCCCGGTCTCGTTGCCGAGCCGGGTGACCGCGGCGCTGCGTCGGGCGGAGATCGGCACGGACACCACCAGCTGGTGCGGCCGCTCGCCACGCCGCTCGAGCAGGGTGGCGAGAGCACCCGTCACCGCGGTGAGCACGATGTCGTTGACGGTCGCGCCGTGGTGGTGTGCGGCCTCTGACACCGGGTCGAGAGGCACCGTCACCGTCGTCAGCCGTCTGCGTCGGCCTGTGGGTCGGTTGAGCGAGATGCGTTCCGCCAGGGTCGGGCGTTGTCCGCCCAGGCCGAGCTCCGCGAGTCCCTGGGCCCCGCGCTGAAGGGCCCGCGGGAGCGTGGACAGTGCCGACAGACGCGCACGGACCGCGTCGCGAGCGAGCTCCCGTCGGCGAGGCCAGGCCTGCGGGAAGGGTCCGGGGTCGGTCATGCCCAACCCGTCGGCCAGTGCGGCCAGGACGGCCAGCCCGGCCAGCCCGTCGGCGAGCACGTGATGGATGACCAGGACCAGCGCTGCCTGACCGGGCTCGGGCCCCGTCACCAGGCAGGCTCGCCACAGCGGACGTCCGCGGTCCAGCCGTGAGCACAGCACCTCTGCTGCGACCTGCAGGATGTTCTCGGTGCCCCAGCGGTCGAGGTCGTATGCCGACAGGTGCCTGTCCAGGACGAAGTCCGGATCGTCTACCCACACCGGGCGGCCACAACCAGGTGGGGTCGCCACCAGCCGGTGGCGGAACCGGGGCACCACGGGGATGCGGGCGGACAGTAGGCCACGCAGCCACGCGATGTCGGGGGGCGAGCGCTTCGGGTCTGTCTCGAGCACCAGCACGGCGCCGATGTTCATCGGGGCGGCACCGCGGTCGGTGGCGAGAATCGTCACGTCGTTGGGACTGGCTCGGTCGATCCGTGTCCCGCTCGCCGGGTGCATGGCCCCAGCCTGCCACCGGCAGGGTGGCCCGTGCGATCAGTGAGGAGGGGTGAAGATCCGAGCCTGCCAGCCGAACTCGCGGGCTCCCTCGACACCCTCGGCGCGATCGTCCGTGTAGTGGACCAGGCCCACGCCGACAGTGCGCCCGAGGCGCTTCTCGACCTCCACGTGCGCTTGGGCGTAGGTTGCTGCGGTCGGCTGGTCTGACGCGCCCGTGCTCAGGAACTGCGCCCGTGACTCGTCCGCAGCGGAACGCAGGCGGTCACCCTCGCGACCGGCCTCCGCTCCGATGAGGTAGGTGGGGATGCGGGCTGTCCCGAGGTCCTCCAGGAGGGGTGTGGTCGCGTCGAGGTGCCTCAGGACGGTGCCGACATCCAGCACCGCGACCTCGGCGCGGCTCAGGAACCGTCCGATCCGCCACGGGACCGGCTGGACCACCCGGTGGACCAGCACGACCTCGAGCGGGATCCGTACGTCTCCTCGCCGGGTCTGCAGGGTGACGGCGGCGTCGTCGCTGGCGATGATCCTCCCCACCGTGTCACTGGCCCTGCCGTCCCCGAGCCGGTGGCGGACCGTGACCCGCTGGCCGATCGGGACGTCGCGCAGTGGTTCTGACGGCATCTTCGAGACTCTAGCGTCCGGCGTAGAGCCGACGTGACGTCATAAGCGGGCGAATTGCGGCGACCCGAACGGTGGATCCCAGCCCACGGAGAGCTGCGCTCACCTTCTCGACGATCGCGTTCTCTCGGTGAGTCTAAGGAATTGGTGAGATTCCGGCATACGCCGTGATCGGACGACGGTCAGCGCGCCGGAAGGTGCAGGAATCCGACACGATGGCGCAGTATGTCGAAATCTCAGTTCTGCGCTAGACCACCGGATACCCTCCGATCGTGGACCCCATCCGAAACCCCTATGCTCCCGGCGCAGGCCAGCGCCCGCCCGAGCTCGCCGGTCGCGACGAGCAGCTCGACCGGTTCCAGGTCGTCCTCGAGCGGATCCAGCGAGGGCGTCCTGAACGCTCCATGATCCTGACCGGGCTGCGAGGGGTCGGCAAGACGGTCCTGCTGAACGCGCTCCGGTCGACCGCGGTGCGCGCTCGGTGGGGGACCGGGAAGTACGAGGCTCGCCCCGAGCAGGGGATGCGCCGCCCGATGGCCGCGGCGCTCCACGTCGCGGTGCGCGAGCTGGGCCACCCGCAGGGTGACGAGGTCGACCACGTGCTGGGGGTGATCAAGGCCTTTGCGCAGAAGGACCAGCCGGGCGCCAAGCTGCGGGACCGCTGGAACCCGGGCATCGACGTGCCGGCCATCACGGGGCGGGCCGACTCCGGCGACATCGAGATCGACCTGGTTGAGCTGTTCACCGATGTCGGCGGTCTGGCGGCGGACGTCGGCAAGGGCGTGGCGATCTTCATCGACGAGATGCAGGACCTCTCGCCGGAGGACGTGTCCGCGGTCTGCGCGGCGTGCCACGAGCTGTCTCAGTCGGCGCTGCCGGTGATCGTCGTCGGCGCCGGGCTGCCGCACCTGCCGGCGGTGCTGTCCGCCAGCAAGTCCTACTCCGAGCGGCTCTTCCGCTACACGCGGATCGACCGGCTCGACCGCGCCAACGCCGACAAGGCGCTCCGGATGCCGGCGCAGGACGAGGACGCCGACTTCACCCCCGAGGCCCTCGATGCGCTGTATGCCGCGACCGGCGGCTACCCCTACTTCATCCAGGCCTACGGCAAGGCGGTGTGGGACCACGCGCCCCAGGCGCCCATCACCGACGAGGACGTGCGCGTCGCCGCGCCCGAGGCGGAGGAGGAGCTGGCCGTCGGCTTCTTCGGATCCCGCTACGAGCGGGCGACGCCGGGGGAGCGGGAGTACCTGCGGGCGATGGCAGACCTCGGCGCCCGGGTCAGTGCCCAGGATCCTGAGGCGCTGGACGCCACGGAGTCGGTGCCCACGGCCGACGTCGCGGCATACCTCGAGCGCAAGCCCCAGTCCTTGTCACCCGCGCGGGACGCCCTGCTGAAGAAGGGCCTGATCTACTCCGGAGAGCGGGGTCGGATCGCGTTCACGGTGCCGCACTTCGGCAGGTACCTGCGGGCCCAGGCCTGAGTTCCGGATCTGCTTGTCAGATCTGCTGGAGAGTGGCCAGAACGAGTCGTCCAGCCCACTTTCGCTCAACCTCGTTGACGTCGTGGGAGTAGCGTCGTCGGCATGGCGACCGTGGACCCGGGACCGACGACGATCAAGCCGCTCACGGAAGAGACGTGGGACCTCTTCGCTGCTCTTGTCGAGAGGCACAACGGGATCTTCGGGGGGTGTTGGTGCGTCTGGTTCCACCCTGACTGCGAGGAGCGGAATCAGAGCTATGAGGGCAACCGTGCACTGAAGCAACGGCTGGTCGCCGATGGCGTTGCGCACGCGGCGCTGGTCGTCCGTGAAGGGCAGGACGGTGAGGAGGCGATCGCCTGGGCGCAGTACGGGACGCCAGAGGAGTTGCCGAACCTTCACCACCGCAAGCAGTACCTCGCGGACCTGGCCGCCGCGGCAGAGACCGAGCCGGACTACCGGATCACCTGCATCTTCGTCGACAAGCGATTCCGGAGCAACGGGCTCGTCACGGTGGCCCTTCAGGGGGCACTCGAGCAGATCGCCCAGGCGGGCGGCGGAGTGGTCGAGGGCTATCCGCATCTGCCAGCAGAGAAGAAGATGTCGTCGTCGTTCCTGTACAACGGCACGCGGGCCGTCTACGAGCGCGCCGGCTTCGACTTCATCCGGAACAAGGGCAAGCGGAACACGGTGATGCGCCGCACCGTCGAGCCCCTGGTGCGATAGGTCCGTGCAGCTAGTCGAGCGTGGACCGCGCTCGGCTAAGTGGCTCTGGTGGTGGGCGACCGGGCGGGTGGAGAATCGGGGCGTGCCAGCCGCAACCGACGCCGTCGTCATCGACCGACTCACGGTCGACCGCGGCGGTGAGCGTGTGTTGGACGACCTCTCCTGCGCGGTCACGGGCGGGCGTGTCACCGGGTTGCTGGGCCCGTCCGGATCCGGCAAGACCACCCTGATCCGGGCCATTGTCGGGACACAACGGCTCCGGTCCGGCTCGGTCCACGTGCTGGGTATGCCGGCCGGTTCTGCCGAAGCGCGACGGCGGGTGGCCTACATGACCCAGGCCGCGAGCGTCTACCGAGACCTCTCGGTGCGCGAGAACGTCCGCTACTTCGGCGTCCTGGTCGGCGCCGGCGATGCGCAGGTGCGTGATGTGCTCGAGCAGGTCGGACTCACCGGCTGGGCCAGCGCCCTGGCGGGGAACCTGTCGGGCGGCCAGCTCTCCCGAGTCTCGCTGGCCTGCGCCCTGGTCGCCAGCCCGGACGTGCTTGTCCTTGACGAGCCCACCGTGGGTCAGGACCCGGTGCTGCGCGAGGAGCTCTGGTCGGACTTCCGCTCCCGTGCTGCGAGCGGCACCACCGTGCTGGTCTCGTCGCACGTGATGGATGAGGCCGAGCGCTGCGACGAGCTCATCCTCCTGCGTGGCGGTCGGATCCTCGACCAGGACACTCCACAGCAGCTGCGGGAGCGGACCGGCACCGCGAACCTCGACGAGGCGTTCCTCCGGCTCATCCGGGAGGAGGAGTGAGCGTGCACCTGCACCTCCTGGCCGCGACGGCCGCTCGCGTGCTGCGGCAGGCCCGGCACGACCGGCGCACCCTGGCGATCGTCCTGCTGGTCCCGCTGGTGCTGAGCTTCCTGCTCTCGGAGATGTTCGACGAGAACGCCCAGCTGCTGGACCGGGTGCTGCTCCAGATGCTGGCGGTCATGCCGCTGATCCTCATGTTCCTCCTGGCGGCCGTCGGCATGGTGCGCGAGCGGACCTCCGGCACCCTGGAACGGCTGATGACCACACCCGCCGGACAGGTGGACGTCATCCTCGGCTACGCCACCGCGTTCGGTCTGCTGGCACTCGTCCAGGTCACCGTGGCCACGCTGTTCAGCTACTTCGTGCTGGACATGGAAGTCGCCGGCTCACTGTGGCTCGTGCTGCTCACCGCGGTGTTCGGCGGTCTCCTCGGGGTGTCGATGGGCCTGCTGGCAGCCTCGGTCTCGCACGGTGAGTTCCAGGCCGCACAGCTGATGCCCGCCACGACGATCCCGCAGATCGTGCTCTGCGGCCTCTTCGGTCCGCGCGATCAGATGGCCGACTGGCTCTACTGGCTGTCCTCCGCCTTCCCGCTGACCTACGTCGTCGAGGCGCTGGAGGAGGTGGGCCGGTATGCCGAGCCCACGAGCTGGTACTGGATCTCCCTCGGCATCTCGGTCGCCTTCGTGCTCGCCCTGCTCATCCTGGCGTCGGCCAAGCTGCGACGTCGGACGGACTGAGCGCTCTCACTCCCGATCAGAGAGAACGGCGTCCCGGACATGGCCGAGCAACGCCCGCTCGCCCTGTGCCACACCCGTCAGCCTTCCCAGGTGCCCATCGAGGCTCGCTCGTCATCGTATGGCCGGCCATGCATGCATGGAATGGCAGATGGGTCCACGTGGCGCACCACTGGACCCATCCACCGGGCAGTGTCAGCCGCGGTCAGGGCACGATCACGACCTTGCCGCCGGCGTGCCCCGACTCGACCGCGGCGATCGCGTCACGAGCCCGGTCGAGCGGATACTCAGCGGTGATCATCGGCGTGACCACCTCGTAGCCGATGACCCCGGCCATCTTCCTGAACGACTCGTCGCTGCTGACCCGACCCCTCCCACCGAGGTCAAGTGCGGTGGTCTCGTCCGCGGCGGAGATGATCAGGTCGGGTGACTTGGCAAGTGGGGCGATGTCGCGCAGCGCCTGGCCACCGACCAGGTCGACGATGAGATCGACCCCGTCCGGTGCGATGTCGCGCACCGCCGCAGCCGCTCCGTCGCCCGAGGCGACGAACGTGGCACCAGTGGACTCCACCAGCGCGCGCTTGGACTCCGAAGCGATCCCGATGACCCTGAACTGGTGCACCCGGCCGATGCCGGCAACGAGGTGGCCGACGCCACCGCCGGCGCCGAGGATGAGCAGGGTCTGTCCGGCCTCCAGCTCGATGTCGTGGGTGAGGTCGTATGCCGTGGAGCCCGCGAGAGGGATGGTCGCGGCGACCTGGAAGGAGATGTTCTCGGGCTTGGCCAGGACGTCCTCCACCCGCAGGACGGCGTGGTCGGCGAAACCGCCCTCACCCTCGGCAACGAAGCCGATGACGTCGTCTCCCACGGCATACGCCTCGACCCCGGCGCCGACTGCGACGACGGTGCCGGAGACCTCGAAGCCCAGGGCCCGGGGGAGCCGCTCGTCCCGGCCGAACTCTCCCTCGCGCAGCTTCACATCCGCAGGGTTCACCCCCGCGGCGCGGACCTCGACGACGATCTCGCCTGCTCCCGGCTCGGGGACGGGACGCTCGATCAGCTCCTCGCCCTCGGGGCCGCCGTACTGGTTGAACACATATGCCCGTGACATCAGGACTCTCCTTGGTGTGGTGCTGACAGGTTGCTTGCCGTGCGGCGTCGGCCGACCTGGGGGTCGGCCGACGCCCGCCCTGGGATCAGGCTGGCTGGGGGGTGCGCACCTCGCCGGCCCTTGCCGGCGTCCCGGTGCCCGTGCCGTCGCCCGGTCGATCGAGCGTGCGTCCACCGTGGCGGCGCAGGAGCCGCATCGCGTTGGCGATGACGACCAGCACGGACATCTCGTGGACGAGCATCCCGATGGCCATCGTCACACCGCCGAAGAGGACTCCGGCGAGCAGTGCCGCCACCGTGACCAGCGCGATCACGATGTTCTGGCGCATGTTGTTGACCGTGCGCCGCGCCAGCGAGACCGCCTCGGGCAGCTTGAGCAGGTTGTCCTTCATCAGCGCGATGTCGGCCGTCTCAATGGCTACGCCGGTGCCGGCCGCACCCATCGCCACGCCGATGTCCGCAGTGGCCAGTGCCGGCGCGTCGTTCACGCCGTCACCCACCATCGCCACTGTGTAACCCTGCCGCTGCAGGTCGGTCACGGCGTCCAGCTTGTCCTCCGGCAGGAGACCGGCGCGGATCTCGTCGACGCCCACCTGGGAGCCGACGGCCCTGGCCACCGGCTCGATGTCGCCGGTGAGCATGACCACCTTCTTGACGCCCGCCCCGTGCAGCTGCCGGACCATCTCCCGGGCATCGTCACGCACCTGGTCGGCGACTCCGACCACGCCGATCACCCGTCCGTCACGCGCCACCACCATCGGGGTCCGACCCGCAGCCGCGAGCTCCTGCCCGACCTCCGCGGCGCGGGCGTCGTCGCTGGGGTCGCGACCCTGCTCGGACTCGATCAGAGCCAGGTTCCCCACCGCGATCCGGTGGCCCTCGAGGGTCGCCACGATCCCCTTGCCCGGGACCGGCTCGGTGTGCTCCGGCAGGCCGACAACCGGCAGACCCGCCGCGTTCGCCGCGTCGATGATGGGCTTGGCCAACGGGTGCTCCGAGCCGGCCTCGGCGCGCGCCGCGGTCAGCAGCACCTCGTCGCGGTCCACGTCGGGCTGGAGCGGCACGATGTCGGTGAGCTTGGGGCGTCCCTCAGTCAGCGTCCCCGTCTTGTCCAGCGCGACGGCGTCCACCCTGGCCGAGGTCTCCAGGAACTCGCCACCCTTGATCAGGATGCCGTCCTTGGCGCCCCGGCCGATGCCGGCCACGATCGAGACCGGGATGGAGATGACCAGGGCCCCGGGGCAGCCGATGACGAGGAGCGTCAGGGCGAGCACGACGTCGCGGGTGATCAGGCCGAAGATCACGGCCATCACGATGATGGCGGGGGTGTACCAGGCGGAGAAGCGGTCCATGAACGCCTGGGTCTTCGCCTTGGCGTCCTGGGCCTCCTCCACCCGGTGGATGATGCGCGCGAGCGTCGTATCTGCTCCCACCCCGGTCGCGGTGACCTGGAGGAACCCGCCGGTGGCAATGGTGCCGGCGAAGACCTTGTCGCCGGCGGACTTCTCAACCGGGATGGACTCTCCGGTGATGGACGCCTCGTCCAGCGCGCCCGTGCCGGCGGAGACAACTCCGTCGACCGGCACCTTCGCACCGTTCTTGACCAGGACGGTCTCGCCCTCGCGGACCTCCGCGGCGCCGACCTCGACCTGCTGACCGTCCCGCAGGACGACGGCGACGTCGGGGGCCACGGCGATGAGCTCAGCCAGGGCCGAGCGTGTCTTGTTGAGGGTCGCGGACTCCAGCGCGTGACCGACGGCGAACAGGAAGGTCACCGCAGCGGCCTCCCAGTACTCGCCGATCACGACCGCGCCGATCGCGGCGACGGAGACCAGCAGGTCGATGCCGATCACCTTCGCGGTCAGTGCCCGCCAGGCCTTGATCACGACCGGCGTGCCGGCGACCACCGCGGCGGCGACCATGAAGAGGTCGCCCCAGCCCGGCTCGCCAAGGAGCTGGCTCGAGGCAAGCGATGCAAGGATCAGCAGCCCCGAGACGGTGGGCACGGTCCAGCGGCCGCTCAGCCAGCTGTGCACGTGGTTCATCTCGTTCTCCTCTCAGGATGTCTCACTTGTTGATGGGGGTATGCCGATCGATCGCCGGCCCGGGCCCGGCTCACGGGGACCCGGGCCGAGCACGGACTCAGAAGGCGGCGGGCTTGGCGGTGTAGCCGGCCTTGGCGATGGCCGCGACCAGGTCGTCGGTGCTGGCGAGGGCCGGGTCGTGCACGACCTCGACGCGAGCCGAGGCGAAGTGCACGGTGACGGACTCGACGCCCTCGAGCCGGCTCACCTGCTTCTCGATCTTGCCCACACAGGACGGGCAGGAGAAGCCCTCGGCCCGAAGGATGGTCTTGGTGGTGTTCGTGATGGTGCTCACGGTTGCGTCCTTTCGCTTGTCGTCGGCGCCCTCTTGTGGGGCGTGACTTCAAGTTACGGACTTCGGCGACCGCGTTCCTTGACCCAGGTCAAGTCCGCGCGGAGACCCGAGAAAGTCACCATCAGCGCTCGTCTCGGCCGCGAAGCGCGGCGTCAGAGCTGGTCGGACACCAAGGCCATCGCCGTGCGCACCGCCGTCACGGCGTCGTCCGCCGCGTGCAGCCGCTCGGGGAGCTGCCAGCCGTGGAGCGCGACGACCGGCACGCCGGTGCGCACCGCGAGCGCGACCTCGCTCAGCGTCCCCCAGCTCCCGCCCACGCAGATCACGACGTGGCAGCTGCGGACCACGAGGGCGTTGCGCATCTCCCCCAGGCCGGTCGGCAGCGCCACGGTGAGGAAGTCGTTTCCCTCCGTCCGGGACGACCCGGGCAACAGGCCCACGGTCAGCCCACCCTCGGCATACGCGCCCCGTGAGGCAGCCTCCATCACGCCACCGAGCCCACCGGTGACCACGGTGCAGCCCTCCCTGGCGAGCAGACGCCCGACGTCCTCGGCCTCAACCAGGAGGTCAGGAGAGACATCGCGCCCCGGACCCACCACCGCGACGTACACCGCCTCAGCCACGCCAGCTCCCTTCGCCCGCGTCCAGCGTAGGCGCACGGGCAGCGGTCCTGGCAGAGCAGAAGTGCGAAACTGGATACCCCCTGGGGTATCCTCTCCCCATGACTCGTGAGATTCCCATGGATACCCTTCTGTCCCGGCACGCCGACGGAGGCTTCGTCCTCGACGTTCGTGAGCCCGCTGAGTACGTCACCGGCCACGTGCCCGGAGCGGTGCTCGCGCCCATGAGCAGGATCACGTCCGCACTCGATGCGGTGCCCCGCGACCGCACGGTCCACGTCATCTGCCAGACGGGCAACCGCTCCGCTGCGATGGCCGATCTGCTCGTCGCGCTGGGCTACGACGCGGTGTCCGTCGCGGGTGGGACCTCGGCCTGGAGTGCCGCGGGCCGTCCGCTGGTGTCCGGGGCCAGGGCAGCATGACGGGCCGGTCCATTCTGGTTGTCGTCTCGGCGGCGGCCCTCGCACTTGCGGGGTGCACGGACACCGCGACAACGGACGTCACGGCGCCGGACAGTGCGCAAGGGGTAGGTGCCGGCACCACCCAGGAGGGCCAGGTGGTTGCAACCTCGCCCGCCAACGGCGCCACGCTCGAGGCCGACGCGTTCGCCGCGGCGCTGGCCGCACCGGGCACCGTCGTCCTGGACGTGCGCACGCCGGCGGAGTTCGCGTCCGGTCACCTCGAGGGTGCCGTCAACCTCGATGTGTCCTCACCCGACTTCGCCCAGGTGTTGGCGGGGCTGGACCCAGACGTTGCCTACGCCGTGTACTGCCGGAGCGGCAACCGCTCCGCCGCCGCGCTGGAGCTGATGCTCGGACAGGGCTTCACCTCCGGCTACCACCTCGGCGGCGGCATCGCGGCGTGGACCGAGTCGGGGCGCCCGGTCGTCACCTGACCCGGATGGGCGACACGCACGCGCGAGTCCGGATCTCATCAACCTCTCATTCACCCGTCGTTCACTAGGGTGGAGCAACGGGGAACGGAGGACTCATGGTGCGAGCTCGTGCCACAGCGCACGCCAGGCGCACTGTTCGGGGTCTGCTGGACGGCCTGCGCCGGCCCTGGGAGAAGGGCGTCGAGAGCGACCCCGCGAGCCGCCGACGGTTGAGCCGGGTGGATGCGGCGATGGACGTGGTCCAGCGCGTCGAGGAGATGGATCCGGAGCTCCCCAGGACCCGTGCCGCACGCGACTTCCTCACCATCGACCGGGTGGCCCGCCGGCCGGGTGCGGAGACCTTCCTGGACACCATGGTCCCCAGACCGCTGCGGGGTGCGTGGGTCCAAGACCGGCCGGGGGTGCAGCAGGCGCTGTTTCCCGTCGCTGCGGACCTTGTCGTCCTGGCCAAGTTCGACCTCGGCGAGCAGGTCAAGCTGCGTGCTGGTTATGGCGACCGGCGGCGCACGCTGGCGGTGGCTCCGGTGCGACCCAACGGCATGTGCCCCATCACGAACTCGGTGCGTGCGCACGAGATCGTCAACCGCTACGCCCCCGACCTCATCCCGAGGATGCTGAGCCACGGAGAGCTGGAGGAGGGTCTGCGCTACCTCGTGGAGGAGTGGGTCGAGGGGGAGCCGCTGACCGACTCCCTGCGCCTGGCGGCGCACACCCCCCAGATCCTGGAGGGGTTGGGCCGCGTGCACGAGGGCTACGGCATCCACGGCCGGTCGGCGTCCGAGATCTGGGGAGGCGGCTTCGGCAAGCAGTGGCAGGCGGTCCGGGACGCCGGGCTCGTGCCCGACGACATCGGGGCCCCGGTTGCCGCCCTCATCGCTGACAACCGCCGGCTGCGGATGTCGTGGTCGCACGGCGACCTCGTCGCCTCCAACGTCCTGGCCACCCCGGGCGGACCGGTGATCATCGACTGGGAGCACGCGCGCGAGCGTCCGGTGATGCACGACGCGGCAAAGCTGCATCTCTTCGCGGCGGACAAGGAGCCGCTCCTGGGACTGCTCCTGGCCGAGTGGGGCGACAACCTCGCCGAGGACGGCTACACCGCGGCCGAGGAGCTGGCGCTCGTGCACGCCCACTTCCTCTCCCGCGCTCCCGCACGGATGGCCGACCTCGCCGGGCATCGCCGCAGCGGGGTGTACACCCGTCAGGTCACCAAGCAGGCCGCCCTGCTGGGTGATGTGCTCGGCCGCATCAGCTGACCGGCAACCGATAGACCGACACGTGCGAGGCGGAGTCGGCGGTGAACTCGCCACCCTCCCAGTCGGCGTGCCGACTCTCCAGCTCGAACCCTGCCAGCTGCGCCATCAGGTCCAGCTCGGCGGGCCAGACGTATCGGTGCGGCGACCGGAACAACTGCGCCGCCTGGTCCTGGCCGAAGCGGAAGTGGTGTGAGACCACGTGCTGCCGGAGGGTGTCGTAGGTGTCGAGCAGGATGTAGCCGTCCCGGACCTCGACGACGGTGCCGCCGCGTCCGGGCGGCAGAGCCCGCAGCTCGGGCACCCACAGCTCGACGACGAACTTGCCTCCGGGCCGCAGGTGGGCAGCAGCGTTGCGGAAGCACTGGACCTGCTCGGCCTGCGTCTGCAGGTTGGAGATGGTGTTGAACACCAGGAACACCAGGGCGAACTGGCCGGGCACCCGGGTGGTTGCCATGTCCCCGATGAACACCGGGATGGTCTGCGCGTCGGCCTTCTGGCGGAGCCGGTCGACCATCGCCGGCGACAGCTCGATGCCGGTGACCGGCACGCCGCGTTCCGCCAGTGGTATGCCGACGCGCCCGGTCCCGATGGCCAGCTCCAGGGCCGCCCCGTCGCCGGCCAGCCGCGCCAGCATGTCGACCGTGGGGTCGAGCACGTCAGCGGCGAACATGCCGGTGCCGGGGGTGTCGTAGGAGCGGGCGGCCCGCTCGTCCCACAGGTCCTCCTGGTGCATGGACCCACCATCGCCCTTCCATGCCACGAGGGCGAACCCGTTTCCGTGGCGAGCGTCGGTGCGCGGTGGTTTGCTGGGTGCATGCGTCGATGGGGCGCAGTCCGGACGACCATAGGAGTAGTCAGTGCGACGGGTTATCGACCACTTCGGCATCAACTGTGCCGACCTGGCAGTGAGCGCCACGTTCTACGACACCGTCCTGGCGCCGTTGGGTGTCCGGCGCCTCATTGACCACGGCGTGGCCATGGGCTACGGGGCGGAGTATCCCGACTTCTGGCTCAGCAACGGTGCCGCGGAGGGCCCCAACCGCGAGATGCACCTGGCCTTCCGGGCTGGGAGCGAGGAGGAGGTCCGGGCCTTCCACGAGGCGGCCCTCGGTCTTGGGGCGGAGGAGCTTCATGCGCCGCGCGAGTGGCCGGAGTACCACCCCGGCTACTTCGGTGCCTTCGTGCGCGACCCCGACGGCAACAACGTCGAGGCGGTCTTCCACCGGCCACCGACCGAGTAGTGGGGCCGGACAAAAGTAACCGGGCGACCGCGTAGCCGGGCCGACCGGCGGTCAGTCGCTGAGGTCGTCCCCGTCGACGTAGACCCAGCGCCCGGCGCGCCGGGCGAACCGGCTGCGCTCGTGCATCTCGCCGCGCTCGTCGCCCAGCTGGTAGCGCGCCCGGAACTCGACCTCGCCCTCCGCGTCCGCCGGACCGCCGTCGGTCGTCGCCACCACCTCGAGCCCCCGCCACACCAGTCCCTCGTCGGCCCCCACATCGGCCGGACGGGTACGGGCGTGCCAGGTGCGGAAGACGTGGTCGAACTCGCCCAGCGCGTAGGCGGAGTAGCGCGACCGCATCAGCTCCTCCGCGGTCACCGCGAGCCTCTCCTGCCGGTGCAGGGGAGCGCAGCACACGGCATACGCCTCGCCGGTGCCGCACGGGCACGGGCCGCCGTCGGGAAGGCCTAGTGATCCGCTCACGGACCCACCCTAGGCAGGGGCGCGATGAGTCGTCTCACGCACTGACCCGCGGTCCCCCCGCCGCAACCGCTCCCGCCGTCGTTCGTCAATGTCGTCCGACCGCTCGAGCCCGTTCTAGGGTTGCCGCCATGAGACTCGGTGACCTCGCGGCCGCACTCGACCTCCCCCTCGAGTCGGGTGGGGACGTCGAGGTCACCGGCGTCACCCACCAGGCCGACTGGGCCGGGCCGGGCGACGCGTTCGTGGCGGTGCGTGGCGCCCGGGTCGATGGACACACCTTCATCGGGCAGGCCGTTGAGCGCGGTGCGGTGGCGGTGCTCGGCGAGGGGCTGCCCGAGGGCCTCGACTGCCCGGTGCCGTATGTCGTGGTGCCGGGTGCGCGGGCCGCGCTCGCCGACGCGGCGGCCGAGCTCGCCGGTCACCCGAGCCGTGCCCTGCAGATCCTCGGCGTGACCGGCACCGACGGCAAGACCACGACGTCCTGCCTGGCGCGGCACCTGCTGCGCCATGCCGGTCGCGCGACGGGCCTGCTCTCCACCATCGGCTACGAGTTGCCGGACGGGGTGCTGCGCCAGCCGCCAACGCACTTCACGACCCCAGAGGCGCCGCAGGTGCAGCAGATCCTGGCCGACGAGCTCGGGGCCGGCGCGCAGGCGGTCGTCGTCGAGTCCTCGAGCCACGCCCTCGCGCTGGACCGGGTCCGCGGGGTCGACTTCGACGTCGCGGTCTGGACGAACCTGACCGGTGAGCACCTGGACTTCCACGGCTCGATGGAGGGCTACTTCGCCGACAAGGCCAAGCTTGTCCAGCGGGCCCGGCACGCGGTCCTCAACCTGGACGACCCGTGGACCGAGCGGTTGCTGCCGATGGCCGCCAGCCACACGACATACTCCGCCGAGGGCACGGACGCAGACTGGTGGGCGACCGACATCGTCGAGGCTGCAGAGCAGCTGCGCTTCCGGCTACACACGCCGCAGGGGTCGTTCGATGCGGCCCTGCCGATGATCGGTCGGTTCAACGTCGCCAACGCCCTCGCCGCGATGGCGGGCGTGCACGTCCTGGGGGCCGACGTGCCGACGCTGGTTGCGGGCCTCGCGATGTTCGGTGGCGTGCCGGGACGGATGGAGATGGTCGAGCGGGCCGCGGGCGAGCCGCGGGTGATCGTGGACTTCGCGCACACGCCCCCGAGCCTGGAGAAGGCGCTCTCGACGGTCCGGGTCACGACCGAGGGTCGGCTGTGGGTGGTGCTCGGCTCGGCAGGGGGGCCGCGAGACCCGTCGAAGCGGGCTCCGCTCGGCGACGTCGCGACGGCGATGGCCGACGTGGCCGTGTTCACCGAGGAGGACCACCGCGACACACCGCTGCGGGACATCCTCGACGAGATGGAGCGCGGGGCGCGCGGGGCGGGGCGCGACAACTACCTCTCGATCGGCGACCGGCGGGAGGCAATCGAGTATGCCGTGTGCTCGGCCAGTCCCTCCGACACCGTCGTCCTGGCCGGCAAGGGACCGGAGGAGACGCTGGAGCGGGACACCGAGACGATCCCGTGGGACGAGATGTCGGAGGCGCGTGCTGCCCTGACCGTGCGGCGATCAACGCTCGCCGGCGAACACGAGGAGCACTGAGGCGCGCATTGGCCAGCGGTTCGTCGAGCTGCGGCATCTACGGCCAGACAGTCAGCCGGGTCTCCGCCCGTCAGCAGGTTCGACCGTCAGGCGACTGCGGAACGGTGATCAGCACCAGATGTCGGTAGCCGGCTCGTCCGCCGCCACGACCCGGTCGCACGTCGGGCACCAGGGACGGGTCTGCACCGCAGACCCGCAGGCCCCGTGCATCACACCACCGGCCTGACCCTCGCGCTGGGCGCCCCACTCGGCCAGCGCCGCCACCGTCCCGGCAAGGCTGTTCCCGGCCTCGGTGAGGGCGTAGCGCATGCGCAGGGGGCGACGATGGTAGGGGACGGCGGTGACGACGCCCTCGCTGCTGAGCGTGCGCAGGCGTGCCGTGAGCACGTTGGGCGCGATGCCCTCCACCTGCGCTGCCAGCTCGGAGAAGGTGCGCTCGCCCTGCAGCAGCACCGCGATGATCCGTAGGCTCCACCGGTCGCCGATCCTGCCGACCGCACTCTCCAGCGAGCTGGTGTCGATGGTCATGCGCCCATCCTAGAGCCACTAGTCACTTGCGATTCGCAAGTGACTATGTTGCGATGAGCCTAGGCGGATGCTTTCCAGGCGGTCGCGGTTCAGCGAAGGAGTGAGAGTGATGGACGCAATCCAGGAGCTTGAGGACACGGTCCGGTCGACGACGGAGGCGTGCGCACCGTCCGTGGTCTCCATCGGGAGGCGAGGGCGAGGCACCGGTTTCGTCGTGGCCGACGGACGCGTGCTCACCAACGCGCACAACCTCCGCGACCGCACCACTGAGGTTGGTTTCGCCGACGGACGGCGAGCGCAGGGCTCACTGCTGGGCAGCGACGTCGACGGTGACCTTGTGGTGCTCGAGGTGGACACCGCCGGAGCGCCTGCTCTGGCGTGGGCCGACCAACCGGCCCAGCCGGGCGACGTCGTGCTGGCCGTGACTGCCGGCCGGCATGCGGTGCGGGTGACCTGGGGCCAGGTCACCGGGTCCGAGCGTGGGTTCCGCGGTCCGCGCGGCCGCCCCGTCCACGGGGCGATCGAGCACACCGCCCCGGCGGCCGCGGGCTCCTCCGGAGCGCCCGTGGTCAACCGTGACGGTGGCGTGGTCGGCGTGAACACGCACCGCCTGGAGCACGGCTTCTATCTCGCCCGAGCCGCCGACTCCGAGCTCCGGGAGGCCGTGACCGCGATGCAGAGCGGACATCGTCTTGAGCCGGTGCGCCTGGGAGTCGCCCTCGCCGCCGCCGCGCACGCACGCCAGCTGCGCCGAGCGGTCGGTCTCGCAGATCGCGACGGCGTACTGGTGCGGACCGTCGCTGAAGGATCTCCCGCTCAGGCGGCCGGGATCACCGTCGGCGACCTGCTCGTTGCGGCGGCCGGCCGGTCGTTGTCCACCCCGGATGATGTGTTCGCTGTCCTCGACGCGGTCCGGCCGGGGGAGGAACTGTCCGTCGACCTGGTCCGCGGCGACACGGAGCACACCGTGACCGTGAGCTTCCCGGAGCGGACCACCGACGGCTGAGCACCGCCGGACCGGATCCCCCAGCATCAGCTCGTGCCCATGGCCCCTTACTCTGCCGTGTCAGCAGCACTCAGCGGGCGGGTTTGTTGGCCTTCCCGTCCAGCCACAGCACATCTGACTCGTCGCGGTGGCTGCCCGTGGCACCGACGTGCTTGCTGTTGATCTGCGGTCCGTTCTTGACCACGTGCACCAACGCCATGGCGTGGCCGTGCCCGAGCCCGTGGGTGCGCTTGAGCCAGTCGGCGATCTCTGCGGACTTCGTGTCCTCGTCGAAACCCTGGTCGTGCGCCTGGTCGATGAGCTGACGAGGCGTAAGGCCGGTCTTGTCCTCAATGCTGTCCAGGTACGCCTGGAATGACATCGCTGCTCCTCTAGTTTGTGGCGTTGCCGAGTCCTGCGCGAGGGTCACTCGGGTAGACGCGGTTCGACGCAGAACTTCATCGGTGGGTCACCGGAGCCCCGTCACCGAAGGCTGCTCGCACCTCCGCCGGAGCGATCTCGGCCACCGACGCGTCGACCCAGGCAGGAGCATTGTCCTTGTCGACGAGCAGTGCCCGGACGCCCTCGACGAAGTCGGGGTGACTGACAAAGCGTCGGCACAGCACCGCGTCCTGGGCGAGCACCTCGTGCACGTCCATGTCCCGCGCGCGGCGGATCGCCGCCAGGGTGATCGCCACGGAGTGAGGCGAGCGCGCGGCCAGGACCTCGCCCGCCGCGTTGGCTGCCGGGTCGGCGTAGCCGCGCAGCCGCTCCAGGATCGCTGCGGCGTCATCGCCGGCGTAGCACTCGTCGATCCAGCCGCGCTGCGACTCGAGCTCCGAGCGGGGAGCCACCTGGGGTTCCTCAGCGGCGGAACCGTCCGTTGCATCGGGTTCGTCACTCTCCACAATCACCTCACCGAGCGCAGTTGCCAGATCGGCGAGCACCTTCGCCTTGTCGGCCACCGCCACCACCCCGTCCGCGAGGCCCAGAAGCACCGCATCTGCTGGTCCCACCGTCAGCCCGGTCAGCGCCACGTGCGTCCCGAGCTCACCGGGCGCGTGCGCGAGGTGATACAGCCCGCCCACGTCCGGGAAGAACCCGATGATCGTCTCCGGCATGGCCACCATGGCGCGCTGAGTGACCAGCCGCTGCGACCCGTGAGCCGAGATCCCGACGCCGCCCCCCATCACCACGCCGTCCATCCACGCGACATACGGCTTGGGGTAGTCGGCGATGAGGGCGTTCAGGGCGTACTCCAGCTCCCAGAACCGCATCGCGGCCGCCTCGTCACCGGCCAGGATGAGCTCACGGAGGGCTCGCACGTCGCCCCCTGCGCACAGCCCCTTGTCGCCGGCCCCGTCGATGAACACCGCACCCACCGTCTCGTCGGCGGCCCACTGAGTGAGCTGCACGAGCATCGACTCACACATGGCGGTGGTCAGTGAGTTCACCGCTCGCGGGCGGTTGAGGCGCACCCGACCGATCCGGTGCGTGACGGCATACTCCACGTCGGTCGTGTGACCGGTGGCCGGCGCGAACGTGGCGGGGGCGGGGATCGGATCGGTCATGGACACAGACCCTACGCACGTACACTTCCGCGCATGGGAAAGGCATCACGACGCAAGCGCCAGACCGAGGGCACGAAGGCGCCGGCCCGCGCGCCGTTCGTCAACCGACCGTTCGAGGGGCTGGCCAACGAGACCGACTGGGTCGCGATGCGCGAGATCATCCCGGCGGCCACCGCCAAGGTCACCATGGAGCTGAACGGCAGCCCGCAGGAGGTCACCCTCGTGTCGGTGCTGCCTGGTGCCATGCCGGCGATCCACCGTGCGGACGGCGAGGTCATGGTCGCGATGCAGTCACGCAGCCACAGTGGGGACGCGAGCCGCGACATCGTGGTCGCCGCGCAGACCGCGGTCGCCACCGAGCCCGGTCAGCCCGTGCCGGCAGTCCCTACTGCCACCGCCGACACCCCGCGGTTGCAGGACGTGCTGGCCGACGGCACCGAGCTCGTGGTCGAGGTGCACGACGACTTCAGCTTCTGGATCGCCGAGGAGGACGCCACCCCCGAGGTCATGGAGTCCCTCGAGCAGACCAACGCGGCCGCGGTGCCGACCGTGCCGGTGCCGGAGCGCCCGTCGACCTACTGGTGCAAGATGAGCGACCGCACCTACGTCCGCTGGATCGTGGGCGACGACGAGGACGCCGCCACCAAGGCCCTGGCGCGACTGCAGGCCGCCGGTGAGCACACCCTCGGCGAGGGCACGGCCCTGCTGGGCGCGTTCCGGGCCGCCGGCCTGCTCGTGCCGGTGCTCGAGGTCGACCCGGCGACCGACCCCGCCGACTTGACCGGACCACTTCAGGAGCTGGCCGACCGCTACGCCGCGGCGCTGGCGAAGAACGAGCCCCTGACCCCGGAGGAGCGACGGGCCCGCGACGGCCTGGTCAGCCGGCAGGTCACGCTGCGTTGAGTATGCCGCCGGGCGCCGCCGCTGCACCGGCTCCCGAGCCTGGTGGTGACGGCCGGCCGCCGGAGCGGGTGGCCGCCGTCGTCCCGGCCAAGGACGAGGCGCAGCGCCTCGGGGCGACGCTGGAGGCGCTGTCGGCAGTCGAGTCCGTCGACCTCGTCGTCGTCGTGGACGACGGCAGCACTGACGAGACCCAGGCGATCGCGCGCGAGCACGGCGCCGCAACGATCCGTCACGAGACCAACATGGGCAAGGCCCGGGCCATGACCAGCGGCGCCGAGATGGTGCGCAGGCTGGAGGCCGAGGAGGGCCCGCAACGGACCGACCGCCCACGCGCCCTCCTCTTCGTCGACGCCGATCTCGAGGACAGCGCGGCCAGTCTGGGTGTGCTGTGCGTGCCGGTGCTGGCCGGGGAGGCCGACATGGCGATCGCAACGTTGCCCCCGCAGCAGACCTCCGGTGGCGGTTTCGGCTTTGTCGTGCGCCTGGCCCGAGACGGCATCGTCCGGCTGACCGGGCGCCAGATGACCCAGCCGCTCAGCGGCATGCGGTGCCTGACCCGTGAGTCCTTCGAGTCCGCGTTGCCGCTGGCCGAGGGCTGGGGCGTCGAGGTCGGGTTGACCGTCGACGTGCTGCGCAACGGTGGCCGCGTCGTCGAGGTCCCGGTCGAGCTGCACCACCGCGTGACCGGCCGCGACCTGCGCTCGCAGCTTCACCGGTTGCGTCAGTATCGCGACGTGCGGCGCGCCTTGCGGACGCGTTCCCAGAGGGACTAGGCGGCGCTCATCGGCTCATCGGCTCATCGGCTCATCGGCTCATCGGCTCATCGGCTCATCGGCTCATCGCCGTCGCCGCGACCGCTCATTGTCGCCGGTCACCCCCGCGCGGCACCTGAGTCGACCAGCTTGGCGGTCGAGTCACGCTGAGCAGTCGACCGCGATCCCGAGAGCGGTGCAGACCCTTCGCATCGCTGCGTCGCTGAGACGTCCCAGCCGTCGGATGAGCACGGTCACCGGCAGATCGGTCACTGAGTCGAGCTGGACCACGCAGTGACGGTGCACTGGCTCCTTCGTCGGATCCAGGAGCACCTCGCTGGGCAGCCCGCGGATGATCGTGCTGCACGGCGCCACGATGGCGCGTCGGCGCCCCAGGACTGCCGCATCGCGACTGACGACAACCACCGGCCGGGCCCCCGCGTCGTCGAGGTCGGCCCACCAGAGCTCCCCCCGGGCAGGGGCGTCCATCGTCAGCGCCTCGATGCCGCATCGAGGAAGGAGGCCAGGTCGCCCCACTGGTCGTCGATGTCCACCGGAGCTGCCCGATAGGCCTCGAGGTACGCACGGTCCACCTCGGCCGCCCGATGCTGCCGCAGGAGTGCCTCCAGCGCCGCCTCCAGGAGTGAGGCATCCGTCGGGCCGCCGTGGGTGGCGCGGGCCCGTGCGAGCAGGTCGGCGTCGACCGTCGTGCTTAGCCGGACCTTAGGCATGCCACGATTATGCCACAGTCCTGCTACGAACCTCGGGCTCCGGCCCATGGCGTCCTGCCCCGACGGCGATGGCGGCAGCTATGGCGACAGCGAGGCCTATCCCCACGATGGCGATGCCCGAGTCGTTGAGCGCCCAGCCGATCGTCACGCAGGTCAGCACCGCCACGGCGGTCGGGCGCAGCAGCGGTACCTGCCACAGCGGCGCAATGCGGCGTCCGGGCAACGAGCCGGGGGAAGCCACCGCCCAGACCAGGGCCACGAGCACAAGTACGGCAACCCACGAGACGGGATAGCGGACCAGGATCCCCAGGCTCTGGTCGAGCTTGCGGAGCACGATGTCGACCGCGCCGCCGTCGATGACCGACTGCAGGAAGTCACCCAGATGCGTCCGCGAACCGGCCGGCCGCAGCCAGTCCAGGAGCATCAGCGCCCCAGCCACGACGACGGCTGCGGCCGCGATCAGCAAGGCACGCACCGGGGTCAGTCGGATCTCCGCCGCGGCCAGCCCGAGGACGCCGACGGCCACGACGAGCGCCGGTACCCCTCCGAAGTCCGCCCCCCACACTGGCGCTCCGTCCACCAGCACCAGCAGCACGCCCAGCACCCCCACCACGAGCACCGCAGCACTCCGCCGAGCCATCGGGCGGGACCGGAGCAGGGAGGCCAGGAACCCGGCGAGGAGCAGACCTGACACCGCGAAGATGCCGTAGCCCACGTTGCCCATCCCGTGGAACCGTCCCGCAGTCACGGGCTGCACCCCGAGCATCGAGATCAGACCCAGCCGTCCTCCCAGGACCACGTCGACACCGAGCACCACGACGGTCAGCGCCGCCACGACGATGGGTGGCCCCAGCGGGTGACGACGCCACGGGCCGGCCATCGCCAGGCCCACCTGCACGGCGACCCACAGCACGATCACCGCGACCAACGCAGCCCACCGCGGCTCGGCGCGCCACCACGGGACCACGCCGGCCAGGAACGCCGCCGAGGAGAACGCCATCGCGGCGAGACCCAGGAGCCGCAGCTCGGTGCGGCGACGCGCCACGGCCAGCGCTGCCAGGGCCACGAGCGCCAGCAGCACACCGACGCCCAGCACCGGGTATGCCAGCGCCTTGGCCGCATCCGTCGACTCGGTCAGGTCCTGGAGGGTCGTGACGCGTTCGGCCGCTGACGCGGACTGCGGCACGATGCCCAGCTCGGCCCCGCTCACGGCGTCCGGCACCTGGGCGCCCGCCAGGGTCAGGACGGTTGCCGTCAGGTCGGTGGTCTGCACGAGGTTGGTCTGTCGGGTCGTGGTCGACCGCAGGGCGCCTGGCTCCATGCCCTCCTGCCAGACGACTGCGGAGCGCACCCCCGCGCGGTCCTCGCGGTCGGCCTGACCTGCCACCACCAGCGTCGCCTGGTCCGGCAGACGCTCTCGCAGGTTCGCCAGCTCGGCGTCCAGCGCCGAGGCATCTGCTGCGCCGGAGACCACACCACCGTCCACCAGCGTGATGGCACAGCCGCCCGGGGCGTATGCCGACAGGCCACCGTCCCGGTAGTCGCGCGCAACCCCGTCGGTCGCCCCGCCGAGGGCGGCCAGCGGCCCGACCGTCGTGACGCACCCACCGGCCCGCTCAAGGGACTCCGCCAGCGTGCCCAGCTCGGCGTCGAGGGGCCGCCTGTCGGCGGCCGCCTGCCACGAGTCCCAGGCAGGAACGGTCGCGGTCTCACCGGAGACTGAGAGGTCCGGCACGTCAGTGCAGTCCTGCACCCCGTCGTCGTTCGCGGCCGCGCGCTGGCCGGCAGACAGGGTCAACCACCCATCGGCTGGGCAGGTGACCTCGTGGGCACCGCGGACAATCAGCCCAGCCGAGGCGCCCTCACCGGTCAGCACCCACAGCGTCGGCGTGCCGGACTCGCTGATGTCCGACCACGTCAGCCCTGGCGCTCCGACGACCACGACCTCGCCGGTGCTCGCGAGCGGGACGGTGTCGTCGTCAGTGGTCCCAAGCCCCAGGAGTGACCACAACATGGCGCTGCCCAGGAAGAGCACGACCAATCCGAACACCGCCCACGCGAAGCGGCGCCCGGACGACTCGGTCATGGGTTGGAGAGTAGTGCGCAGCGCTGGAGGTTGGCTGGAGGTGGCTCGGGCACTGCCGGAGCCGTGCCGTGCCGGCGCGCTGCCCACGGCCGCCATGCCACCGGCCAACGCGCCTCGGGCGCGCGCCGTGCCACCGGCCCGCTGCCTCCGACCCGTCCGACACGTCCACGGGACCTCCGCCTGCGAGGAGTCTCCCTGCCGATCGCCGGCATACCGCGGCTGGCTAGGCTGACCGGCAAGGTCCCGGCTGGGGCGGACAAGGTCCCGGCTGGGGCGGACACCGTGCGAAAGGATCAGCCATGCGCGTCGTCATCGGAGCACCGGGCAACGGGACAGCACTCAAGGACGAACTGAGGGCCTACCTCGAGGCGGACGATCGCGTCAGTGAGGTCCTGGACCTGTCCACCGCCGACATCACCTACCCGGACGTGTCATTCCAGGCGGCCCAGGCGGTGCTGGACGGCAGAGCCGACCGTGGGATTCTGGTCTGTGGGACCGGAGTGGGCACCGCGATCGCGGCGAGCAAGGTGCCGGGTGTGCGCGCTGCGACCGCGCACGACGTGATCACGGTGCGCGGTTCGGTCGAGAACTACGACGCGCAGATCATCTGTATGGGCCAGAACGTCATCGCCGCACCCGCCGCCACCGCTCTGCTCGACGTCTGGCTGGACGCGCGCCACGACCCCGCCAGCTCCTACGGTCCGAAGCTCGAGGAGATCGCCGCCTTCGAGGCGCGCTGACCGGCGGAGACTCTCCCCACCGACCGTGGGTTCGTCCGACCGGCCGCGGGTTTGGCCTACGACCGCGGGCCTTCTGTGTCAGACCGGCCGCGGGTTTGTCCTACAGACGACGGGTTTGTCCCACCGACCAGCGGAAACAACCCGCAGCCGGTGGGAGGAACCCGCGGTCGCTTCGCGCAGCGACCCGCGACCTCAGTCCACGAGGCCGACGGCACTGGCGGAAGGAGCCTCAGTCCAGGAGGCGGAAGGAGCCGGCGTCAGCCAGGGCACGCGCGATCGCGGCCCGGTCGGCCGTCACCGACTCCTTGTGCTTCACGATGAGCCGGGCCACGTCCGTGTCGGACACCTCGAAGGTCGCCTGACCAAGTCCCAGCTCCGCGAAGACGTCGTAGAGGCTCTGCAGTGCCGTGCGCACGTCGTCCTCGGAGCGCACGCCCTGCACTGTGAGGGTGGTGGAGGCGATGGGGTCTTCGGTCCCAGTCATCAGATCCTTCCGTTGAACGCCTGCAGGGCGGAGTCCTCGCGCGTGCCGCCCCTGCCGTCACCATAGTCGGCGTAGTCGGCGACCCAGCGGATGGAGCGGACCCACTTCACGTGCTTGTAGCCGTGGTTGGACTCCACCCGCAGACGTACCGGCCCACCGAGGTACTCCTCGATCTCGTGCCCGTTGCGCTCGTAGGCCAGGATCGTGTCCTGCTCCCCGACGGTCTCGAGGTCGATGGCGGCGTAGAAGGGCTCGCGCGGACGGTTGTCGATCATCTTCTGCGCCAGCCCGTAGGACTCCACGATCACGTAGTTCGCGCCCTCCGGCCGCTCCCCCAGCAGGTCCGCGAGACGGACTCCGGTCCAGCGGCTGGTCGCCGACCACCCCTGCATGCAGGTGTGGGTGGCGATGTAGGAGGCCTCGGGGAAGTCGCGAAGCTCCGCGAGCGTGAGCTCGCGGCTGGTCCCGGAGATGTCGTCGCTCACGGTGATCGTGTAGCCCTGCCAGTCGGCCTCACGCGCCGCGGCAAACTCCGGGGACTCCTCCTGCGTGGGCGGCAGCCCGTTCGTCCAGTGGAACTCCGAGATGTCCTCGTCGGTGTACGACGTCTGCTCGGCGCCGCGCGGCCGCATCCAGTTGAGGAAGATCTTGCGTCCGATCTCGGTGAACGGGACGAGGAACCGGTGGGCGCGGACGCGGTCGGCGAGGGTCCAGTAGCTGAGCCCGATCCAGAAGAGGGCCACGGCCACGATCGTCGCCACGATGATGACGAAGGCCTGCGCATAGCGTGCCGTGTCGACGTCACCGAAGACCATGTGGACCAGGTTGTACTCGCGGTGCACGAGGAAGACGAGACCGACGTGCATGACCACGAAGCCGGCCATCAGCACCATGGCGATGAAGTGCAGGGAGCGCGCACCCTGGTGGCCTCCCCAGAACTTGACGTACCACGGGTAGCGGGACCGGATGGCCGGTGCCATCGCGACGCCGGTGAGCATCATGAAGGGGGCCAGGATGAAGATGACGAAGGTGTAACCAAGCATCTGCAGCGCGTCATACGGCTGGTAGTGCTCGATCGAGGGAGTCTCGAAGGACAGGTAGACCAGCAGGGAGTCCCACGCCTCGGGGAAGACGTCCCAGGACGTCGGGATGATCCGACGCCACAGCCCGGTTCCGAAGAGCAGCGCCACGTAGACGATGCCGTTGAGCACCCAGAGCATCACCGACAGGCCGTGCCAGTGGCGACCCAGGCCGATGTTCTCCCGCCCCGGGAGGGCGAGGAGCGGCGACATTGACTTCTCGTCCATGAGGGAGGTGTAGACCCCCTCCTCCTTGGGCAGCTCGCGCTTGGTGAACTTCAGCCACTCCGTCCCCGGCGCACAGTCCTTGCGCCACCACAGGCGGGGCAGGGAGGACAGGATCTCCCAGCCCGAGCGCAGCAGCATGCCGATCAGGATGAAGTTGATCAGGTGGGAGGCGCGGAGCCAGATGGGGAAGTCTGGGTTCATCACTCTGTCTCTTCCACGAGCGCGGGTTAGGAGCGGTTCCGCCCCAGCTGGCCTCGGTTGAGTCCATCTCCCAAGGAGTGTAGGGGGTTCTAGGAGGGGCGGTTTGCCGTGGGTCTGCGGGTCAACCTGGTCCGGTGGCGTCTCGCAGAGTTCCGGGCGAGCCGGCACGGCTCAGGAACGCAGAGGGCGCCCATGGCGAGGCGCGTTCGGGCAGGTTTCCCCGAGAAGGCGAGCGGTCGGCATACGCTCGAGGGGTGGACACCCCCGCCTTGACCGTCGTCGCCGTGGCGGCGCTGGTGGTCGCGCTGGTAGCCGCCGTGCTCGGATGGGTAGCCCACCGACGGCACCAGCTGATCCAGCGGCGGTTCGCGGTGCTCTGGGGTGATGGCGAGGCGGACGTCGCGACCGTGCTCGCGGGCCAGGCCCGACGCCTGAGCGCCGAGCGCACGCGGATCGACACACTCCAGACAGAGGTGGCAGCGCTCAAGGGTGACCTGGCACAGACCCTGCAGCACGTGGCCGTCGTGCGCTATGACGCGTTCGGCGACATGGGCGGGCAGATGTCGTTCTCCGCGGCCGTGATCGACGACAACGGTGACGGCATGGTGATCAGCTCGATCCACGCGCGAGGGGAGTCGCGCACCTATGCCAAGGGGATCGTCGGCGGCGGCAGCGACACGACCCTTACGCCCGAGGAGCAGCAGGCGCTCGCGGCCGCCCGAGACGACAGCGCGACGATCGTCCGGCCGCGTCCCGACGAGAGCCGCACCGGCAACCCGACCTCACCGGCTCGGGTCGCGGAGGACGTCACGCTGACTGACGGATTACCAGACTCTGCGGATTGACCGTCACCGTCATGGCGGTGGCCCGTCCCAGCGTGTCGCCGTCCAGTTGGATCTCCACCGGCTTCTCCGCGATGACCTCGACCGTCTGCATGGTGAAGAACTCCATCCGCGGGTGACCCTTCGTCTGCCGGGTCACAACGCTGGACAGCACGGCGCCCCACCCCACGAGGCCCTTCGGCGCGAGGAGCACCATGTCGAGGATCCCGTCGTCTGCCTTCGCCTGCGGCACCAGGTTGAGCCCAGGGGTCAACTTGCCCACGTTGCCGACCAGCACGCTGCGGACCCGTCGGTTCAGCCGGTCGTCCTCGTCGGTGCGGATGTGCACCTTGAACTGAGGGCCCCGCAACAGCTGCGCCGCGGAGAAGATGTAGGCACCCCACCCCATCTGCTTCTTGAGCTTCTCCGGGGCGTTGGCCATCACCTCGGCGTCGAAGCCGAGACCCGCCATGACGAGGAAGATGTGGTCCTCGACCTCCCCCTGGCCCTCGCCGGGCAGCGGTGGCAGCTCGTCCAGGTCGTCGGTGTCCACCGGAGGTGGGGCCTCCTCGTCATCGGCCCCGAACAGCGGACGACGCAGCCGGAGCGTCGCGGTGTCGATCCGGTGGTCGCGGCCGGTGAGGGCCACCGCCAGCCCCTGGGCCGGGTTGGTCACGGGGAGCGACAGGTTGCGCGCCAGGAGGTTGCCGGTTCCGCCGCTGAGCAGCCCCATCGGGACGTCGGTGCCGACCAGTGCGGAGCCGACGATCCGCACGGTGCCGTCCCCGCCGAGCGCGCAGACCAGGTCGACCCCTTCGGCGAGAGCCTGCTTGGTCTGCCCGTAGCCGGGGTCCTCGATCGTCGTCTCCAACCAGAGCGGCTCGGCCCAGCCGTGCTTGCGGCAGACGGCCTCGAGCTCGGAGCGGATCCGTGCGGTGCCTGCGGCGCCCTGGAACTTGGTCGGGTTGACCACGATGGCGGCGCGCAGCCGACCGTCGGTCCGGGTCTGCTCGGAGATGGCCGGGGCGGTGTCGGTGCCTCCACCAGACGGCGCCCGTCCCCGGCCCGATCCGTCAGCCATGGCGTATGCCGTGCCGGACCGGCGGCTCGCGGCCGTCGCGTCCGTGTTGGCGAGACTGATGAGCCAGCCGATGACAGCGAGCTGCACGAGCACGATGAGGATCAGCAGCCACCAGTTGGTCACGTGGTCAAGGTA
>DATGRS010000141.1:0-32733 GCA_035303365.1 Ornithinicoccus sp.
AAGATGCCCTGCGCGGTCTCCGGACGTAGGTAGTGCAGCCCCGACTCGTCCTCGATCACCCCGAGGTAGGTCTTGAGCATCATGTTGAACTCGCGTGGAGCGGTCCAGGCGCCCTTGGTGCCGCAGTTCGGGCAGGCGACCTCCGCGAGGTCGACGTCGTCCGGGTTGATCTCCTTGCCCTTCTTGGCGGCCTTGTCGGCGACGGCCTCCTGCAGGTGGTCGGCACGGAAGCGCTTGTGACAGGACTGGCACTCGGTGAGCGGGTCGGAGAACGCACCGACGTGCCCCGAGGCGACCCAGGTCTGGGTCGGCAGGATCACCGACGAGTCGAGCCCCACGATATCGTCGCGCGTCTGCACCATCGCCCGCCACCACTGGCGCTTGATGTTGTCCTTGAGCGCCACACCCAGGGGCCCGTAGTCCCACGCCGACCGCGTTCCGCCGTAGATCTCGCCGCACGGGAAGACGAATCCCCGACGCTTGCAGAGGTTGACGACGGTATCGACGGTTGAGGTGGCTGCCATGCCGCAGAGTGTAGGCGGTGGGGAGGTTAGGCTCAGACCCGTGTCGGACCCGATCCACTCCATGGACCCCCACTACTCCTCGACGGGCACGCGTGCCTCCATCGAGCGCGCGAGCATGCCCGCACTCAACCAGTTAGCCAAGCTGCCCACCTGGTTGCCGATGGTCGCCATGGCGGCGCTCATCCTCGGGGGCGCGTTCCTCGGTGGCGTCGTCGGCGCCGTTCTCGTGGGAATCGCGCTCCTCGTGCTGCTGTGGCTGCTCTACCTCAGCTGGCCGCACCTGAGCACCCCCCTGCGGATGATGCGCCTCGCAGTGCTTGTGCTGCTGCTCGCGATCGTCATCACCCAGTTCGTCTCTCCCTGACTGGCAGCGCTGCCCGGACACCTGTCGCGCTCGCGGCCGCCGGACTGCCTGACGGGCTGACAGGCTGCTCGGCCCACCGCACGGGACAACTTGACAATGATTCTCACTCCAAGTGAGAATCATTCCCATGACGCACCGACTTCTCACCGTGGGCGCAGGCGCCGCCACCGCCGCCCTCCTCACCGCCTGCGGGACCGGCGGATCGATCTCCGACAGCGCCGACGGCGCGGAGCTTCGCGTGGTGGCGGCGTTCTACCCGGTGGAGTTCGCCGCGCAGCAGATCGCTCGTGGCGTGGCTGGCGTGGAGATCGAGACCCTGACGGCCCCCGGTGTCGAGCCGCACGATCTCGAGCTCACCCCGCGTCAGGTCGGAGCGGTCAAGGACGCCGACCTCGTCGTCTACTCCTCGGGCATGCAGGCGGCGGTGGACGACGCGGTCGCTGCGCAGGCGGAGGGCCACACACTGGACACGACAGACGTGGTCCCCCTGGCACAGACCGGTGACGATGACTCACACGTGGACGACCACTCGGCCGATGCGCACTCCGAGGAGGAGCATTCGGATGAGGCGCAGGGGTCCGCGCACGAGGACCACGACCACGGCGCCTCTGATCCACACTTCTGGCTCGATCCGGAGCGGTACGCAACGGCGGGTGCGGCGATCGCCGATGAGCTGGCCGATCTCGACCCGGACAACGCCGAGGCCTACCAGGCCAACGCCCAGCGGTTCGCCTCGGACCTGACGGCGCTGGACGCCGAGTTCGCGGACACCCTCGCGAGCTGCCGGCACGACACGCTGGTGACCACCCACGAGGCGTTCGGCTACCTGGCTGACCGCTACGGGTTCCACCAGGTCGGAATCGCTGGCGTCACGTCCGACGCCGAGGCCACCCCGGCACGGATGGCGGAGATCTCCGACATCGTCGGCGAGCTCGGGATCAGCGCGATCTATGCGGAGTCCACTCTCGGAGGCGACCTCGCCGAGGTCATCGGCACGGAGACCGGCACCGAGGTGTTGGTCCTCGACCCGATCGAGGGGATCACGGACACCTCCGCCGGCGCGGATTACTTTGAGGTGATGCGAGCCAACCTCGAGGCGCTGCAGCGTGGTCAGGAGTGCACATGAGTGACAGTGAGAAGCACGTTGCCTCAGCGCGCGAGGAGGCCGTCATCCGGCTCGACCACGCGTCCTTCGGCTACGCCGGTCGACCGTTCACCGAGGGCGTGAACCTCACCATCCGGGCCGGTGAGGTGGTGGCCCTCCTCGGTCCCAACGGGTCGGGCAAGTCAACCCTGATCCGTGGGCTCCTCGGCCTGACCGAGCACCTCGGCGGGGAGGTGGACCTGCTGGGCACCCCGTTGGCGCAGTTCCACGACGGCAGCCGACTCGGTTACGTGCCGCAACGGCATACCCTGTCGAACTCCGTGCGGTCCACCGTGCGCGAGGTCATCGCCACCGGGCAGTTGGCAGGCAGGCCGTGGTGGCGGCACGCCAGCAGCCAGGAGCGGGCGGCGGTGGAGCGGGCGGCGGAGACGGTGGGGCTCGCGGACCGGTTGGAGTCCGACGTGGCCACGCTCTCCGGTGGCCAGCAACGCCGCGTGCTGATCGCCAGGGCACTGGCCTCCGGACCGCAGGTACTGATCATGGACGAGCCGACCGCCGGCGTGGACGCGGCCAGCCAGGATGTCCTCGCTGCGGTGATGCGCCGGTTGGCCGGTCTGGGCGTGACCATGCTCATCGTCACCCACGAGCTCGCAGCCCTGCGGGGCATCGTCGACCGGATCATCGCGATGGACTCCGGGCGCATCGCGTTCGACGGCACACCGGCGGAGTATGCCGAGCGGCTGGCCACGCTGTCACTCGCGGCCGACTCGGGCGGCCACGGGCACCATCCGTACGAGTACCACGGTGCGTCCACGGGGCAGGACCCCGCCGGCCTGGTCGGCGGGATGGGTCCGCTCGACGGGCCGGTCGAGCGGAGGGGCGAGTGATGGAGATCCTGTCGTACGACTTCATGCGCAACGCCCTGCTGGCGGCGCTCCTCGTCGGTGCCGTCGCCCCGCTGGTCGGTATCTTCCTGGTGCAGCGCCGACTCTCGCTCATCGGCGACGGACTCGGACACGTTGCCCTGGCCGGTGTGGCCATCGGGGTACTCCTGGACAACCAGCCGATCCTCACCGCGCTGGCCGCGGCCGTCCTGGCAGGCGTCGCCGTCGAGGTGATCCGCGCCAGGGGCCGGACCAGTGGTGACATCGCGCTCGCTGTCATGTTCTACGGAGGCATCGCCGCCGGTGTGGTCATCATCAACCGGGTGGACGGTGGGCAGAGCTCCAACCTCACCGGCTACCTGTTCGGCGCGATCACCACCACGTCGGCCGGGGACCTCATCGTCCTCGCAGCACTCTCCGCCGTGATCGTCGCGATCACACTCGTGCTGCGGCAGCGGCTGTTTGCGGCAGCGGGCGACGAGGAGTACGCCCGCGCCAGTGGCCTGCCGGTGATGGCGCTCAACATCACCCTGTCCGTCCTCACCGCGGTGACGGTCGTGGTCTCGATGCGCGTGGTGGGACTCCTGCTGATCAGCGCCCTGATGATCGTGCCCAACGCGGCCGCCCAGCAGGTCGCCCGCAGCTTCCGCTCTGCGACCGTGTGGGCGGTCGGGTTCGGCGTCGTGTCGTCGGTGGGCGGTGTCGTGACGTCCTTCTACGCCGACACCGCTGCGGGCGGCACGATCGTGCTGCTCGCGATCTCGCTGTTCCTGGGGGTCGCCGCCGCGGCCGCCCTGGTCAGCGCCGCCACCGCGCACCGTCACCGGGTCACCGAGCGGCACCCGCACGAGCACGGCCCCGGCTGTGGGCACGAGGCGATCCCGCACGGCGACCACGTCGACTACCTGCACGGCGACCACCGACATGCTCCGCACGAGGGACACTACGACGAGCACGAACAGGTGAGCTCATGACTGATCGAACCCCCAGCACGCAGAACAGGCGTCGACTGACGCGGCAACAGGCGGCAGTCGCAGCACTGCTGGAGAGCACCGAGGACTTCAGCTCGGCGCAGGAGGTCCACGCCCGCCTCAGGCAGGCAGGCGACACGGTGGGGCTGGCGACCGTCTATCGCACACTCACCGGCATGGCCGAGGCCGGTGAGGTCGACATGCTGCGAAGCGATGAGGGCGAGGCCGTCTACCGCATGTGCAGCACCGGCCACCACCACCACCTGGTGTGCCGCGACTGCGGACGGGCAGTCGAGATCGAGGGCCCGGCGGTTGAGCGCTGGGCAGAGCGGGTCGCCACCGAGCACGGGTTCAGTGACGTCTCGCACACCCTGGAGATCTTCGGCACGTGCGCCGACTGCGCACGTCGCTGACCGGCGACACAGCACGGGCCGGCGAGGGAATCCGGTGCGGCGGGGTCCGGAAACCCGTCCGGACTATTACGTTTGAGTAACAACGCTCGCCCGATCTCCCCACTCGCTCCTGCTGACCAGTACGTTCACGTCACCGGTAGCCCCTGACCACCGGCATCATCAGTAGGAGCAATGATGCTTGCTGCGCACGGCCTCGAAGTGGTCTATGAGGACGTCATGCTGGCCCTTCGCGGCGCCAGCATCTCGGTGGGGCGCGACCAGATCGTCGCGCTGCTGGGCGCCAACGGCGCCGGCAAGACCACGCTCCTGCGGGCGATGACCGGACTGCTCGACGTGCACCGCGCCAAGATCACCCGTGGACACGCGACGATCGACGGCGTGCGCCTGAACACCGGCAGCCCTGCCGCGGTCGTGCGCGCCGGCGTCGCCCAGGTGATGGAGGGCCGTAGGACCTTCGTCGAGCTGACCGTCGAGGAGAACCTGCGGGTGGGCGGTCACACGACCTCGTCGCGGGGACTGCAGGAGAAGCTCGACCGCATCTACGGCATGTTCCCGGTCCTCGCCGACCGTCGCCAGTCGCTGGCGGGCTACTTGTCCGGTGGCGAGCAGCAGATGCTCGCCATCGGCCGCGGCATGATGGCCGAGCCGTCATACCTGCTGCTCGACGAACCGAGCCTGGGCCTGGCGCCCCGCATGGTGGAGCAGATCCGCGACCTCATCGTCGACATCAACAAAGGCGGCACGGGCATCCTCCTGATCGAGCAGAACGCTGCCATGGCCCTGTCCATCGCCCACCACGGCTACGTCATCGAGAACGGCATCACGGTGATGGACGCTCCCGCCGAACGGCTGCGCCAGGACGCCGACATCCAGGAGTTCTACCTCGGGGTCGGCACCGACGGCAGCTCCTTGCGCGACGTGAAGCACTACAAGCGGCGCAAGCGGTGGCTGTCGTGACCGAACCCCTCCTGGAGGCGACGGACCTCACGCTGCGCTTCGGCGGCAACACGGCACTCGACGGCGTCAGTCTTGACGTCCGTCCCGGCGAGCTGCTGGCCGTCATCGGACCAAACGGCGCCGGGAAGACGTCCACGTTCAACTGCATCTCCGGCGTGTACCGACCGCAGCAGGGTGACGTGCGGTTCCGCGGAGAGTCCCTGCTGGGCCTGCGCCCCGACCAGGTCGCCGCGCGCGGCATCGCCCGCACCTTCCAGAACATCGAGCTGTTTGACAACCTCACGGTGCTCGAGAACCTGCTGCTCGGCGCGCACCACCACCTGCGGACGCCGTGGTGGCAGGCGATGGCCTGGCTCCCGGCCGCGCGGCGTGAGGAGCGGGCCGCCCGGCTCGAGATCGAGCACCTCATCGAGTTCCTCGACCTGGCCGCGGTCCGTCGCCATCCGGTGGGGATCCTGCCCTACGGCATCAGGAAACGGATCGAGCTGGGTCGTGCCCTGGCGATGCGGCCCGAGCTGCTGCTCCTGGACGAGCCGGTCGCGGGGATGAACGCCGAGGAGACCGAGGACATGGCCCGGTTCATCCTCGACATCCGCACCGAACTCGGTCTGGCCCTGATCATGGTGGAGCACGACATGCGTCTGGTGATGGACCTGGCCGACCGCGTCCTTGTCATCGACTTCGGCCGCCCCATCGCGCTGGGTACGCCGCAGGAGGTCCAGCGGGACCCCGCAGTCCTCGCCGCCTACCTCGGTGGCGCCAGCGACGAGGTGCTGGAGACCATCACCGAGGAGGTGCCATGACCGAGGTGCAGCACCTGTCGCGGCAGCTCATCCGGGCTGCCGCCGAGGTCCCCGACGGAGTGGCGCTGCGTGAGAAGCGCTACGGCGTGTGGCGGGACATCACCTGGACCGACTACCTGCACAACGTGGAGGCCATCGCCTATGGGCTGGCGGCACTGGGCGTGGGTCCCGGCGATCGCGTGGCGGTGCAGTCGGAGAACCGTCCCGAGTGGCTCTACACCGACCTGGCCTGCGCCATGCTCCGCGCGGTGGTGGTCGGCTTCTACCCGACCAACCCGGTTGCCGAGGTCCACTACCTTCTCGAGGACTCAGGGGCGCGTGTGCTGGTGGCCGAGGACCAGGAACAGGTCGACAAGGCCATCGCGCTGATCGACGACATCCCCAGTCTGGAGTGGGTGGTCTATCTGGACGGCCGCGGACTCGCGGACTACCACCACGAGCGCCTGCTGTCCGTCGACGACCTCATCGAGCGGGGTGCTGAGCTGCGGGAGCAGGACCCCGAGCTGCTCGCCCGAATCGACGCCGGGCGTACTGCAGAGGACCTGGTCACCCTGATCTACACCTCGGGGACGACCGGCCCTCCGAAGGGCGCCATGCTCGATGCGCGCAACGTCGACTTCGGTGCTGCCACGTTTGCCCACGCGCCCGGCATGTTTGGCCGCCAGGGCATCACTCCGGGTGACGTGCTGGTCTCCTACCTGCCCCTGTCGCACGTCGTGGAACGCGCCATCAGCACCTGGAGCGGACTCCGCAACCGACCGCTGGTGCACTTCGCCGAGTCCATCGAGACGGTCGTCAGCGACCTGGGCGAGGTGCAGCCGACGATCCTGTTTGCCGTCCCGCGCATCTGGGAGAAGATCCAGGCCACGGTCGCGATCCGGACGGCCAACGCCTCTCCGCTCAAGCGCGCGGCATACCGGTTCGGGCACGGGCTGGGGATGAGGGCGGCACGCCAGCGCCTGGCGGACGGTGCGCCGAACCTCTCGTCACAGTTCCTGTCCTTCGTGGCCTGGGTGCTGGTGCACCGCAAGCTCCGGCGCCACCTGGGGCTGGCCAAGGTGCGGCACGCGCTGTCCGGGGCGGCCCCCATCTCGCCGGAGGTCCTGGAGTTCTTCCTCGCCATGGGAGTCACCATCCATGAGGCCTACGGAATGACGGAGAACACCGCGGTGGCCACGGCGACGATGCCCGGGGCGGTGCACTTCGGCGCGGTGGGTCAGGCCCAGCCCGGGATCGAGCTGAGGCTGGACGAGGAGACCGGTGAGGTCCTGACCCGGCACCCAGGCACCTTCCGGGGGTACTGGCAGCGGCCGGAGGCGACGGAGGAGGTCATCGACAGCGACGGATGGCTGCACACGGGGGACGTCGGCGAGTGGGTCGGCGACGGCCACCTGCGGATCGTGGACCGCATCAAGGACATCATCGTCACCGCGGGGGGCAAGAACGTCTCCCCCAGCGAGCTGGAGAACGCCATCAAGGCCTCTCCCTACATCCGCGAGGCGGTGGTCATCGGGGACCGGCGCCCGTATCTGACGGCGCTCATCGGCATCGAGCACGACACCGTGGCCGACTGGGCCTCGCGCCAGGGGCTGGAGTACACGACCTACCGGGACCTGTCGACCAAGCCAGAGACGGTTGAGCTCATCACGGGAATCGTCCGGGAGGTCAACTCCCGAGTGGCTCGGGTGGAGTCGGTCCGCAAGTTCCGCATGCTTCACAAGGAGCTCGACCACGAGGACGGCGAGCTCACCGCGACGCAGAAGCTCAAGCGCGCCGCGTTCGCGGCGACCGTCCCTCACCTGGTGGACGACATGTATGCCGGCACGACCGAGTTCGCCGGCGCGGACCTGGGGAGGAACGGATGAACACCCTGCTCACGGCACTCGTCGCCGGCCTGGGCGACGGTGCCGTCTACGCGCTCATCGCGGTCAGCTTCGTCGTCATCTTCCGGGCCACCGGCGTGCTCAACTTCGCCCAGCCCGGGCTCCTGATCCTGGGCACCTGGGCCACGTCAGTCCTGGCGGTCGACCGCGGTATGCCGTTCTGGCTGGCGGTGGCACTCGCAGTGCTGGCCGTCGCGCTCCTGTCCATGGGAGTCGAGCGGGTCGCGATCCGCCCGATGATCGGTCGGCCCGTCTTCTCCACCGCCCTGGTCACCGTCGGGCTCTTCACGATCCTTCTCGTGCTGGCCTTCCGGCTCTTCGCTGCGCGGGCGCGCACCATCAACGACCCGTGGCAGCTCGACCAGTGGTGCCTGCTCGACGGTGAGGTGCTGTGTGCCGTCCCGCTGTACCAGCACCACGCGGGCAAGATCGCCGTCACGGCCGTGGTCCTCACCGCCCTCGGCCTGTGGCTGAGCCGCTCGCGGGTCGGGTTGGCCATGCGAGCGACCTCGCTGGACCAGGAGGCGGCGATGGCCCAGGGCATCAATGTGGGACGGATGTTCTCCCTGTCGTGGGCACTCGGGGGTGGGCTGGCTGCTCTCGGCGGAGTCCTGCTGGCTGCCAACGGCTCGGTCGTCCAGGCCAACGATGCACTCTTCGCGCTGGTGGCCCTGCCCGCCCTCATCCTCGGCGGGATCGACTCCTTCCGGGGTGCTGTCGTCGGAGGACTGGTCATCGGCCTGATCTCGGCGATCGCGCGTACCTACCAACCGATCCACGCTCCGTGGCTGGGGCCGAACTTCGAGAACGTGGCGCCCTACGTGGTGATGATCCTGGTGCTGCTGATCCGACCGTACGGCCTCTTCGGGACCCGGGAGGTGCGACGCGTATGACGCAGTCCACCGAGGGTCTGACCGGCCAGTCGAAGCTGTTGCGCGCCGGCTCCGCCGGAGGCCGCGTCCCACGTGACATCAGGCGTGGACGGCCCCGCCTCTACACCAGCTACGACGCCGACTCCTCCCTCCTCGACACCCCGGCAAAGCGCTGGTGGACGCTCGGTGTCGTCCTGCTCGCCTTCGCCGCGCCGTTCTGGCTCACCCGCGATCTCACTCACCTGCTCTCCGTGGCCGCCGTGATGGGGATCGCCGGGATCGGGCTGAACCTGTTGACCGGCTATGCCGGCCAGATCTCGCTGGGTCATCCGTTCTTCATGGCCCTGGGCGCCTACACCGGTGCCGTGGTCGCCGGCACGCCGGGCTCGATCGTGATCGGGTGGGAGCTGGACCTGTCGCTCGCGCTGCTCCTTGCGGCGATCGTCCCGGGAGTCGTCGGACTGGTCGTCGCGCCACTGGCCACCAGGGTCAGGGGGCTCTACCTCGCAGTCCTCACGCTGGGTCTCCTCATGCTGGGCGAGCAGCTCTTCAAGCAGTGGGCTGCGGTGACGGGCGGCTCAGGCGTGGGTCGCGCCGGTGCCGAGCCCGTGCTCTTCGGCAGCGACCTGACGCGGACCTACGCACTCGGCCCGGTGCTGCTGCCGCCCCATACCTCCTTGTATCTCCTGTGCCTCGTGCTGCTCATCGTGCTGGCCGTGGCAGCGCGCAACCTCGCCCGGTCGCGGGCGGGGCGCGCTTTTGCCGCCGTGCGCGACCAGGATGTCGCTGCCGAGATCATGGGCGTCAACCTGCTGCGGACCAAGACGCTGGCGTTCGCCCTGTCCAGCGCGTATGCCGGAGTCGCCGGCTGCCTCTATGCCATCCTCATCGGCCGGGTCGCTCCCGAGCAGTGGAACATCCTCCTGGCCATCAACCTGTTGGCCATCGTGGTCATCGGCGGGGTCGCCACGATCAGCGGCTCGCTGATGGGCGCGGCGTTCGTGGTGCTGCTCCCGCGCCTGCTGGAGTGGGTCGCGCCGTGGCTCCCGTTCGTCTCCACCGGCAGCGACGGACTGATCACGGTCTTCCAGCTGCAGTCCATCCTCTTCGGCGTCCTCATTGTGCTCTTCCTCATCCTGGAGCCACGCGGCCTGTTCGGCCTGTGGCACCGCGTCCGGACCTACTTCAAGGCCTGGCCCTTCAGCTACTGATCCGTCCCTACCCACACAAAGGAGTGCATATGTATCCCAGCACCAGACGACGACTGGTCGCTCTCACAGCGGCCACCGGACTGGCCCTGTCGGCCTGCACGGCCGTCGACGATGACCCCGAGTCCACGACGACCGAGGACTCGGCCGTCGGCAACGACACTGACACGGACACCGAGACCGCGACGGACGGCGCCCCGGCTGATGACGGCGCGGCCACCGGGGACGCAGCCGGCGAGATCACTATCGGCGACGGCGTCACCGAGGAGCCCTGCCCGGACGGGGTGAACCCCGACAACGGCTGCATCTACCTGGGGGTGCTCTCCGACCTGACGGAAGGCCCCTTCGCGGCCCTGGCCGTGCCCATCACCGACGCCCAGCGCAACTACTGGGCCCAGGTCAACGAGGACGGCGGCATCGCGGGCTTCGACGTCGACATCGACACCTACACCCGTGACACGAAGTACCAGCCGGCCGAGCATGCTGCCGCCTACCAGCAGATCGAACCGAACATCCTGGCCATCGCGCAGTCCCTGGGCACCGTCAACACGGAGTCCGTACTCGACGACATGGACGCCAACGACATCGTCGCCGTCCCCGCGTCCTGGTGGTCCGGTTACCAGTTCGCGGAGAACGACAAGAACCTGATCATGGAGTTCGGCTACTCATACTGCGTGGAGTCCATGGTCGGTCTGGACTGGTTCGTCGAGAACCACGGGGACGTCACCTCCGTCGCCGCCGTCGGATATCCCGGTGACTACGGTGGCGACTCAGCTGCCGGCGCCCAGCTGTGGGCTGAGGCGAACGGCGTGGAGGACGTGACGGTCGTGCCCACCGGCCCGAACCAGGTCACCGGTGGTCAGGACGCCGTCGTCTCGGCTGTGATGGCGGCCCAGCCGGATGTGGTCATCCTTGCCGTCGGACCGGCGGAGAACGCAGAGATCGTCGGCAAGCTGGCCGCGGGCGGTTTCACCGGCCGTTTCCTCGGCTCGCTCCCGACCTGGAACCCGGCGCTGTTGGAGAGCGCCGCTGCCCCGGCCCTCACCGCGCTCTACAACCACATGACGCCCACCGAGCAGTGGGACGGCACGAGCGAGGGGACCGAGATGATGAAGGCCTCCCTGGACGGCGAGCTGCCGGCCAACGGCGGGTACATCATCGGCTGGGTGATGAACTACCCGATGCACGCGCTGCTCGAGAAGGCCGCCGGAGAGGGCGACCTGACCCGCGCCGGCGTGCGTGCCGCGATGGACGGGCTCGAGGTCGACTTCGCCGGCATGGGTGAGGCCATCACCTACGGTGGCGACGGCGCCGAGGTGGCCACGAGCGGGATGATCATCGGCACCCCGAACGCCGAGGCACCGCTGGGCATCGAGACGAGCAACGAGTTCTACCACGGCCCGACGTTCGAGGCTGTGGACTACAGCCAGGCCTGCTCCGCCAGCAGCTGACCGAGTCCGGTCGACCCGGCATCGCACAGGACGTCCGCCGCAGCCTCGGCCGCGGCGGACGTCCTGGTGTGGGGCCGGATGCTGCAGCTGGCGGAGTCGGTTGCCGTCGCGAAGGCCCGTGATACGACACCTGCCGGGGTCAGCCGTCAGCTGTCGCGTCGACCGCCCCGCCGTAGCGCCGGTCCCGCGCGGCATACGTCTCTATCGCCTGCCACAGGTGGCGGCGGTCGTAGTCGGGCCACAACTTGTCCTGGAACACCATCTCGGCATAGGCGCTCTGCCAGAGCAGGAAGTTGGAGGTGCGCTGCTCCCCCGAGCTGCGCACGAAGAGGTCTACGTCCGGGACCTCGGGGTGGTACAGGTAGCGGCCGATGGTCCTTTCGTCGAGGCCCCGCGGGGAGAGCCTCCCGTCGTACACGTCCTGTCCGATGCGCCTCACGGCATCCGCGATCTCGGCCCGGCCGCCGTAGTTGACGCAGAAGTTGAGGGTGATGACCTTGTTGCCGCGGGTCTGGCGCTCGGCGTGCTCGAGCTCGGAGATCACGGACTTCCACAGCCGCGGTGCCCGCCCCGACCACAGCATGCGCACGCCCCACGAGTCCAGCTGGTCCCGGCGGCGGTGGATCACGTCGCGGTTGAAGCCCATCAGGAAGCGGACCTCATCAGGGCTGCGGCGCCAGTTCTCCGTGGAGAAGGCGTAGGCGGAGATGCACTGCACGCCGATCTCGATCGCTCCGGCGATCACGTCGAGCAGCGAGGCCTCGCCCGCCTCATGTCCCTGGGTGCGCTTGAGCCCGCGCTGGTTGGCCCATCGTCCGTTGCCGTCCATGACGATCGCGACATGCCGCGGCACCAGGTCGGCCGGGATCTCCGGCGCCCGTGCCCCGCTGGGGTGCGGGAACGGCGCAACGGGTCCGCTCACGGGACCCGCTCCACCAGGCGCAGTGAGCGGACCCCACGCTCCAGGTGCCAGTGCACGTGCGCGGTGGTCAACCGGCTCGCCTCGTGGCGGTGCTTCGCCTCGCTCGCATCGGCCTCGATCCAGTCACCGCCGAGCAGTGCGGCAAGCAGCGCGAAGGTCTCGGGTGCCGGTGCCGCGGACCCGGGTGGGCGGCATACCGGGCAGACGGCGCCCCCGGAGGCGATGTCGAAGGCTCGGTGCGGCCCGGGCGCCCCGCACTTGGCACAGTCATGGAAGCTGGCGGCCCACCCGGCGATCGCCATCGCCCGGAGCAGGTAGGAGTCGAGCACCAGACCCGGCTCGTGCGTGCCGCCTGCCAGCGAGCTGAGTGCGCCGGCGAGGAGGATGAACTGCTGCACGGCTGGCTCGCCCTCCTCCGTGAGCCGGTCGCACGTCTCGAGCATCGCGTTGGCAGCGGTCCATGCCTCGTAGTCCCGGGCGATCGGGTCGCCGTAGGAGGCCAGCGACTCGGCCTGGGTCACGGTGTCCAGGTTGCGCCCCTCATAGCACTGCAGATCCACGACCATCCCCGGCTCGAGCCGTGCGCCGAACTTGGACTTGGTCCGGCGCACGCCCTTGGCCACAGCCCGCACCTTGCCGCGCCCGCGCGAGAGGAGCGTGACGATGCGATCGGCCTCGCCCAGCTTGTGGGTGCGCAGGACGATCGCGGCGTCCCGGTAGAGCGGCATACCTGTCATTGTCCCCCGCCGGACCGACAGTTCCACGGAGGGCGCACCGTGCTAGCGGTCAGCGCCTGCCGGGCGGGCGCTCGCACGCGCCACAGCGGCCAGTGCGAGGCAGACGAGTCCTGTGACCAGGACGCCGATCCGGACCAGCCCGGTACTCTGGCCGAAGGTCGAGATCGCACCGAGGGCGAACTCGCCCGGAGCGCACTCGACGTAGCTGCCGTCCGGCCACCCTGAGACCTCGAACGCCGGGTAGAACGTCGCGTCGCCCACGGTCACCGGATCGGCCCTCGCAACGGCACCTGGGTCGAGTGTCGCATCGGGCACGGGTTGGCCGTCCTGGTCGACGAGACGGCACCCGGCGCTCTGGAGGTCCTCCGTCGGGAAGTACACGGTGGCGTGCGAGCCCAGCATGCCCGGCTCCGGCAGGGCAATTGCGGCGCCCTCCACGACGGTCGTCTCGGAGTTGGCGACCCTCGGCAGCAGCACGGCGAAGAGCAGCAGCATCACGCCGAGCACGAGGAGGAGCAGTGCGCCGACGCGCCGCACGCGTGGTGTAGGCGGGGCAGTCACCCGACGATCTCACCACAGCGCCTCGGTCGTCGTCTACAGACCCGCACCGACAGCACTGGACACCGTCAGACATCTGTCCTATTCTCGAACACATGTCCGTAGCACTGCAGGGTTCGCTCCTCGACCAGGTGGACGACGTCGGGCTCCGGCCTCTCGGAGGCGCCGTGCGCCGCACCGTGCTCACGCAGGGCGCGTGGATCGACATCCGCCCGGGCTGGGTCACCGGTTCCGACGAGCTCTTCACCAGGCTGGCCCTCGGCGGCCCCGCCGGTGTGGAGTGGCACGGCGAGCGCCGGGTCATGTGGGAGCAGGAGGTCGACACACCGCGGCTACTCCGCTTCTACGGAGAGGCAGAGGTGCTGCCCGACCCCGTGCTGACTCAGGCCCGCGACGAGCTGAGCGCTCATTATCGGGACGAGCTCGGGGAGCCGTTCCGCACGGCGGGGATGTGCCTGTACCGCGACGGCCGGGACAGTGTCGCCTGGCACGGTGACCGGTTCGGCCGCGGCAGCACCCAGGACACGATGGTCGCCATCGTCTCGATCGGTGCCCCGCGAGCACTCCTGCTGCGTCCGCGCGGCGGTGGTGCCGGGCGGACCATCCGTCATGTCATCGGGCACGGCGACCTGCTCGTCATGGGCGGGTCCTGTCAGCGCACGTGGGAGCACGCCGTCCCGAAGACCACCAAACCGGTGGGCCCGCGGATCAGCATCCAGTTCCGCACGCGGGACGTGCGCTAGCTGCACACTCTGTGCTCGACGACGGCGTCCTGGCGCCTCAGCGCCCGGGCCTCAGTGCCGGGCAGCAAGAGCAGCGAGCAGCTCGCGCACCTCGCCAGCCGACTCCAGCTTCAGTGCGCGGGCGGCGAGATCCTGCAGATCGGCCAGGCTCTCATGTCGCACGGCGTCCTTGACCGCGGGCACGGAGACCGGGGTCGCGCTCAGCTCGCCGACACCGAGCCCGACCAGCAGGAGCGCGAGCGCAGGGTCGCTGGCAGCGTCCCCGCACAGGCACACCTCTACACCGTCGGCGACGCCGGTCACCGTGTCGCGGATCAGCTGGAGCACTGCTGGGTCCGCGGCGTCCGCCAGGGCGGCCAGCGGTGCGCTCCCCCGCTCAGCGGCGAGGACGTACTGCGTGAGGTCGTTGCTGCCGATGCTGACGAAGTCCAGCAGGGTGGACAGCGCCTCAGCGCGTAGTGCGGCGGCCGGAACCTCGACCATGATCCCGACCTCCAGGGCATCGGGCCGGCCGTCCGGCAGCCTCCCCGCCGCCTCGTCGAGCAACGCCAGGGCCCAGTCGACCTCCTCGACGGTCGTGACCATGGGGAACATCACCCGCACGGGGTGTTCCCGGGCCACCCGGCACACGGCCTCCAGCTGGTCCACCAGCAGCCGGGGGTCCCGACGAAACGCCCTGATCCCCCGGACCCCGAGGAACGGGTTCGCCTCGAGCTCCTGGGGGTGGAACGGAAGCGGCTTGTCGCCACCCACGTCCCAGGTGCGGATGGTGATGGTCCGCCCCGGCAGCGACTCCGCGATCTGCTCGAACGCGGCGACCTGCTCGGCCACGGAGGGGGCGTCGACACAATCACCAAACAGCGCCTCGGTCCGGACCAGCCCCGACCCGTCCGCTCCCGAGTCGGCGGCGATGCGCGCCTCGGCGATGCTGGCCAGGTTGGCCTTGACCGCCACGTGGTGTCCGTCCAGGGTCACGGCCGGGTTGTCGGCGTGGTCCGTCATACGCTGCCGGGCGCGGGCCCGCTCGGCGAGCAGCGCCTCGAACTCAGCCCGCGTCGGGGCGTCGGGGTCGATCTCCAGACGCCCGGACCTCGCGTCGAACGCGACGAGGGTGCCGCCCGCCACGTCGGCCACGGCACCAGCCGCAGTCAGCACCGGTAGCCCACGGGCTCGGGCCAGCAGGACACCGTGGCCGGTGGCCCCGCCTCGGAGCGTGATCACGCCGAGCGTCTCCTGCGGGTTCAGCTGCACCGCCGTTGCCGGGTCAAGCTCCTGCACCACCAGGATGCCTGTGCCTGCTGGCTCCGCGTGAAGTTCACCGCGCAGAGCCCGAAGCAGCCGGGTGCCCACGCTGGAGACGTCGGCCCCGCGGGCGCGCTGGTAGTCGTCGGGGAGACCCTCGAACCGAGCGCGGAGGACGGACACCCGCGCGTCCACCGCCTGAGGGGCGCTCGCCCCGTCCCGTATGTCGCCGCGCACCGGGTCCTGGAAGTCCGGGTCCTCCAGGATCGCCAGGTGCGCGTCGAAGACCGCGGCCTGCTCGTCACCTACCTCGTCCCTGGTCCTGCTGATCAGGTCAGTCAGCTCGCCGCGTGCCTGCTGCACCGCACGGTCGAAGGCGTCCGCCTCCTGCGCCGCATCGCCTGGGACATAGGAGCTCTCGTCCACCGGCACGTCGGTGCGGTAGACCGGCCCGAGGGCAGCATCGAGGCCGAATGTGGGACCCCGCTCCGCGGGGCCGCCGGTCGCTCGGGTGCGACCGCGGGCGCCGGTGCCGCGGGTGCCGTCGGTCGCCCCGGGGCGGGTGCCATCGGTCGCCCCGGGGCGGGTGCCATCGGTCGCCCCGGTGCGGGTGCCGGTCGTGGGCGGCCGCAGGTCGCCGAAACCTGTCTCGGCCAGCGCGCTGAGTGCGTCCAACAGCTCATCGGCGCGGGCGCCCGCGGCGCTGACCTCGATCCGATGGCCCTGGCGGGCGTCGAGGGTGGCGATGCCGGTCAGGCTACGACCATCCACCGGTCCGCGGCCGGAGTCGAGGTTGCGCACCTCCACCCGGACTCCCGGAACGGCACCGACCGCCCGCACGAACTGCGCGGCAGGCCGCGCGTGCAGCCCGTGAGGCGCTGTGACCCGCAGCTCGCGCGTGACGGAGGCGGGGTCCTGAGAGTCTCGCTCGTCGACACCGGAGGACGTGGCGGGCGCGTCCCCCGGAGGACCCAGGTGCTGCACCTTGGCGAGCAGACCGCGTTCCGCCTCACTGGCAGCCGTCGCCAGGTCCGCACCCGCTCCTGCAGCGACCGAGGCGGCGATGAGCCCCTCCACCAGGGGGGCGCTGGTCAGCCGGACTCGCGCCGCGAGGTCCGGGTCGAGAAACTCCAGAGCCATCTCGGCGGAAAGCACCGCGGAGCCCAGGTCGAGGAGCACCAGCACCCCGTCTCCCGCGTCTGCCCTGCCGATCGCCTCGGACACCGCCACCGCGTCGGTGCCGAAGGTGTGCTCGTCCAGGCCGGCGGCGACCTCGATGACGGGGCGCCCGTCGGGGTCGCCGTCGGACATCTCCGAGGCGAGGGCCACCGCAGCGTCGGCGAGGGCGCGGCTGTGGCTCACCACCACGATGCCGATCATCGAAGGCTCCTGGCCGGCCGGGTCATGCCAGCGTGCGTGCCGCGGACTCCAGCAGCAGCGTGGCGCTGGTGGCGCCGGGGTCGATGTGTCCCCGGCTGCGCTCGCCCAGGTAGCTGGCCCGTCCCTTGCGGGCGATCAGGCCCTCGGTCTCGTCGCGGCCCTTGGCGGCTGCCTCGGACGCCGCCTCGAGCGCCTCCTTCAGGCTACTGCCGGCGCCGACCGCCGCGTCGAACGCGTCCAGCGCGGGCGCGAGCGCGTCATACATCGTCTTGTCGCCGGACTCCGCCTTCCCGCGTGCCACGATGCCCTCGACACCGGCGCGCAGCGCCCTGCCGACCTCCTCGGCCCCCGCGTCCTCGACGCCCGCGAGGGCACCCGCCATACGCAGGAAGAACGTCCCGTAGAGGGGTCCGCTCGCCCCGCCGACGTTGCTGACCAGGCTCATCCCGACCTTCTTGAGGTAGGCGTCGATCGCGGTGAACTCCTCGTCGTCCACCAACCGCGCGGCGCGCGCCATCCCGCGGTGCATGTTGATGCCGTGGTCGGCGTCGCCGATGGCCCGGTCCAGATCGGTCAGGTAGCCGGCCTGCTCGCTGATCACCGTGTCGTAGTCAGCGACCCAGGCCGTGAAGGACTGCAGGTTCGCCACGCTCAGACCCCCCAGCGCAGACCCGGGGTGTTGACCGGCGCGTCCCAGAGCCCGACCAGGTCGTCGTCCGCCTTGAGCAGGGTGACCGAGCAGCCGGCCATCTCCAGGCTGGTGATGTAGTTGCCGACCAGGCTCCTCGCCACGGTGACGCCGGACCTCTCGAGGATCTGGGCGACCTCGTGGTACATCAGGTACAGCTCGATGAGGGGGGTGCCGCCCATGCCGTTCATCATGACGATCGCTCCAGCGTCGCCCGTGAAGTCCAGGTCCGCCAGGACGGGCTCCAGCAACATCGCCGCGACCTCCTTGGCCGGAGCCAGCGGCACGCGCCTGCGCCCGGGCTCGCCGTGGATCCCGATGCCGACCTCCATCTCGTCCTCGCCGAGGTCGAAGGTGGGCTGGCCGGCGGAGGGCACCGTGCAGGAGGTGAGGGCCATGCCCATCGACCGGCCGCTCTCGTTCACCTTCCGCGCCAGCGCGGCACAGTCGGCCAGCGAGCGTCCCTCCTCGGCCGCGGCGCCCACGATCTTCTCCAGGAGCACCGTGGTGCCCACCCCGCGTCGACCGGCGGTGTAGAGCGAGTCCTGGACGGCGACGTCGTCGTCCACCACGACGGACTGCACCTCCGTGCCGGCCTCGGCGGCGGCCATCTCTGCGGCCATCTCGAAGTTCATGACGTCGCCGGTGTAGTTCTTGACGATGTGCAGCACGCCGGCGCCGCCGTCGACCTCCTTGGTCGCTGCCATCATCTGGTCGGGGACCGGGGAGGTGAACACCTCTCCCGCGCACGCCGCATCGAGCATGCCCAGACCGACCAGGCCGCCGTGCATGGGCTCATGGCCGGAGCCACCGCCGGAGATCAGGCCAACCTTGCCCTGCCGGATGGGGTCCTTGCGGTAGACCACCCGGTTTTCGAGGTCCACCCGGAGCCGGTCAGGGTGGGCCGCAGCCATCCCCTGGAGCGCCTCGACGACGACGTTCTCAGGGTCGTTGATGAGTTTCTTCATAGGTCGTAGCCAACCACTAAGCGGGTGCTTGCGCCATCGCGCTCGTTGGCGACCCCTCCGCCGAGGTCACGGCAGCTGGACAGCCTCGTGCTGCGCCCCTCCCACGCCGGCCCGGAGCGGACCCGCGGCGGGCACGCGTGCGGTCGAGCGAGGTCGTCAGAAGCCGAGCCGCTGGAGCTGCTTGGGGTCGCGCTGCCAGTCCTTGGCCACCTTGACGTGCAGGTCGAGAAAGACCTTGTGGCCGATGATCTCCTCGATGCCGGCCCTGGCCCTGGCGCCGACCTCGCGCAGCCGGGAGCCACCCCTGCCGATGATGATCGCCTTCTGGCTGGGGCGCTCCACGAAGATGTTGACGCGGACGTCCGTGAGTGGCCGGTCGGCCGGGCGGTCCGGTCGTGCAACGATCTCGTCGACCACGACCGCCAGCGAGTGCGGCAGCTCGTCCCGCACACCCTCCAGGGCAGCCTCACGCACCAGCTCGGCGACCATCACGACGGTCGGTTCGTCGGTGAGCACGTCGTCGGGATAGAGCTTGGGCGAGGCCGGCAGGTAGGACGCCAGAACCTCGGCGACCTCGTCGACCTGGTGTCCCTTGGTGGCGGAGCACGGGACGATGGCGTCCCACGTGCCCAGCTGGTCGATCGCGATCAGGTGCTCGGCCAGGCGCTCGCGGTCGACGGCGTCGGACTTCGTGGCGAGCGCGACGACCGGCACCCGCTTGGCTCGTTGCAGCTCGGTCAGGTCCCGGGCGATGAAGCTGTCCCCAGGGCCAGGGCGCTGGTCCGCCGGGAGGCAGAAGCCGATCACGTCGACGTCGAGCAGGGTCTGGCGGACCAGGTCGTTGAGGCGCTGTCCCAGCAGTGTGCGCGGCCGGTGCAGACCCGGGGTGTCCACCAGGATCAGCTGGTAGTCCGTGGTCGTGCGGATGCCGCGGATCGCGTGCCGCGTCGTCTGTGGCTTGCTGGAGGTGATCGCGACCTTCTCCCCGACGAGGGCGTTGGTCAGCGTCGACTTGCCGGCGTTGGGGCGTCCCACGATGCAGGCAAAACCGGCCCGGTATGCCGCAGACTCAGCGGGCGCATCACGTTCACCTGAGGGATGGGCCGGATCCTCGGGGGTGCCTGCCTGGGAGCTGCTCACGTCATGTTCTCCGATTCCTGTGCCGTGCTGCCTGCGTCGTTGGCCGCTTCGCCGGTGTCCTGGTCCTCCTGGACGCGGTCGACCAGCACGGTCGCGACGCGCCGCCGGCGGCCTGCCATCCGTTCGGCGGTGAGACGCAGCCCCGCAACCTCGGTGTAAGAACCCACGATGGGGACCATGCCGATCGCGGCAGCGAGCAGCCCGCCGACGGAGTCGACGTCCTCGGTCTCGATCTCGACATCAAACATCTCCGCCAGGTCGTCCACGGGCAGGGTTGCGGGCACGCGCACGCTGCCGTCCTCGAGGGTCTCAACCTCCACGACGTCGCGGTCGTACTCGTCGGTGATCTCCCCGACGATCTCCTCCACGATGTCCTCGATGGTGATCAGCCCCGCGGTGCCGCCGTACTCGTCGATCACGATGGCGATGTGCAGCCGGTCGCGTTGCATCTCGCGCAGCAGGCTGTCCACGGACTTGGACTCGGGGATCCGCTGGACCGGCCTCATCAGCTCACTCACCGGCACCGAGCTCGCGTCGGCGTTGGCATTGACCGCTCGGGCAACGTCCTTGAAGTACAGGATCCCGAGCACGTCGTCGCTGCCCTCGCCGATGACCGGCACCCGGCTGAAGCCGGAGCGCAGGAACAGCGACATGGCCTGCCGGAGCACCCGGTCGTAGCGCACCGAGACCATGTCGGGGCGTGGGACCATGACCTCGCGAGCGACGGTGTCGCCGAGCTCGAAGATGGAGTGGATCATCTCCCGCTCCTGGGCCTCGATGCCCCCGGTCTCCCCAGCGAGGTCCAGCAGGTCGCGGAGCTCTGCCTCGGAGGCGAACGGCCCCTCGGCGAAGCCACGGCCGGGCGTCATCGCGTTGCCGAACATCACCAGCGCCTGCGCCAGCGGGCCGAGCAGGATGCGCAGCACCCGGATAACCGGCGCCGCCATGAGGGCGACCTTCTCGACGTGCTGCCGACCGAGGGTGCGTGGGGAGACGCCCACGATGACGAACGAGACCACGGTCATGATCCCGACCGCGATCAGCGCCGTGCGCCAGTGGCTGTCGGTCACCGTGTCGACGGCGACGGTGACGGCGACAGCCGCCACCGCCTCAGCCAGCACCCGGGCGAACGCCGCTACGGCCAGGTAGGGCGCAGGGGCGTTGACGATCTTGGACAGCGCCGGGGCACCCCGCTGGTCCTCCTCGAGGAGCTGCGCGGCTCTGTGGCGGGAGACGCGCAGAAGCGCGGTCTCACTGGCGGACAGCAGGAAGGCGACGAGGGTCGCGACGATGGCGACAGCGACGAGGGTTGCCACGTCTGCCCCTCAGTGCTCGGTGCGGGTCGCGGGACCCGCGTCCGGGGTGCGAGCGTCGGGGGCCGCAGTGGTCGTGCGACCGCGACGGGCCAGATAGGTCAGCAGCAGGGTGCGCTGCAGGTCAAACATCTCGCGTTCCTGGGCTGGCTCGGCATGGTCGAAGCCCAGGAGGTGGAGGATGCCGTGCGTCGTGAGCAGCAGGATCTCGTCCTCGACGCTGTGACCAGCCTGGGCGGCCTGCTTCCGTGCGACTGAGGGACACAGCACGACGTCACCGAGCACCCCCTCCGGGGTGTCGCTGTCGGTTCCCGGGCGCAGCTCGTCCATCGGGAAGCTCATCACGTCGGTCGGACCGGGCAGCTCCATCCACTGCAGGTGCAGGGCCGCCATCGCCTCCTCGTCCACGAGCGTGATCGCCAGCTCGGCGCGGGGGTGAATACGCAACTGGTCCAGCACGTGGCGGGCCAGGTCGTGCAGCTCCTGCTCCGCGACGGGTCCCGGCACCTCGCCAGACTCGTTGAGCACCTCGATGCTCACCGGTCACCGCCGCTCACGACTCGCCGCCGGAGGCCCGGCGAGGTCGCGGCCGCGAGGCGTCGTGCTTGCCGTAGGCCTCGACGATGGAGCTCACCAGGCGGTGGCGGACCACGTCGGCGCTGGTCAGCGTGGCGAAGTGGATGTCGTCCACGCCCTGGAGGATCTCCTGCACGATGCGCAGTCCGGAGGTGGTGCCGGTCGGGAGGTCGACCTGGGTGACGTCGCCGGTGACGACCATCTTGGACCCGAACCCGAGCCGGGTGAGGAACATCTTCATCTGCTCGGCAGAGGTGTTCTGCGCCTCGTCGAGGATGATGAACGCCGAGTTCAGCGTCCGTCCGCGCATGTAGGCCAGCGGCGCCACCTCGATCGTCCCGGCCGCCAGGAGCCGCGGGATCGAGTCGGGGTCCAGCATGTCGTGCAGCGCGTCATACAGCGGGCGCAGGTAGGGGTCGATCTTCTCGTTGAGCGTGCCGGGCAGGAAGCCGAGCCGCTCCCCAGCCTCGACCGCCGGGCGGGTCAGGATGATGCGGTTGACCTGCTTTGCCTGCAGTGCCGCGACCGCCTTGGCCATGGCCAGGTAGGTCTTGCCGGTCCCCGCCGGGCCGATACCGAACACGATCGTGTGCGTGTCGATCGCGTCGACATAGTGCTTCTGGTGCAGCGTCTTCGGTCGGATGGTGCGGCCGCGGTTGCTGATGATGTTCATCGTCAGCACGTCAGCCGGCCGTTCGGCCGCGGCGCTGCGCAGCATCCCGATCGAGCGTTCGACGGCGTCGCGGTTCAGCGGCTGGCCCGCTCCGAGGATCACCACCAGCTCGTCGATGAGGCGCTCGATGATCGCGACGTCCTCAGACGGTCCGGTGAGGCGGAACTCGTTGCCGCGCACCAACACGTCCACCCGCGGGAAGGAACGTTCGACCGTGCGCAGCAGCTCGTCGCGCGGCCCCAGGAGCGCCGCCATCGGAGTCTCCGACGGGATCACCACGGTGTGCGTCGGCCCGGAGGTCACGCGGGGTGGGGCGCCGATGGCTTCGGTCTGGGCGTCTTCGGGTTCGGTCTGTGTCGTCCCCGGATGGTCAGGCTCAGTCATAGGTGGTCGAGTCTAGTCGCGAAGGGGACCGACCGGGCCCAGTTGCTGTCCCCCCAGGACGTGGACGTGCACGTGGAACACTTCCTGTCCCCCGTCGCTGCCCACGTTGCTCACCAGGCGGTATCCCGTCTGGTCGACGCCCTCGATCCTGGCCACCTCGCCCGCCGCGGCGAACAGCTCCGCCACACTGCCCGCGTCGTCCGCCGCCATCTCGGCCAGCGTGTCCTCGTGGGACTTGGGGATGACCAGGACGTGGACCGCAGCCCGGGGGGAGATGTCGCGGAAGGCGAGCACGGAGTCGGTCTCGTAGACGGTGTCGTTCGGGATCTCTCCCGCGACGATCTTGCAGAAGAGGCAGTCGTTCGAAGTCGCCATGCCTGCCACCGTACCGGCAGGCGCGTAGGTCAGGCTGGGCGGGCGCGAGCCGACGTCAGCACGGCGGCCCCACCGGCGAGCACAGAGGCAACGACCACGGCGACGAACGCGGTCTGCATGGAGCCGGCATACAGCGCGGTGAAGGCCGCGCCGACCGCCGCGAGCGCGACCGCCGAGGCCAGCGCCTCGCTCACCTGCAGGGACGAGGAGTTGCGGCCCAGCGCCTCGCGCGGGGACAGCCGCATGGTCAGCAGGGAGGTGGTCGGGTACGCCAGACCCACCCCGAGGATCGTCATTCCCCAGATCACCAGGATGGTCCAGCCCGGCCACTCCAGAGTGACCGAGGCGAGCAGTGCCACGGTGCCGCCGAGGGTCACCGTGCACCCGAGGACCATGACCCGGAACCGGTCCACCTCGGCCGGCAGGCGCCCCTGCAACCAGGAGCCGCCAGCCCAGGTCACCGACCCGATCGCCAGCACGGCACCCGCCTCCGCCGGGCTGTACCCGTGCAGGTTCTGCAGCAGCAGCGGAAGGTAGGCCTCGGAGGCGATGAAGGAGGCACCGATGGCCCCGCGCGCCGAGATCACCGAGGGCAGCCCCCGCCCCAGCGTGAACGTCCCAGCGGGGAGAAGTCGCCACGCTGCGACGCTCAGGGCAACCGCGAACGGCAGCCCCACCATCACGTCCCGGGCCTCGATCCGCTCTCCACCCAGGTTGAGCACGCCGACCGAGACGGCCGCGACCACGGCCCAGAGGATCGTTGACACCCCCAGATAGGGCGCCGCGTCACTACGTTCGGTGCGGCCGAGCGCGGGCAGCAGCACCGCCGTACTGACCACCACCAGCGGCACGACGCTGAGGAAGACCCACCGCCAGCCCACGTGCTCGACCATCAACCCGGTGAAGATCGGCCCGATGAGTCCCGGCACCACCCAGGCCGCGGCCAGCAGAGAGAACATCTGCGGCCTCAGCAGGTCCGGGACGCCCTGGGCGATGACCACGTAGATCGCCACGGTCGCCATGCCGCTGCCCAGTCCCTGGAGCCCGCGCGAGGTCACGAAGAGTTCCATGGTGGGACTGGTGCCCGCTCCGACCAGACCGGCGGCGAAGGTGACGGCACCCACCATCAGCACCGCGCGCGGGCCGGAGTTGTCCGACCACCAGCCGCCCAGGATCATGCCGATGACGCTGGCGGCGATCGTCGCGCCGAAGGCCAGCGCATAGAGCCCGAGGCCGTCGAGGGCGCGGGCGACCGTCGGCATCGCCGTGCCGACCGCGATGTACTCGACGGCGAAGAGCGAGATCAGCGCAGTCGTCCCGAGCGAGATGGGCCGGATCTCCGGCGACAACAGCGTGAGGCGGGGTGTCGGCGCGTCGTGCTGGTGGGTCAGCTCCATCGCGTGCGACCACTGAGGACGGCGAGCGCGGCCGCTCCAGCGGTCGACGTGCGCAGGACGATGCTGCCCAGGCGCACCGCACGGGCGCCGGCGTCCACGAAGGCCTGGAGCTCCTCGGCGCTGATCCCACCCTCAGGCCCGACGACGAGCAACACCTCACCGTGGGTGGGCAGGTCGACCGAGACGAGGGGCTCCGTCGCCTCCTCGTGCAGCACCAGCGCCAGGTCGGCGGCGCAGATCCGGTCGGTCACTCCCCGGCGGTCCACCTGCTCGGCGACTCGCGGGATGCGGGCCCGCCGCGCCTGTTTGCTGGCAGTCTGGACGGTCCGGGTCCACTTGGCATGTCCCTTGGCGGCGCGGTCGCCGCGCCACACCACGACGCTTCGTGAGGCGGCCCACGGGACCACCTCGTCGACGCCGAGCTCGGTGGCCACCTCGACGGCCAGAAGGTCCCGGTCGTTCTTGGCCAGTGCCTGCACCAGCGTGAAGGCGGGCTGCGACGGAGCTTCGTCCGTCACGTCCTCGATGGCGACGTCCAGCTCACCCTTGCCCACGCCGGCGACACGGCCCCGGGCCACCCGCCCGGAGCCGTCTGCGAGGAGCAGCTCCTCACCGTGACCCAGCCGCGTGACGGTCGCGGCGTGCCGGCCCTCCGGTCCGTCGAGCCGGACCACGTCGCCGGTGGTGACCGACTGGAGCGCCCCCGCGCCCACGAGGAACAGGGGCGCGCTCACCTCTGCGAGAAGGCTTCCTTGAGCTTGCCGAACAGACCGGCGTTGGCGGGCGTCATCCGCCCCTCCGGACGGGACTCGCCCCGCTCCTCCGCCAGCTGTGCGAGCAGCTCGCGCTGCCGGTCGTCGAGCTTGGTCGGCACGCGCACGTCGAGGTGCACCAGGAGGTCGCCACGCCCGGTCCCGCGCAGGTGGGTCACTCCCTGTCCGTGCAGGGTGATGATGTCCTGGCCCTGGCTCCCCGCCCGCAGGTCGACCTCGGTCGGGCCGTCGAAGGTGTCCACGGTCAGCGTCGCCCCGAGGGCGGCGGCAGTCATCGGCACCTGGACGGTGCAGTGCAGGTCGTCGCCGCGCCGCTGGAAGGTCTCGTGGGGGCGGACCGCGATCTCGACGTAGAGGTCGCCCGGGCCACCGCCACCGGGACCCACCTCACCCTCGCCCGTGAGCTGGATCCGCGTCCCGGAGTCGACGCCCGCCGGCACCTTGAGGGTCAGGTCGCGCCGCGAACGGATCCGACCCTCACCCGCGCAGTCGACGCAGGGCTGCTCGATGAGCTCACCGTAGCCGCGGCACTCGTGGCACGCCCGCGTGGTCATCACCTGGCCGAGGAAGGAGCGCTGCACCGTCTGCACCTCGCCACGCCCCGCACAGGCGGCGCAGGTGCGGGTCCCGGTGCCGGGCTGGCTTCCCGAACCGGTGCAGGTGGAGCAGCGGACCGCCGTGTCGATGACGAGGGTCTCCTGGCCCCCGAAGACTGCGGTTCGCAGGTCGATGTCGAGCCGGACCAGCGCGTCCTGTCCCCGCTGCACGCGCGAGCGGGGGCCGCGCGTGCCAGCAGCGGCTCCACCGAAGAACGCATCCATGATGTCGCTGAAGCTGAAGCCCTGGCCGAAGGTCTGGTCCGCCCCGGCATACGGGTCCTGCCCCCGGTCGTAGGCGGCACGCTTCGTCGGGTCGGACAGCACGTCATACGCCTGACTGACCTTCTTGAACTCGGCCTCTGCCTCCGCACCGGGGTTGACGTCCGGGTGCAGGGTCCGGGCCATCTTGCGGTAGGCCCGCTTGATGTCCTGGGGCGTCGCATCGCGTGACACGCCCAGCTCGGCGTAGTAGTCGTTCACTCAAACCTCTCTAGCTGTCCAGGATCTCGGACACGTAGTGCGCGACCGCCCGCACCGACGCCATCGTCGTGGGGTAGTCCATCCGCGTCGGCCCGACCACACCGAGCCCGCCCGCGCTGCCGTACGTCGTGGTGACGACCGAAGTCGCCTGCAGCCCCTCGTAGGCATTCTCCGCCCCGATGCTGACCGCCACGGCCTCCTCGTCCATGAGAGTGCGCATGTTGGACATCAACTTCAGCAGCACCACATGTTCTTCCAGAGCCTCCAGCACGGGGCCGATGGAGGAGGGGAAGTCGGTGACGACGCGGGCCAGGTTGGCTGTGCCGGCCAGGACCACGCGCTCCTCAGTCTGCGCCAGCAGGGCCTCGTCGAGCGAATCGACGACGGCCCTGGCAACGACCTGGTCAGCCGGAGGCACCGTGTCCATGGCCGCGGTCAGCCGCTCAGCCACGTCGGGCAGCGGCAGGCCGGTGGCCACCGAGTTGAGCATCGCACGCACTTCCCGCACCGTCTGCTCCCCCCGCAGACCTGTGAGGTCGCGGCCCACGTCGATGACCCGCTGCTCCACCCGACCGGTGTTGACGATGAGCACGACCATCAGCCGCGACCCGCCCACAGGCACCAGCTCGATGTGTCGGACGGTCGACCGGGTGAGTGAGGGGTACTGCATGACGGCGACCTGGTTGGTGAGCGACGCGAGGAGGCGCACCGACCGGTCCACCACGTCGTCGAGGTCCACGGCCCCGGCGAGGAACTCCTGGATCGCCTTGCGCTCCGCCTTGGTCATCGGCTTGATCGCGGCCAGGCGGTCGACGAACAGGCGATACCCGGCGTCGGTCGGGATCCGTCCGGCGCTCGTGTGGGGCGCGGCGATCAGCCCCTCCTCCTCGAGCTGGGACATGTCGTTGCGGACCGTGGCGGCCGACACGCCCAGCCGGTGCCTCTCCAGCAGCGCCTTCGAACCCACCGGTTCCGAGGTCCGCACGTAGTCCTGGACGATCGCTCGAAGGACCTGCAACCGTCTCTCGTCGCTGCTCATGGTGGGTCACCTCCTGCACCACGTGTTGTCTGGCACTCTCTTAAGCCGAGTGCCAGTCTACGTCGTCGTGTGGTTTCGGAGCGCCTCGTGCGCACTGGGGGACCGCAGTCGCTCGCCGCGGGTTGCCCTGTGAGATTTGCGACACGCCGCGGCCGGGGTTCGCCCCGAGGCCGGGGCAGCCGCTACAAATGATGTGGTCGCCCTGCCTGGTATGAGCCTGCAGGGATCCCGGCTTGTCCAGAGCCGTCACTGTGAGGTGTGGGCCCCTCGCAAAGTATGAGTTTGCGAGGGGCCCACGGTGTGCCCGGAGTGACGTCCGAACGACCAACAAGGTAGTCGATTGGCTCGCGCCACCTCATCACAGGTGGTTGTCACCAGGACGAACCTGGATCGCGAATCCGCGACCGTGCCTTGCGGTCAGCTTCTCGTTTCCGAGATGCGTAGGGTTAGTTCTAGCCCCCTTTGGCGAGGAAAGCAAGGGGTTGCTGAGAAAAACCTTGAAAACTTCGCGCGGCCACGGCGTGTCGCGCTCGGATGCGCTCAGGAGTGTGCTCTGGCCCACGCGGAGGACGACGGTTGTCGGGCCACCAACGGTCGTCCGTGAGGCCGCTTCTCGAGCCGTGCTCGGTGCGTCGGCGGCACACGCGCAGCCGTCCTCCCTACCCTGGTGCGGTGAGCGACCGATACGGCACCGACGTCCTGTCCGGCGACTGGCGCGCACCGCGCGGCGGGCGAGCCGTCCCGACGGAGGCCGAGCGGGGGCTGGTCGTGGAGGACGTGCAGACCGGGTATGTCGGTGCGGTCGTGCACGTGGAGAAGGCCGGCGGCATGCAGGTCGTCCATCTGGAGGACCGCAACGGCCGCAGGCGGGGGTTCCCGCTCGGGCCCGGCTTCCTCCTGGAGGGCAGGCCCGTCGTGCTCACCGTCCCGACCGCGGCCACCGAGCAGGCACTCGCGCAGGCCAGGGCCAGGGCGTCGCGCACCGCTAGTGGCTCCCGCTCCGTGGCGCACTCCCCCGCCAGGGTGGCCGCGGGTTCCCGAATCTTCGTCGAGGGGCGACACGACGCCGAGCTCGTCGAGAAGATCTGGGGCGACGATTTGCGGGTGGAGGGGGTCGTGGTGGAGCTGCTCGAGGGCGTGGACGACCTGTCCGCGGTGATCCGGGACTTCGCCCCGAGCAGAGACCGCCGGATGGGCGTGCTGGTCGACCATCTCGTGCCCGGCACCAAGGAGGACCGGATCGTCCGGGCCGCCCAACAGCTGCCGCAGGCGAGGTGGGTGCGCATCCTCGGACACCCCTACGTCGATGTCTGGCAGTCCGTGCGCCCTGCCAGGTTGGGCCTGGAGGCCTGGCCGGTCATCGCTCGGGGCCGACCCTGGAAGGAGTCCGTGCTCGCCGAGCTGGGCTGGCCTCATTGCAGCCAGGCCGATGTTGCGCGAGGCTGGAAGCAAATCCTGGCTTCCGTGCGTTCCTACAGTGACCTCGAACCCACGCTGCTGGCCAGTGTGGAGGAACTGATCGACTTCGTCACCGTCCCACAGGAGGATTGAGATGACCGACCAACCCCCGCAGTGGCAGCCCGGGCAGCCTCCGCCGCGACCGTCGGGCGACCCGCAGCAGCCCCAGCCGTATGACGGCCAGTCCGGCCCACCGCCGCAGGGCGGTTGGCAGGGTCAGCAGCAGCCAGGCGGGTGGCAGGGTCAGCAGCAGCCAGGCGGCTGGCAGGGTCAGCCCGTGCAGAGCGGTGCGCCGCAGGGTCCGCAACTCGCTGCGGGCGATGAGCGCACCTGGATGCTGCTGGCGCACCTGTCCGCGCCCCTGGCCGCGATCTTCAGCCTCGGCTGGCTGAGCTTCCTCGGTCCGCTGGTCGTCTGGATGCTGCGCAAGGAGGACAGCCAGGCGGTCCGGACTGCCTCGGCAGGTGCCTTCAACTTCAACCTGTCGTTCTGGCTGATGAACATCGTCGCGTGGATCTGCCTGTTCACGGTGGTCCTGATCCCGCTGGCGATCATCATCTGGGTCATCGTCTGGCCGGTCGCGATCTACGCCCACCTCCGCGGCGCATGGCTGGCCTCGAGGGGCGAGGTCTACACCTACCCGTTCCAGATCCGCGTCCTCAGCTGAGGACTGGGTCACCCGGCCAGCAGCCGGTGGACCACCGTGTCCGCCAGCAGCCGGCCGCGCAGCGTGAGGACGGCCCGGCCCGCGAGCGCGGACGGGCCGTCCACCAGTCCGTCAGCGATGAGTCCCGCAACCGCGGACCGGCCCTCCCTGCCCACCAGGTCCAGGTCGAGCCCCTCGACCAGCCGCACCCCGAGGAGCACCTCCTCGTCGTTCCGCTGCACGGAGGTGAGCACCTCACGACCCGCGCCGGGTGAGATCCCGGAGGCGACGCGGTCGGCATACGGCGCCGGGTGCTTGACATTCCACCACCGGACCCCTCCGACATGGCTGTGGGCGCCAGGGCCGATGCCCCACCAGTTCGCCCCGCGCCAGTAGTTGATGTTGTGGGTGCACCGCCTGTCGGGAGTCAGGGCCCAGTTGCTGATCTCGTACCAGCCGTAACCGGCCCTGCCCAGAATCTCCTCGGCCAGCTCGTACTTGTCCGCCTCGTCGTCGTCATCCGGCATCGTCACCAGGCCGCGGCGCACCTGGGCCGCCAGCTTGGTGCCCTCCTCGACGACCAGCGCGTAGGCCGACACGTGATCGGGCCCCAGGTCGGTGACCGCCTCGAGGCTCGCCCGCCAGTCTGCCAGGGACTCCCCCGGCGTGCCATAGATCAGGTCGAGGCTGACCTGCATCCCCGCCGCGCGCACCGCTGCGACGGCAGCGCTCACGTTGTCCGGGTCATGAGTCCGCTCCAGGGTGGCCAGCACGTGCGGCACGGAAGACTGCATCCCGAGGCTGACCCGCGTGAACCCGCCGGCGGCCAGCTGGTCGGCCACCGCCGGGGTGATCGTGTCGGGGTTGGCCTCGGTGGTGACCTCCGCGCCATCGACCAGGCCGAACTGATCCCGTATGCCGTGAAGCACCCTCACCAGGTCGGCCGGAGGGAGCATGGTCGGGGTGCCGCCGCCGACGAACACCGTCGAGATCGCAGGGACTCCGGCTGTGCCGACGCGACTGGCCTCCTCCGAGGTGGACAGCACCCGACCGGCGAGGGCGAGCTCCGCCAGGGCAGCCTCCGCGTAGGTGTCGACCGTCGCGCCGTGCCCACCCAGCTCCGGAACCGTGTAGGTGTTGAAGTCGCAGTAGCCGCACCGCACCCGGCAGAAAGGGACGTGGACATAGACCCCTAGGGGCTCCTCTGACAACCCCGCCAGAGCCCGCTCCGGGAGCCGACCGTCCGCGGGCACGGGTTCACCCACTGGCTGTGCTGACGGCATACCCCCAGTCTCTCAGCCTCAGCGTCTGGTCACCGAACTTCGGCGATGGAAATGGCCTTGCGACGAGACGAAGCACTATGGTTCACTAGTCTAGTAATGAACCGATGAGGAGAGGCCATGTTTGAGGGCCGGGAGCCGATCTACCACCAGATCGCCGAGGCGATCCGCGGCGAGATCCTCTCGGGCGCCCTCGCCGAGGAGGACCAGGTCATGTCGACCACGCAGTACGCCACCACCTACCGGATCAACCCCGCGACGGCGGCCAAGGCCTTCGCCGAGCTAGTGGACGAGGGCGTCCTCTACAAGCGCCGCGGGGTCGGCATGTTCGTCGCGCCGGGAGCGGCGGCACGCCTCCGCGCGACCCGGAGGGCGGCCTTCTTCACCGAGCGGATGGACCCGGTGATCCGGGAGGCAGCCCTGCTGGGACTGAGCACTGAGGACCTCACGGCCTACCTCGCCTCGCAGGGAGACCTCGAGCAGACCACCAAGGAGAGACCATGAACGGCTACCCGGTCCGGACCGAGGGCCTGGGCATGAGCTACGGCCGGACGCCGGCACTTCACAGCATCTCGCTGGACCTGGCCCCGGACCGGATCCACGGGCTCCTCGGCCGGAACGCCGCCGGGAAGACCACGTTGCTGTCCGGGCTTGCGGCCCTCCGGCCAGCCAGTGCGGGAACCATCCTGATTGGCGGCCAGGATCCGTTCGAGAACGAGCGGCTCATGGAGCACATCTGCCTCATCCGGGAGAGCGGTGACTTCATCCCCGACCGCCGGCTGAGCTCCAACCTGCGCTACCTGCAGCTGGCTCGGCCCACGTTCGACCTCGACTACGCCGAGTCGCTGCTGGAGGCGTTCCGACTCGACCCCCGGAAGCGGGCACAGACCCTTTCCCGCGGCCAGGCCTCCGCGTTCGGTGCCATCGCGGGGCTCGCCAGCCGGGCACCGTTGACGATGTTCGACGAGGTGCACCTCGGGATGGACGCTCCGTCCAGGCAGCGCTTCTACGACGAGCTCCTCAAGGACTTCGTCGAGCACCCGCGGACGATCATCCTGTCCAGCCACCTGATCAGCGAGGTCGAGCACCTGCTGGAGACCGTGACGATCCTCCATGACGGCAACGTGCTGCTTGCGGATGAGGCTGACGCCCTACGCACGCGTGGGGCCACCCTCACCGGCCCCAGCGCGCTGGTGGACCAGCACGCCGACGGCCAGACCGTGGTCGGCCTGCGCGACCTCGGGCCCACCCGGCAGGTCACCGTGTTCGGCGACCTGGACGAGGAGTCGCTGCGGTCCGCGCAGGCCGACGGGATCCAGGTCGGCTCCGTGCCCCTCCAGGACCTGTTCATCCATCTCACCAACGACGAACCGAGGGAGGGTTCATGAGCGCCGTGGCCGCATCCGACACACCAACCCGTGCACCGCAGTGGCTCCGCGTCTACCGCCACCTGGCCCGCGCCTACGGCTCGATGGTCTTCATCTGGTTCTGGGCCATCGCCTTGCCGGTCGTGGCGATCGTCCTGTTCATCGTCAGTAGGAACGTCGCGGTAGAGGTCTCCGGCGTGAGTTTCACGTTCCACGGAGCCCTCTGGTTCCCGTTCAGCCTCGCGATCATCGTGGCGACCACCTACCTGCCGATTCACGTGGCCAACGGGATGACCCGCCGGTCCTTCAGCGGCGCGGCGCTGGCGGCCAACGTCACCGTCGGCGTCGGCAGTGCGCTCATGGCGACCGCTGCCCTGCTCGTCGAGGAGCGCATCTACGACGCGCTCGGTTGGCTGCACGCGGACACCTTCGCCGGCAACGTCCTGGGCGTCTTCCACGACGGGGTGCTCACGTATTTCGTCGGGCTGGCGTTCCTCTTCACGGCCGGGCAGCTGAGCGGCTCCCTCGTCGGCGTCGTCTACTACCGGTATGGCGGCTGG
>DATGRS010000142.1:0-28895 GCA_035303365.1 Ornithinicoccus sp.
TAGAGCAAGGTGAGGACTTCCTGGCCGCGGGCTCTGACCTCCTCCATGATCGCGTTGAACTGCAACAGCCGCAGCGCACGTAACTGGATGGCCCGCGACATCGCGAGCGATGCCATGAGGAGCACGATGCCGATGACCGGCACCAGGATGGTCACCTCGTCGCCGGCAGCGTCCGTAGTCATCCCACCAACGAGGCAGTACGCGAACACGGCCGTGAAGAACCCGAAGGTGTGCCAGACGATCGGATCGTCCCGAAAGATGGTCAGACGTGGACTCACGGACGTGTTGCCGTACTGGACCACGAGGAACAACAACGAGAACACGAGAGCGATGAAGGAGATGAAGCCTCCAGCTGCGCCGAAGAGCATCGGCGCGACCGTGGCGGATTCGATGGTCGGCCCCGCAGCCACCGACGGCAACAAGCCTCCGAGCGCGACCCCGGCCAGAAGGTAGAGCGCCTGGACGATGCCCGTGCGCAGACGGCGCCGGTGCTGGAGCGCCTCCAACAGGGTGGGTTCGCCCCCTTGGCGTTGCCAGGCGCGCAGAGACCGCTGTCCAGTGGCGTGCCCAGCACGCGTGGGTGCAGGCCGACGGCCGTTGTTCACGTCAGGACCCGAGGATGCGGGCCTTCTGCGCCTTGAACTCTGCTTCCGTCAGGATTCCCTGGCTCTTCAGGACGGCGAGGCGCTCAAGTTGAGCGATGACGTCCTGGCCAGGTGCTGCCGTTGTCGGAGGAGCGGCCCCCTGAGCCCGCTCTGAGGACTGCGCTGTGGCGGAGGCAACCTGCTGAGTCCCATACGCCCGGGCCTCTTGCGCCTGCGAAGCGCGTGCTTGCTGGCGACGTGCGACATTTCCGCTCACAGCGGTCGCTGTGCCAGCGATGACGGCCGTTCGTGCAGCCGTACCGATCAGGCCGGGACCTACCCTGACTGGTCTCCGAATCAACATGTCCTACCCCTTCGCCGTCTCGAGGGATGCGATGGCCTCGGCCGCCATCGCGGCGTCGAGACGATCGTGTGCCACAAGGAAGCCTCCCGCACGCTGGATGGCGCCCACAAGGTTGCGGGCCCAGGTGTTTTCCCAGACGATCACGGCAGCGGTGCTGTCGGGGTCCAGGCCCTCGGCCACGAGGCTGAGGTCCTCGGCACTCAGGATTCCGCTGACCTCGCCATCCAGCGCAGCGAAAGCACCCCTGAGTTCCTCGGCGAGGTCCGCCAGCTCGACCGTAAGACTTGTGCCGGCGCCGTCCTTGGTGACCAGTGCGACATCGAGGATGGACACCACGCCACCGTCAACCAGCTCAGCAATGGCGGGGAGGATCTCGCCTTTGAACTTGCTACCCGGGAAGGCCACGACCACCAGTTCCACGGCACCAACCACGGTGTCCATCTCTCGCTCCGATCATCGACGAGTCAACTGCCTCCGCTCATCGTAGGAGCAGGACTGCCGCCCCGGCTCACCCTCTGAGGAGGATTTCCTGAGCGGTGCGGGCGCGTCGATGCACACAGGGTCAACGCCTGTTGTCGCTGGTCAGTGCGGCGAGGTGCTGGCCGCCAATCGCGATGCGCGACTCATTGATGGACGTGGTGCAGCACAACGATCCGCGACTAACCCCGTCGCGGGGGACCTTGGAGTCTTCGGCCTCGTGCCGTCGCGTGGTGGCCGGTCAGCCTTGGGGAGCGTCCGAGGCCATCTCGGCCTCGGCGGCTGCGAGCTTGCCCCGAACCTCCTCCATGTCGAGCCCCTTCAGCTGCTCGATCAGTGATTCCAGGCCGGCGGCGGGCAGCACGCCCGGCTGGGCGAAGAGGAGGATGCCGTCACGGAAGCCCATCACCGTCGGGATGGAGGTGATCTGGGCACCGGCAGCCAGCTCCTGCTGCGCCTCCGTGTCGATCTTGCCGAAGACCACGTCGGAGTGCTTCTCCGCGGCCTGCTCGTAGACCGGTGCGAACGCACGGCACGGACCGCACCACGCGGCCCACCAGTCGATCAGCACGATCTCGTTGTCGGAGAGGGTCTGGTCAAGGTTCTCGCGGGTCAGTTCCACAGTGCTCATGCGGGGGTCAACACAACGCCTGGGCCGGTGATTCCCACCGCGAGGTGGCTCACACGCGCGCCGTGGACCCATCCGGATCTGGATGCTGGAACAATGGCCGCCATGGGATTTGCTCCGTCTGTCTCCAACTCGATCACTGTCCGCCTCGAACTGCCCGCGCGCGCCACTGCGGTCAGCGAGCTCAGCGCGGCAGTCGAGAAGGAGGGAGGGATGGTGACTGCCGTCGACATCGCGGAGTCGGGCGCCGAGCGGCTTCGTACGGACATGACCATCGCTACCTGGGGCGGGGAGCACGCGACCCAGATCGTGGAGGCGATGCGTCAGGTCCGCGGAGTGGAGATCGGCAAGGTCTCCGATCGCACGTTCCTGATGCACCTGGGCGGCAAGCTCAGCATCGAGTCCAAGCAGCCGATCCGCAACCGCGACGACCTGTCCATGGTCTACACCCCCGGCGTAGCCCGGGTCTGTCAGGCGATCGTCGACAACCCCGAGGACGCCCGCCGGCTGACCATCAAGCGCAACACGGTGGCTGTGGTCACCGACGGCACGGCGGTGCTGGGGATGGGCGACATCGGACCACTTGCGGCGATGCCCGTCATGGAGGGCAAGGCCGCGCTGTTCAAGCGGTTTGCCGAGGTAGACGCATTCCCGATCGTGCTCGACACCAAGGACGCCGACGAGATCGTCCGCATCGTCAAGGCGATCTCTCCCGGCTTCGCGGGGATCAACCTTGAGGACATCTCCGCGCCGCGCTGTTTCTACATCGAGCGCCGATTGCGCGAGGAGCTGGACATCCCGGTCTTCCATGACGACCAGCACGGGACCGCCATCGTGGTCCTCGCGGCCCTGCGCAATGCCCTGCGGGTGGTCAACAAGGAGTTGGCCGACGTGCGCGTCGTCCTGTCCGGTGCCGGTGCCGCCGGAACCGCGATCCTGCGGTTGCTGCTGCTCGCTGGGGCGACGGACGTTGTGGTCTCCGACGTTCACGGGGTCCTGCACCCCGAGCGGACGGACATCGCCAGGGGAGACAACGCCAACATGGCTTGGATCGCCTCCCAGACCAACCGCGCGGGCCTGCGGGGCACCGTGCAGGAGGCACTCCCCGGCGCGGACGTGTTCATCGGTGTCTCGGCCGGCGGCATCCTCACCGGCGACGACATCGCCACCATGGCGGATGACGCGATCGTCTTTGCGATGGCGAACCCGCAGCCAGAGGTGGACCCCGGGGAGGCGGCGCAGCACGCGACCGTCGTCGCGACCGGCCGCAGCGACTTTGCCAACCAGATCAACAACGTGCTGGTCTTTCCTGGAGTCTTCCGCGGTCTGATCGACGCGCAGACCGACCACATCAGCGACGAGATGCTGCTCGCCGCCGCGATGGCTCTGTCCGACGTCGTCGGCGATGACGAGCGCAACCCGACCTACATCATCCCTAGCGTGTTCAACCCACGGGTCAGCAAGGCGGTGGCCCAGGCTGTCGAGAAGGCTGCGCGAGAGCGTGAAGACAAGAGATCCTGAGCCGGGGCAGGGCGTATGGCGGGGGCTTGGTTGGCTCCTGCTCCTCGCCCTGTTCGCCGGGCAGGTCTGGGTCCTGTACGTGATGGTGCCCGGGCCTGGCGAGCCGTTCTTCCCGGGGCAGGACAAGGTGGGGCACGCGCTGCTCTTCGGGGTGCCCTTCGGGTTGGCACTCCTGCTCCGGTCGCGCCTGGCGGTGCTCGGCGTGATCGGACACGCCATGGTCAGTGAGCCGCTCCAGGCACTGTTCACCTCCACCCGCGTCCCCGACCCGTGGGACCTGGTCGCCAACCTTGTCGGCATCGCGCTCGCTCTGGCCTTGGTCTGGCTGGTCATGACGTCGCCCCGCGTCGGCTCGCTGCCGGGTGCCGTTCGGGATGCGGCCTGATGGACGACGAGGAGGAGCCCGGCTACCTGACCGGCAAGCTGCTGGTGGCCACGCCAATGACCGGCGACTTCTTCAGCCGGTCGGTCGTGCTGCTGCTGCATCACGATGAGGATGGCGCGATGGGGATCACGCTCAACAAGCCGTTGGAGGCTGAGGTGTCGGCGGTGCTGCCCGAGTGGCAGCCGCACGTGACCGATCCAGGAGTGTTGTTCCAGGGTGGGCCCGTGTCGATGCAGACCGCGATGGGCCTGGTCAGCGTCCCCGGCGGGGAGGCGGCACAGACCGAGACACTCGGCGTCTCGATGCTGTTTGGCGGGCTGGCGCTCGTGGACCTCGACGTGCCGCCGCCAGTCGTCGTCCCTGAGCTCGCCGGACTGCGCATCTTCGTCGGCTACTCCGGGTGGACCGCAGGACAGCTGGAGGGGGAACTGATCGACGGCGCCTGGTACGTCGTCGAGCGGGAGCCTCGCGACCCATTTCATGCCTCTACGGACCTTTGGCGCGACGTGCTCGTGCGTCAGCGCAACTCGCTCTCACTGCTCGCCAACTACACGAGCGATCCGGAGCAGAACTGACGGTCACGGCCTCTGTCGGTGCGGGTGGTTGGGTGCTTTCCATGAGCAGTTGGGGCGCCGGGGTGGTGGTCGGGGGAGGCGGGACGTGCGCGCCTGGATCTGGGGGCTGGTGGTCGATGCCGGGTCTGGGTGCGGAGGTTGTTGCGCGGTGGGCTGGGGAACCCCGGCGCGGCCCCCTCGACGGCGCGGGCTTCGGTGATGGGTCACCGTGGCGGCGGACCCCGGCCACCGGCCGGCCCTGTGGTGCGGCGGTCACCGGGACCGGGCAGGTCCCTGGACACCGGGCACCACACCCTGGTCCACGACAAGGACCTGCACGCCACCATCCACGGCTCGGTCGTCACCTGGAACCTGTGACCACCACGCCCCGCAGCCCGACCACACCGGCCGGGCCCACAACCACGCCCCGGACTCACCGGACACGGAACGACGGCGGGGTGCGCAGTACAGTGACGTCATGTCGCTGAGCATGTCGCAGGAGCCGCTTGACGCGCCTGAGGCGCCGAGCGAGCCGTCCACGCAGACCGCGGTCCTGGAGCGGGAGGACACCCGCACCGACCACCAGTTGAGCGAGCCCGGTGATCACGAGCGCTTCGCGCACTACGTGCGCAAGGAGAAGATCATGGAGAGCGCACTTTCCGGGGATCCGGTGGTGGCGCTGTGCGGCAAGGTGTGGGTTCCCGGTCGTGACCCCAACAGGTTCCCGGTGTGCCCCACGTGCAAAGAGATCTACGAAGGTCTCCGCGCTCCCCAGGACGGCGGCGAGTAGCCGTACCCATTGGACGGCGGCGAGTAAGCGAACCGATAGGACGGCGGGCGAGGAGCCGCGCCCGCATAACACGGCTCGCGTCCGCGGGCTCCAAAATGACGGTCCGGGCATGTCGGTCTCACAGATTTCGTATCCTGCATGCCGATGTCCACCTCAGCTGCTTCACACCTGTCGCCCGCCTACCCCGAACGGGCTGCTTGGGGAACCGCCGGCAAGCTCCGCGCCTGGCAGCAGCAGGCCCTCAACCGCTACCTCGCCGAGCAGCCGCGCGACTTCTTGGCCGTCGCGACGCCGGGCGCGGGCAAGACGACCTTTGCGCTGAAGGTTGCGACTGAGCTTCTCAACGCTGGGGTCATCGACCGGGTGACCATCGTGGCCCCCACCGAGCACCTCAAGACGCAGTGGGCTGATGCCGCCGCGCGAGTAGGAATTGCCATTGATCCTCGCTTCGCCAACGCGCAGGGGCGTCACGGGGGCGACTTCCGCGGTGTGGCCGTCACCTATGCCGGTGTCGCCAGCAAGCCACTGCTGCACCGCGCCCGGACCGAGGCAGCGAGGACCCTCGTCATCCTCGATGAGATCCACCACGGAGGTGACGCCCTCAGCTGGGGCGAAGCGATCCGCGACGCCTTCGAGCCCGCAACTCGTCGTCTGTCGCTGACCGGCACTCCGTTCCGTTCCGACACGGCAGCCATCCCGTTCGTGCGCTATGCCATGGATGACGAGGGCGTGCTCCGCTCCGAGGCCGACTACACCTACGGATATGCCGAAGCGCTTCGGGACGGTGTCGTTCGGCCGGTGCTCTTCATGGCCTACGGCGGCAGCATGCGCTGGCGGACCAGAGCGGGTGACGAGATCTCGGCCCAGCTCGGCGAGCCGCTCACCAAGGACTTGTCCAAGCAGGCCTGGCGCACCGCCCTGGACCCCTCCGGCGAATGGATTCCTACCGTCCTGTCGGCAGCCGACAAGCGCCTCACCGAGGTGCGGCGAGGCGTGCCTGACGCCGGGGGACTGGTGATCGCCAGCGACCAACGCTCTGCCCGCGCCTACGCACGGCAGCTCACGGTGCTGACGGGCGAGAAGCCCACCGTGGTGCTCTCCGACGACACCGGCGCGTCGGCCAGGATCGAGGAGTTCGCGGAGGGCGAGTCTCGGTGGATGGTCGCCGTGCGGATGGTCTCCGAGGGGGTCGACGTTCCCCGGCTGGCTGTCGGCGTCTACGCGACATCCACGGCGACGCCGCTCTACTTCGCGCAGGCCATCGGTCGTTTCGTGCGGGCACGACGCCGTGGTGAGACCGCGTCAGTCTTCCTGCCCAGCGTCCAGGCGATTCTGCAGCACGCCGGCTCGATGGAGCTGCAGCGGGACCATGCGCTCAACAAGAAGAGGACCGAGGAGCCGGACTGGAGCCCCGAGGAGAACCTCCTGGCCCAGGCCAACGCCGCGGAGCAGGCGCTGGACACAGAGGGTAGCTTCGAGGCGCTGGAGTCCGACGCACTGTTCGACCACGTGCTCTTCGATGCCGAGCAGTTCGGGCTGGGCGCGGTCCCGGGGAGCCAGGAGGAGGATGACTACCTCGGGCTGCCGGGGCTGCTCGAGCCCGACCAGGTGGCCCATGTGCTGCGCGACCGCCAGCAGAAGCAGGTCCGCAACGGAGGCGGGCGGAAGGCGGCGGAGCAGGTGTCCGCTCACCGCGCGCTTGCCGATCACCGCAAGGAACTCAACAAGCTGGTCGCGGCGTATGCCGCCAAGTCCGGCCAGCCCCATGCCGTCATCCATGCCGATCTCCGCCGCAGCTGCGGCGGCCCGGAGCTGGCCACGGCCAGCAGCGACCAGGTCACAGCACGGATCGACACCATACGACGGTGGTTCGTCGGTCGCCGATAGCCGGCTGACGTGGTTCGAGTACGTGGGTGTGCCGCAGATTCCCACAGGTAGGGTTGCGCGAGTCCGCCGGACAACTGCCGGGCCGGCGGGGACGGCACGATATTGGAGGCCTGCGTGAGTTCTGGGTCAAACGGCTCGTTGAGTCGCTATACCGACCTCGTCCGGCTGCTCGTGCGCTACGGCCGCTCCGACCTGGTGACCGCCAGCGGCCTGGGTGAGGTCGACGCCAGCACGTCCGCGACCGGGGACCAGGCGACCGCTGAGTCATTCGCCGCTGATCTCGAGCGGATGGGCCCCACCTGGATAAAGCTCGGTCAGCTGCTCTCGACGCGCCACGATCTGCTCCCGCCGGCATACACCGAGGCGCTGTCCCGTCTGCAGGACGACGTGGAGCCCTTCGACGGTGAAGATGCCGTCGCTATCGTCGAGGAGGAGCTCGGAGCCCAGCTGCGGCACCTGTTCGAGGACTTCGAGCGGGAGCCCTTCGCTGCTGCCTCACTCGGTCAGGTCCACCGAGCGCGCACGCGCAGCGGCAAGGATGTGGTGGTGAAGGTCCAACGACCCGGTGTCCGCGAGACAGTCGCACGCGACATGGAGGTCCTGGCACGGATTGCCGCGACGGCCGACCGGCACACCGACCTCGGGCGCCGCTTCGGGGCACGGGACCTGCTGGAGCAGTTCCGCCGGTCGTTGAACGGTGAGCTCCACTACCTCCAGGAGGCCCGCAACCTGCATGCCTTCGCCGAGCTGATGGACGAGTATGACCACCTGTTCGTGCCGCAGCCGCTGGACGACTACACCACCGACCGCGTCCTGACGATGGAGCGTGTCCCGGGCCGCAAGGTCACCGACATCGGCGACGTCGCGATGCTGTCGGTGGACGGCAAGGTCATCAGCGAGGAGCTCATCCGCGCCTACCTACGGATGATCCTGGACGAGGGCGTCCTGCATGCCGATCCCCACCCCGGCAACATGATCCTTGCTGACGACGGCCGGCTGGCGCTCATCGACCTCGGCATGGTGGCGACGGTTCCGCGCCGGGTGCAGAACCACGTGGTCAAGCTGTTGCTGGCCATCTCCGACGGTGACGGAGAGGAAGCGGCTCGGGTGCTGGCCGAGATGGGCCATCCCCTCGAGGACCACGACCCGGCACGGTTCCGCGACGACGTCAGCCACCTGGTGTCGAACGCTGTCGCTGCCGGCGGTGACCTCAACACCGGCGGCATCATGGTCGAGCTGTCACGGGTCTCCGGGGCCCACGGGCTCCGGCCGCCGCCCGAGATGGCGATGATCGGCAAGGCGCTCCTCAACCTTGACCAGGCCACCACGCACTTGGACCCCACGTTCTCGCCCTCTGCTGCGGTGCGGGCCAACATCGACCAGATCATGCGCGGAGGGCTCAGCACGAGCCCTGGCTCGATCATGGCTGCAGCGATCGAGGCCAAGGACTTCGCCGCTCAGCTTCCTCGACGGGCCAACCGGCTGCTCGACGCACTGGGCGACGGGGAGCTGACCGTGCGCGTCAATGCCTTCGACGAGGAGCGCATGCTCCGTGTGGCGCAGCACCTGATGACCCGACTGGTGGTGGGTCTGGTCCTGTCGGCCATCATCATCGGCGCTGCCCTCACCATGAGGATCGAGAGCAGCGTGACGCTGCTGGGGTACCCGGCGGTGGCGATGGTCTTCTTCCTGCTCGCAGCGATCGGTGGTCTGGTGCTCGTAGTGTCGGTCGTCATCACCGACCGTCGCGACGCCCGCCGCCGCACACCGCCTCCTGGGGGCCGGCTCTCCTAGAAGCGGCTCAGATCAGGAGCTCGGCTCCGGATCGGGCTCGCCGTTATCCAGCCAACGACCCCCTTCATGGCAGGCTAGGGGCATGGACACACGCGATGCAGGCTGGTACGACGACCCGCAGGACAGCAACCTGCTGCGCTACTGGGACGGCGTCATGTGGACCGAGCACACCAGCCCGCGGCAGAAGCCGGGACTGGACCGGGCCGGCCAGCAGGGACAGTACGGACAGCAAGGCCAGGGCGAGGGCGGACAGCAGGGCCAGTACGCCGCACCGGGACAGCAACCCGGGCAGTATGGCGGCCAGCAGCCTGGGCAGTACGGCGGCCAACAGCCTGGCCAGTATGGCGCGCCGCAGGGGCAGTACCAGTACGGCCAGCAGGCCGGCGGCTGGGGCCAGCCGATGCCCGGCGGCGGCTACACCGGCACGATGGGGCGCCCGACGACGCCCGACGGCCAGCCCTTGGCGGGGTGGGGGATGCGACTGCTGGCCCGGATCATCGACGGCCTCCTGAGCGGCTTCGTCTTCGGCGCCATTGCGCTCGCAGTGGTTGCGCCTGACTTCATGAGCCAGCTGGGGAACTGGTTCGCGGAGGTGGGGGACGCGATCGAGGCTGGCGGAGAACCTCCCATGGCGCTCCCGGCGGAGCTGAACGACAGCCTCATCCGGGTCAGCGTCACCGTCGCGGTCATGTCTCTGGCCTACGAGGTCCTGATGCTCAAATTCTTCGGCGCAACCGTCGGCAAGCTGGCCACCGGCTTGCGTGTCCGGCTGCGCGATCAGCCGGGGCCGTTGTCGTGGTCGACTGCCGGCATCCGAGGTCTGGTCTGGCAGGGGCCGAGCTTGCTGTCAGGCGTGCAGGCGCTGTCCTTCGTGGCCAGCATCTTTCAGCTCGTCAACGGGCTCTGGCCGCTGTGGGACAAGAACAAGCAGTCGCTGAACGACAAGGTCGCCAAGACCAACGTGGTCAAGAAGCGCGTCTGACACCGATGGTTCTGGCGCTGCGGTGAGCGTGCAGCAGACCGTGCGGACCCCCAGGCTCTGGGTGCGCCGCACGGTCTTTCTGCTGGCCGGAGGAGCCGTCGCTGCTGCCCTGGCCATCCTGGCGAGTGCGCTCATCGCGCCGGTGCGCGAGGACGTCGTTGTCAGCACCTTCGTCGCTCTGCTGGTTGTCCTCCTGGTAGGCGTGGGCCTGCTACCTGGCGTGCGTGAGGTGCAGGTGGCCGGCGCCCAGGCGCTCCTGGGCCTGAGACCGGAGAGTGTGACGGCCCCGGAGCCGATGCGCTGGGCGCATCGGTGGCGCACCGCACTCTGGACCCTGATCCACCAGCTGACCGGTGCCCTGACCGGTCTCCTCATCGTTGCCGCTGGCCTGCCGATCGCCGGCCTGCTGGTGTGGCTCCTGGATGGCGGGCCGATCGAGATACCGGGCTGGACCCTTCGGGCGCCGACCACCCTGGGAGGCTGGGCCCTGGCGGTGCTGACCACCATGGGCGTCGTCGGGGTTGCGGGCGCGGTCATCGCGGGCCTCGGACTCGCCGCCGCGGCGTCCGCACCGAGTCTGCTCGGGCCGGTGGGGGAGGACCGTCTGCGGATGGCAGAGCAGCGGCTCGAGCGGGAGCAGGCCACGGTGCGGCTCTCTCGGGACCTCCACGACGGCGTGGGCCACTCGCTCAGTGCCATCTCGCTACACGCTGGCGCTGGTCGGCGCGCGATGACCGGTGGCGGGGACCCGGACGCGGTGGTCAGCAGCCTCCGCGCGATCGAGGAGCTGTCGGGTCGAGCGGTGCAGGAGCTCGACGACGCGCTGGCGGTGCTCCGGGGAGAGGCTACGAAGCCGTCAGCGACAGCGGGTGACGAGGCGGTCACCCAGCGCGCGCCGGTCCCACGAGCCCAACGGGTGGGCCACCGGGACCTGCACCGTCTTGGGGACCTGGTCAGCGAGCACCGCGACCGCGGTATGCGACTGGACGCGGATCTGCTGGCCCGGGAGCAGATCGCGGGCGTGCCGTCGGTCATCAGCTGCGCTGCCTACCGGATCGTGGCAGAAGCACTAACCAACGCGGCCAAGCATGGTGCGGACAACGCGTCGGTGTCGCTCACAGTTCGGAGCGAGAGGGACGCGCTCACCATCGACGTGCGCAACGCGATGCCGATGCCTCCGGAAGGCAAGGTGGACACGGCCCCACGTTCGGGCGGCGGGCGGGGGCTGGACGGGCTCGGCGAGCAGGTGGACATGCTGGACGGGACGATGACGGCTGAGCCCGAGGGTGCCCTCACGCACGATGCGACAGACCGCGGCTGGTGGAGGCTGCGGGTAGAACTCCCCACAGGAGGAGTCGGACGTGCCTGACCAACCGATCTCGGTCGTGATCGTCGACGACGAACCCCTGGTGCGAAGCGGGCTTCGCGGCATCTTGGAGTCCGAACCCGGGATCACTGTCGTCGCGGAGGGTGAGGACGGCGCGGAGGCCGTCGGGCTGGCGCGGCGGCACACCCCTGACGTCCTCTGCATGGACGTGCGCATGCCCGGCATCGACGGGATTCGCGCGACCGAACGAGTGCTGGCTCTCGACCCTTCGCCGCGCGTGCTTGTCATCACCACGTTTGACTCGGACAGCTACGTGTTCGACGCACTGCGAGCCGGGGCCTCGGGCTTCGTGCTGAAGCGGTCGAGCCCGGAGGCGCTGATCACTGCCGTCCGGACCGTGGCCGCCGGTGAGCACCTGGTCTTTCCCGAGGCGGTCCGTGACCTCGCGCGGCAGCACGCGCGGCCGACCAGCTACGAGGGCCCGGCGCTGACCGACCGCGAGCTCGAGGTCCTCACCCTGCTTGCACAGGGCCACTCCAACGCCGAGATCGCGACCAACCTCTACCTCGGCGTCGAGACCGTGCGGACGCACATATCGCGGCTCCTGGGCAAGCTCGGGGCGCGCGACCGGACACAGGCGGTCGTCATCGCCTACCAGACGGGGCTGGTCCCGCTGCCCTGAGAGTGGCGTCCGACCAACTGTCGGGCGCCGCACCGGCGGACGGTGGCCCTCACCGCCGGCCCCTCTCACCTGTCGGTCGGTGGCGATCACCCGCCGGTCGGTCAGGTTCACCCGTGCGGGGGATCATCCGAGCGCGTCGGGCGACGACCGTGGAAGGCATGAACACGCTATCTTCACGCATCCTTCCCCTGGCGGCGGTCCTGAGCGCCGCGTTCGCTCTGGTCAGCGCTGTCTGGCTCTGGCGGCCGGCGTGGAACGGCTTCGACAGCACCGACCAGCTGCCGGCCGAGCTGCTCCTGGACCCGGACCGCCTGCCCGTCCTGGGCCTGGGTCTGGGTCTGCTGGGAGCGGTGGCCGCTGTCATCGCGGTCAGCTACGACAGCACCGACCGGACCCGACCCCAATGGCTACTGCCGCTGGCTGCCGTGCTTACCGTCGGCGCCATGTCCCTGATCGGCACGCAGTCGATCGCGGCCGCCGGCTACAGCCTCGCCCTGGTGATGCCCCTCATCGCCACAGTCCTGCTGGTCCAGGTGGTGCGCACGGGCGGACGGGGCCGCTGGCTCGCGCTGGCCGGCGCCGGGCTGCTCCTGGTGGTCAGTGTCCTGACCGGCGTGCTGACCTCCGACTCCATCGAGGTCTTCGGGTTGATCGGGTCCGGCCTCCTCGATCAGGTCCCCCTGCTGCTGGTGCCCACGCTGCTCGTCGCACTGGCCCTTACGTGGACAGTCGTGGGAGTCGGAGCAGCCCGGGACGGTGGAAGCCTGGATCGCCTGGCGGGTTGGGTCCTGCGCCACCGCACGGTCATCACCGTGGTCGCCGCGCTAGGGCCGCTTCCCTACGCACTCGTTCGGCTCACCTGGTTCACACCCTGGAAGCTGCTGGCCCCGGACACCGAGATTCCGGTCCAGATGGTCCTGTGGGGCCTGCTGCTGTCGACCGGAGCGTGGCTCGGGTTCTTCCTGACCCTGGGACTGGTCCAGCGCTGGGGCGAGATCTTCCCACGCTGGATGCCGTTTGTGTCTGGCCGCCCCGTACCCGTCGCCGCGGCAGCGGTGCCAGGAGGCCTGGTCGCCACGGTGGTGACCGCCTCGGCGGTCCCGTTCCTGATGCTCTCCGCCAGTCGGCCCTGGATCGACACTGTCGTCGGAGCCGTCGTGTTCCCGTTCTGGCTGTGGGGACCGGCGCTCGGCCTCGCAGTCTGGGGCTACGTCCTGCACCGCCAGGGTGGTGGGCGTATGACGGCAGTCGGCACAGGTCGGTCGGCTCCGGTCAGCGAGCCGGCCACATCGTCCCGGTCGTCTCAGCGCTGAAGCTCAGCGGTCAGGCCAGCGTGAGGAAGAGCTTCTCCATCGTCTCCTGCTCCGCCTGGTCCACGCCGTCGGGGTTGGACAGGCACTGGCGCAGGCCCGTCGACACGATGGCGAAGCCGGCCCGGTCCAGGGCCCGGTTGACCGCGGCGAGCTGGTTCACCACGTCCTGGCACTCACGCCCTTCCTCGAGCAGGCGGATGACGCCGCCGATCTGGCCTTGAGCGCGCTTGAGGCGGTTCACTACGGGGGTCATGTCGTCTGGGTTGAGAGTCACCATCCCCACATCATATACCTCGGGGGGTATGCTGGGTGCATTATGGTGCGCCGCAGGGCCGCGACGGCGCATGCCTTCGACGAAAGGGTCAACAGTGTCGACGTCCACCGACCAGCCCAGCGTAATCACCGTGGGATCCGCCACGATCCATGTCATCGAGACTCCCTCACTCGGGGACCGCAGCTACCTGGCTCACGACGGCCGGATGGCCGTCGTGATCGATCCGCAACGGGACATCGACCGGGTGCTCGCCGTCGCTGAACGTGACGGCGTCCGCATCACGCACATCTTCGAGACACACATCCACAACGACTACGTCACCGGGGGGCTGGCGCTGAGCGGAGCCACGGGTGCGGACTACCTGGTGAACGGTGACGACACGGTCTCCTTCGACCGGACTCCCGTGCGCGACGGGGATGTAGTCGAGGTCTCGCCCTCGCTGTCCGTGCGGGCGATCGCCACCCCGGGGCACACCTTCACCCACCTGTCCTACGCACTGCTGGTCGACGGTGAGCCGGTCGGCGTCTTCACCGGGGGTTCGCTCCTGTTCGGGGCCACCGGACGGCCGGACCTGCTCGGGCCGGACCACACGCACGAGCTCGTGCGGCACCAGTACAGCTCGGCCCAGCGGCTGGTGCAGGAGCTTCCCGAGGACACGCATGTCCTGCCGACGCACGGGTTCGGGTCGTTCTGCGCTGCGGGCTCTACCGGCGGGACCACCGAGTCGACCATCGGTCAGGAGGCGGTCAACAACCCGGCGCTGACGGACGACGAGGAGAAGTGGGTAGCCGACACGCTCGCCGGACTCGAGGCCTACCCGGCCTACTACGTGCATATGGGTCCGGCCAACGCCGGGGGCCCTGGCGCAGCGGACCTCAGCGCGCCACAACCCGCGACCAAGGAGGCCATCGAGAGCAGTCTCCGTGCAGGGGAGTGGGTGGTCGACCTGCGGTACCGGACGGCGTTCGCTGCCGGTCACGTCGCCGGCACGCTCAACTTCGGGCTCGACGGCTCGTTCTCCACCTATCTCGGCTGGCTGATCCCGTGGGGCACCCCGCTGACCCTGCTGGGTGAGACGCCCGAGCAGGTCGCCGAGGCCCAGCGAGAGCTGGTCCGCATTGGCATCGACCAGCTGGAGGGTGCGGCCACCGGCGAGCCGGACGACTGGACCGACGGCCCGCTCGGGTCCTACGAGCTCGCGCAGTTCCCAGACCTGGCGCAGGTACGTCACCACCGGGAGGTCGTCGTGCTCGACGTGCGTAGGAGCGGCGAGTGGGACGAGAGCCACATCGACGGTGCGGTGAACATCCCGATCCACGAGCTGCTCGACCGGATCGACAGCGTCCCGCCGGGAGAGGTCTGGGTGCACTGCCAGAGCGGCTACCGCTCATCCATCGCCAGCTCGGTGCTGGCCGCGGCGGGCCGGACCGTCGTCTCCATCGACGACGAGTTCGACAACGCCTCCGCAGCGGGGCTGCCGATGGCGGCGTCCTGAGCCTGCCAGCTGACCCGCCTCATCACCCGCCTCCTCACGCGCCTCCTGCCCCCGACGTCTCGGGTCAGTCGTCCTCGACCTCGTGTCGGCTCTGCTCGTCCTGGTAGACGGTGCGGATCGCAGGGTCGCCCTGGGAGAGTCGCAAGGCCTTGGTGGGCAGCTCGGCGCGCGAGCTCGCGTGGTGCTCGCGGGCGCTGCGTGCGTCGGTGGGCACGATCACCTCACCTCCGCGCACGAGCTGGACCAGCAGCGGTCGGTCGTCGCCGTCGTCCTCGGGCGCGCTGCCGATGCCGATGAGCTCCTCGTGCGCGACGCCGGTGCTGTTGCGCCGACGCAGCGCATACTTGCGGCCACCCACCGATGTCTTGTCCTTGCTCGCCTTGGCCACACCCACCATCGTGCCGTCGGCGTCCGCCCGGGCCACCAGCTTGTAGACCATGCCGGCCGCAGGGTGGCCCGAACCGGTGACGACGCGGGTGCCCACGCCATACGCATCCACAGGGGCGGCCTGCAACGCCGCGATCGCGTGCTCGTCCAGGTCCGAGGTGACCACGATCCGGGTGTCCGTCGCGCCCAGGGAGTCCAGCTGCTCGCGCACCTCGTGAGCCTGGGACACCAGGTCGCCGGAGTCCAGGCGCACCCCGCCAAGTCCCGGCCCTGCGAGCTCGACGGCCAGCTCGACGGCGGCCGTCACGTCGTAGGTGTCGACCAGCAGGGTGGTGGTGAGCCCCAGGCTCGCCAGCTGCGAGGCGAAGGCCTGCCGCTCCGAGTCGTGCAGCAGGGTGAAGGAGTGTGCTGCCGTCCCCAGGGTCGGGATGGCATGGCTGCGGCCCGCCTCCAGGTTGGAGGTGGAGCTGAACCCCGCGATGTATGCGGCACGGGCAGCCGCCACGGCCGAGCGCTCATGCGTGCGGCGGGACCCCATCTCGATGCAGGGTCGGTCGTCCGCTGTGGCAACCATCCGAGAAGCCGCCGCCGCCACGGCGGAGTCGTGGTTCAGGATCGACAGGGCCAGGGTCTCGAGGATCACGCCCTCGGCAAACGTGGACTCCACGATCAGCAGTGGCGAGCCGGGGAAGTAGCACTCTCCCTCGGCATACCCCCAGATGTCGCCGCTGAACCGGTAGCCGGCGAGGTAGTCCAGCGTCGTGTCGTCCACTACCCGGGTGCTGCGGAGGAAGTCGATCTCCTCGGCACCGAACGTGAAGCTGGCCAGGGCGTCGAGGAAGCGGCCCGTGCCGGCCACGACTCCGTAGCGTCGGCCCTCCGGCAGCCGTCGGGCGAAGGCCTCGAAGACGCACGGGCGGTCGGCGTGGCCGCTGGCCAGCGTGGCCTGGAGCATCGTCAGCTCGTAGTGGTCGGTCAGCAACGCGGTGCTGCCTGAGTTCAGGGCGCTCACGGACATCACCCTATGGTGATGGGGTGTCGTCCCCTTCCGAAGAGCCTCAGGAGGCTGGCCAGGTCGCCGTTCTGGACCGGCCCGAGGTGGAGCATCCCTGGGTCACCATCGTCTGGAACGACCCGGTCAACCTCATGTCCTATGTCTCCTGGGTGTTCCAGACCCACTTCGGCTACCCGAGGAGCAAGGCGGAGAAGCTGATGATGCAGGTGCACGAGGAAGGCCGAGCCGTCGTGTCCACCGGCACCCGGGAGAAGATGGAGGCCGACACCGAGGCGATGCACGGCTACGGGCTCTGGGCCACCTTCCAGAAGGACGACTGATGGCGACGCCGTTCCGGGTCCGCGGCGGGCGGCTCACCGCCACGTGGGACACCGCCGAGGTGGCGGTCGTCATGCACCTGCTGCGCCTGACCCGGGACTTCGTCGCCCCCGAGCGGGAGAGCACCGGAGACCCCTTCGCGGACCTCGTCGCCGGCCTCGGCGGGACGGCCGACCCCGAGGAGCCGAGCGACCCGGCACTGCGCCGCCTGCTGCCCCCGGCGCACCGCACCGACCCGGAGCAGGCCGCCGATTTCCGTCGCCTCACCGAGCACACTCTCCGCTCGCGGAAGGCCGCGAACCTGTCCACCGCGATCGCGGCACTGGGCGAGTCGCTCCCGACGGAGGGTGACCACGAGCCGGACGAGCCGGCGCAACTGGCGCTGGACACCGACCAGGCGCGTGCGCTCGCGATGGCTCTCACCGACATCCGGCTCATCCTGGGCGAGCGGTTGGAGATGCGCACCGAGGAGGACTCCGAGCGGTTGCACGAGGAGTTCGACAAGGAGCTGGCCGGCGAGGGGGAGATGGACCCCGCGGCCGTCCAGCAGATGGCGTACTACGACTTCCTGACCTGGATCCAGGAGTCGCTCACCCTCGCGATGCTGGAGTGAGGGACCCGGTGCCCGGCGGCTAGGCTCAGGACACCATGACTGAGCAGGCACCCACTCCCAGTACCAACCCCCACTCCTCCCCGACCGGCGACCCCGCCCAGGGACTGCCCGGCACGGTGCGACTGCGCATCGCCCCGTCGCCGACGGGAGACCCGCACGTCGGCACGGCATACATGTCGATGTTCGACCTGGCCTTCGCGCGTCAGCAGGGTGGTCGCTTCATCCTGCGCGTCGAGGACACCGACCGGGCGCGCTACCAGGAGGACAGCGAGCAGCAGATCTACGACACCCTGTCCTGGTTGGGCCTGGACTGGGACGAGGGGCCTGACAAGGGCGGGCCCTGCGCGCCATACCGCCAGTCCGAGCGGCTGGACACCTACCGCCCGTATGCCGAGCGGTTGCTGGCCGACGGGCACGCCTACCTGTGCTGGTGCTCAGGGGAGCGGCTTGCGGCGATGCGCGAGCACCAGCAGAAGCTGAAGCAGCCCACCGGCTACGACCGCACCTGCTACGGCAGGACGCGTGAGGAGCGTGCCGAGCTGCCCGGCTTCAGCGAGACGCCGGTGGTGCGCATGCTGATCCCCGACGATGCCCCACTGACGTTCACCGACCTGGTGCGCGGCGAGGTCTCCGCACCGCGCCCCGACGACCAGGTGATTGTCAAGGCGGACGGCTTCCCGACCTACCACCTGGCTGTCGTGGTGGACGACCACGAGATGGGTATCACCCACGTCGTCCGGGGCGAGGAGTGGATCTCCAGCACCCCTAAGCACGTGCTGCTGTACCAGTGGCTGGACCTGCCGGTCCCTCAGTTCGCGCACATGCCCCTGCTGCGTGACGAGAAGAAGGCCAAGATCTCCAAGCGCAAGAGTCCGTGGGCGCGGCTCACCTGGTTCAAGGAGCAGGGCTATCTGCCCGAGGCACTGCTGAACTTCCTCGCCCTGCTCGGGTACCCGCCGATCATCGAGAGCGACGGTTCCGAGCGCGAGGTGTTCACCTTCGAGGAGTTCACCGAGGGCTTCGACTGGTCCAAGGTCAACACCGTGGGGCCGGTCTTCAACCTGGAGAAGCTCAACTGGCTCAACGGCCACTACCTGCGCCAGCTGGAGCCCGGTGAGGTCGCCTCGCGCCTGCTGCCGTATCTGCAGACGGCGGGCGTGCTGGGGGACCAGCCGACGCTGCCGGAGCTGGGCCGGCTCAAGGAGGTCGCGGAGCAGGTGCAGACCAGGATCACCACGCTGACGGACGCGATTCCGATGGTTGCGCCCTTCTATGTGGCCGATGACGCGCTGCCGATCGCCGACGACGCCCGCGCGCAGCTCAAGGACGATGCGGGGGCGGTCCTGGACGCGGCCATGGCGGCCCTCGAGCCGATCGACGGCTCCATCCCGGGCACCCTCGGGGCACAGCCCGAGTGGACGACCGAGCGCATCGAGTCAGCGCTGCGTGCCGCGCTCGTCGACGGGCTCGGGATCAAGCCTCGGTTTGCCTTCGGCCCGCTCCGGACGGCCGTCTCCGGGCAGCGGATCTCACCACCGCTCTTCGAGTCGATGGAGATCCTCGGCAAGGCCTCCACGATGGCCCGGCTCCGGCGGCTCCGGACTGAGCTACCCGATTTGGGGTGAGCCTCAGCGGGCGGGTAAGGTGACTCCTCGGTCCGCCTCCCGCCTCTTACGAGGGAAACGAAGGTGGTACCCCCATGGGGTATGGTGTAATTGGCAGCACGACTGATTCTGGTTCAGTTAGTCTAGGTTCGAGTCCTGGTACCCCAGCGCTGTTCGTCCGCAGCGGACGATTCGGCGGATGCCTCGCCTGCTGGTAAGGTTTCGCCTCGGCTGCCAGCCAGCCAACGACCACGGCCCCGTTGTGTAGCGGCCTAGCACGCCGCCCTCTCAAGGCGGTAGCGCGGGTTCGAATCCCGTCGGGGCTACCCGTGGACACGGCCCTTCACCGATCTCGGTGGAGGGCCGTTCTGGTGCCCCGGGCGTGAGTCCTGCCTACGTGTTGCTGGAACGGGTCGCCCTGGTGCTCCGGCGGGTGGCCGTCTTGGTGGCAGGTGCGTTCTTCGTCTTGGCGGACTTCTTCGCCGGCGCGGTGCTGGGGGTCCGGCCGCTCGCTGACTTCTTCGCCGCCGTCGACTTCGCGGAGGACTTCTTGGGCTTCTGGCGGTCCTGCCCCGTGGTGCTCTTGGCATCGCTGCTCGCCGCCCCGGCGGCGGCTCGACCACCGGCCAGCCCGTTGGTGGGCAGCCGGCTCGGATCCTCGACTACCGACTTGAAGTACGTGCCCGGTCGGAACCGGGGCGAGCTGGTGCTCGCGATCGGCACCCGCTCTCCGGTGCGGGGGTTGCGGCCGGTCCGTGGGGCGCGGTCCGCTCGTTCAAAGGTCCCGAAGCCGGTGATGCCTACAGTGCCGCCAGCCGCGACCTCGCGGATCACCGCGTCCACCACGGCCTCAACGGCGACCGTGGCACTCTGCCTGCTACCCAGTCGCGTGCTCAGCTGGTCAATAAGGTCTGCCTTGTTCACCGAGTGCTCCGCTCCGTCGTGGGACTAGAGGACTCGATTTACACTACGGGACAGCGGGATTGCCGCAACCGGTCAGCGACGGGAGCCGCTGCGCCGCAGGTCAGATCAGTGGATGGGCTCGTCGGCGCCGATGCCGACGATCCACAGCCGGGTCACCCGGGTGCCCTCGTCCTCGGGGTCTCCGTCGACGTCGATGCTCAGTCGCTGCCCGACCCGCAGGTGACGCAGGCTGCTGCCCTCGAAGACCTGAGCTCCGAAGGGGACCACCTTGCCGGTGTCGAGGATCACGCTGCCCTCCGTCGTGACCGGGTCGAAGGTGTGCACCGAAGCCTGCATGTGGCCAGCCTAGTTTGCGGTCCTCTCGTGCGGGCGCTGCGGCGACACGACGTGGGCGGTGCGCGGTCCGACTCCGAGCGAGACGGCGGCAGCGAGGCTCGGGAGGTCGTCGACGTCCTGCCGGAGCCGAGGCAGGTCGAGGGGCAGGACAGTGGCGACCTCGGCGTGCCGTGCTGCGGACCCCGGACCGAAGCTCGGGTGAGGCAGGGTCCCGCGGGTCGCGGTCAGCAGGACGGTGCCGGTCCCCGAGAGGTCGGGCACCACGGCCTGCTCGTGCTCCGCGCACGCCGCCAGGGCCTCCAGGAGGTCCTCGGGCCGCAGGGCCGGAAGGTCTCCCAGGAGCACACCGATGGCGACTGGCTCCCGGCCCGAGCCGGAGCCAGAAAGACTTTCCCCGGCGGCCGCGATGCCCCTCTGGACCGCCGCGTTGAGGCCCTTGCCAGGATCCGGGACGAGGCTGGCGCCCCACGCCGCGGACACACCACGCACCACCTGGTCGGAGGTCACGACGTAGAGGTCCTCGGGGGGAAGGGCACGGCATACGGCATGGAGTGTGTCCAGGGCGAGGGCGCGCGCCAGCTCGGGTCGCGACACCGGCGTCGGGGCGACGAGTCGCGTCTTGGCCAGGTGGGCCTCCTTGACCGGGACGACCAGCCGCCAGCGCACGGAGTTGGGCATCCACCCAGTATGCCGAGTGAGTTCGACCACGGAGCGCGCACACCGGGTGCGCGGCGTCGGCAGGTGACAAGATGGGCCGCGTGAAACCGCAGCCGCTTCGCACCAGGATCCCGCTCGGCTACCGCGGGGTCATCGCGACACTCCGTCCCGCCCTGGCCCGCATCACGAGACAGGAGTGGAGCGGCGGCGAGCACCTGCCCGACTCCGGCGGCTTCATCGTCGCGGGCAACCACATCTCGGAGATCGACCCCTTCATGGTCGGCCACTTCCTGGTCAACCACGGTTGGGCGCCCCGGTTCCTGGCCAAGTCGGGCCTGTTCGAGGTGCCCGTCCTGGGCAGGGCGCTGCTGGGTCTGGGGCAGGTCCCCGTCTACCGGGGGACGCGCAACGCCTCCGACGCGTTGCGTGCGGCCGCCCAGGCGGTCAAGGACGGTGACTGCGTCTTCATCATGCCGGAGGGCACCCTGACGCGGGATCCCGGGCTGTGGCCGATGAAGGCCAAGAGCGGAGTCGGTCGCCTGGCCCTGATGACCGGTGCACCGGTGATCCCGATCGCACAGTGGGGTGCCCAGAACCTGCTCGCTCCCTACGCTCGTCGGCCGACGGGGCTGTTCTCGCGGCACGTGATGCACGTCAAGGCGGGACCGGCGGTCGATCTATCGGATCTCGCCGGACGGACTGACTCCGCTGCCGCCGTCGAGGCCACCGAACGCATCATGGATGCGCTCACGGGTCTGCTGGCCGAGCTGCGGGGCGAGGAGCCGCCGGCGGAGCGCTTCGTGTGGGACGGCCGGCGGTGACCCGCGTCGCTGTCTTCGGGAGCGGGTCCTGGGGGACCGCCTTCGCAGCGGTGCTGGCGGACGCCGGCTGTGAGGCCGTCCTGCATGCCCGACGGCGTGAGATCGCGGACGCCATCAACGCTGACCGCGTCAACGCCGAGTACCTGCCCGACCTGGTGCTGCCCAGCGCGGTGAGCGCGACCCACGACGCGGCTTCTGCCGCGGAGGGTGCTGACATCGTCGTCCTCGCCATCCCGTCCCAGACGCTGCGCGACAACCTGACGGACTGGCGCAGGTACCTGCCACCAGGAGTGCCGGTCGTGTCCCTCATGAAGGGCATCGAGCTGGGGACCGGGCTGCGGATGAGCGAGGTGATCCACGAGGCCGGTGGCGTGGACACCGACCGTGTGGTGGTGCTGTCGGGACCCAACCTGTCCCGCGAGATCGCCGCCCGCCAGCCCGCGGCCGCGGTCGTGGCGTGCAGTGACATCAGTGCTGCTGAGCAGGTGGCGCAGGCGTGTGCGACGGCGTACTTCCGGCCCTATACGCAGACCGACGTCATCGGTGCCGAGCTGGGTGGGGCGGTGAAGAACGTCATCGCGCTGGCGGTCGGGATGGCCGAGGGGCTGGGCTACGGCGACAACACCAAGGCCACCATCATCACGCGCGGGCTGGCGGAGACCGCACGTCTGGGATCGGCGCTGGGCGCCGATCCGGCGACCCTGATGGGCCTCGCGGGCGTGGGTGACCTGATCGCCACCTGCATGTCACCCCTCTCCCGCAACCACTCCTTCGGTGTCAACCTGGGGCACGGGATGTCCGTGGAGGAGGTCGTCGCGATCACCCGCCAGACGGCCGAGGGCGTGAAGTCGTGTCGTTCCGTGGTCGACCTCGCTGCCGCGCACGGCGTCGACATGCCGATCTCCGCCGGCGTCGCAGCCGTCGTGGAGAGCCGCATCAGCGTGGGCGAGCTCGGGGACGAGCTGATGTCGCGACCGCACAAGCACGAGCGTCACTGACCCAAGGGAGCCACACCGGGAAACCGTCTTCGAACGCCCGGCGAGGCCCAGCGGATAGGCTCACCCGCGATGGAAACCCAGCCCGACACCGAGTCCAACCGCACCAGAGTCGCCCTGATCTTCGGCGGTCGCTCCGAGGAGCACGCCATCTCCTGCGCGACGGCGGCCAGCGTGATGCGCTCCATCGACCGGGAGCGTTACGACGTCGTGCCGATCGGCATCACCCGGGACGGCCACTGGGTGCAGGTGGCGGATGACCCGGCGCTGCTGGAGATCAGCGAGGGACGGCTGCCGGAGGTGCCCGAGTCGGGCAGCACGGTCGTGCTGCCGCTGGGCACCGGGAGCAACGTGGTGACCGTGAGCCGCCCCGGCGAGGTGCCCCGGGCGCTGTCGCAGGTCGATGTCGTCTTCCCGCTGCTGCACGGTCCGTTCGGCGAGGACGGCACGATCCAGGGTCTGCTGGAGCTGGCCGACATCCGTTATGTCGGCTGCGGTGTGCTCGCGTCGGCAGCCATGATGGACAAGCACATCATGAAGGTGCTGTTCGCCAACGCCGGCCTGCCGGTCGGCCCCTACACCGTGATCACCGACCTGCAGTGGCAGCGCGACAAGGCCGCCGCCCTGGACGCGGCCAACGCCCTGTCCTTCCCGGTCTTCGTGAAGCCGGCCCGCGCGGGCTCCTCGGTCGGGATCACCAAGGTCGACGATCCCACCGAGCTCGAGAGCGCCATCGAGGAGGCGCGACGCCACGATCCCAAGGTGGTCGTCGAGGCGGGTGTCCTCGGTCGTGAGCTCGAGTGCGGTGTGCTCGGCGGTCACGGCAGCGATGCGCCACGGGTCAGCGAGATCGGCGAGATCGTGGTCAGCGGTGCGCACGCCTTCTACGACTTCGAGGCGAAGTACCTCGACGAGGCCAGCGTCGCGCTGTCCTGCCCCGCTGACGTGCCAGACGCGGTTCGCGACGAGATCCAGCGGATCGCGGCGGTCGCCTTCGAGGCGGCTGGCTGCGAGGGGATCTCCCGCGTGGACTGCTTCCTGACCGAGCGCGGCGAGGTGCTCATCAACGAGATCAACACGATGCCGGGGTTCACGCCCTTCTCCATGTATCCCCAGGTCTGGGCCGCCTCGGGCATCACCTATCCCGAGCTCATCGACGAGCTGATCTCCCTGGCCCTCGAGCGCCGCACCGGCCTGCGCTAGGGCTCGGCGTCGCACCGATCCGCGCCAGTCCCCTCGCCGGACCGGAGCTGGACCGAGGTGCCGTCGCCGCTCCACCTGCGTGACGACATACTCAGGAGCACCGGTTGGGACCCTGCTCGATCGTCTCGGCCGCGGGACCGAAGGCAGGCAGCAGCAGCGGGGGCGTGACATAGGCGTCCGGGACGAGCACCTCGATGGCCGGGTCGCGGCCGTAGGTGGTGAAGGCGACACCGTCGTCCAGCTCCTCCAGGATCCAGTCCACGCCACCGATGTCGAGGCACTGTTGCGTGGTGGGGCCGGGTGGGACGGCGCCGCAGCGCGCGATGATCGCGGGGTCTCCCCAGGCTGCGACGGTAACGGAGTCGACCGCCGTCTCACGCCACTCCGCACTGCCGACCCGGAGCGGCCACTTGGCGCCGACAGCGTGACACTCCGGAGTCTCTGCACCCTCGAAGGGCATCACCTTGACGGCCGAGGAGCAGGCGGCGAGCGGCACGGCAACGGCGACGAGTATGCCGAGGCGCACGGCTCCCTGGAACCGCCACCTGGTCGTGCGGGACAGGTCCAGCGGGCGGCGCGCGGTCAGAGGTGGACCACCGTGCACGTGGTCGTCCGGGTGATGTGCGGCACCTCCTGGATGCGGGAGATGACCTGGCGCCCGAGGTCGTCGACGCTGGGCGCCTCCACCCGGGCGATCACGTCGTAGGGCCCGGTCACGTCCTCGGCCGTCACGACCCCGTCGAGCTCTGCGACGGACTGCGAGACGATCCCTGACTTGCCGACCTCGGTCTGGATGAGGATGTATGCCTGGACCATGTCGCCTCCTGTGCGTGGCGTGCGTGGTGTCCGCACGGTGGGTTGCCCTGACGCTACCGTGCAGGGACGCGAACCGGGAGGAGGGCTGGCATGTCGCCGGCTGACGAAGCAGGTGCGGCGAGGTCGGCGACCCTGGGCGGGCTCGGCGAGGCCGGGATCCTGGACGACATCTTCGCCCGGCTCAGTACCTCCGAGCGGGTGCTGGTAGGTCCCGGCGACGACACCGCGCTGCTGGCCACCTCGGGTCCGGTCCTGGCCACGACGGACGCGATGGTGCTGGGCCGCGACTGGCGGGACGAGTGGTCATCTCCCCACGATGTTGGCGTCAAGGTGGTGGTGCAGAACCTCGCCGACCTCGCTGCGATGGGCGGCGTGGGGACCGGCCTGCTCGTGACCCTGATCGCTCCGGGCTCCCTGCCGGCGGAATGGGCCAGGGACCTCACCGCAGGCATCGCGGAGGTGTCGGCCGCGACCGGGGTGCCGGTGATCGGCGGAGACCTGTCCTCCTCCGAGGGAGCCGTGGTGGTGTCGGTGACGGCGCTGGGCGAGGTGCCGGGCGGTCGGCCGGTCCTGCGCTCAGGTGCAGAGCCCGGCCAGGAGCTCGCCATCTCGGGTTCGCTCGGGCGGTCCGCCGCCGGGCTGGAGGTGCTGCGGCGCGGGGACGCGGACTGGTGGCCGCCGGAGGAGTACGCCGAGAGGGCGGCCGGGTGGGTGGCCTACCACTGCCGGCCGGACCCGGACCTGACGCAGGGCGTGCTGGCGGCTCAGGCCGGGGCCACGGCGATGCTCGACGTCTCGGACGGCCTGGTGCGCGACGCGGGACGGATCGCCACGGCCAGCGAGGTGCGGATCGACCTGTCGGAGGAGGCCGTGGCTCGGCTCAGCTCGGAGTTCGAGCCGGTGCTCGGTGGACGGACCGCACTGGAGTGTGTGCTGTCGGGAGGGGAGGAGCACACGCTGCTCGCTACCTTCGCCACCGGCTCCGTACCCGCGGGCTGGGTCACCGTGGGACGGACGTCGCCCGCCGGCGCGACAGGACCGGGCGTCTGGTGGCGCGGAGAACGAGCCTCGGGGGGCGGTTGGGACCACTTCGGGGGCTAGCAATTTTCGTAGCGGTCCTGCTCGCCTTGACCGCATTTTGGTAGCGGTCTTGCTCGCCCCACCCAGACCTGGTGACGACTACCTCATGGACCAGGCATGACGAAGGCCGGACTCCGCGAGGAAGTCCGGCCTGTCGGTGCGGTGTGACCCGCGAGCGTCAGCGAGTGACCTTGCCGGCCTTGAGGCAGGAGGTGCAGACGTTCATGCGCTTGGGGGTCACGCCCTGGGGGCCGGTGAGGACCCGGATGCGCTGGATGTTCGGGTTCCAACGGCGCTTGGTGCGGCGGTGGGAGTGCGAGATGCTGTGACCGAAGCTCGGTCCCTTGCCGCAGACGTCGCAAGTGGCAGCCACGGTTTCTCCTGAGGTCGAATGATGAGTCGGTTGCGGGGCCCCGACACCTGTGGCGGCGCACGCGGCGACCACAAACTCCATCGGGGAACCGGCCAAGCGTAGCCGACGGCGCGGCGCAGCGCCAAACCGTCGGCAGCCGTGCCGAGAACGCAGCGCCACGTCGTCGGCAGCCTCAGCAGACCCGGTGGGACGACTCCGCGGCCAGGTGCGAGGGAGTCACTCCGACGACATCGTGCGACCCCGACTGACCTCGACCCGCTCCAGGCTCTCCTCGGCAGCAGCCGTGGTGAACTCCGGCGGCGCCGGGTCCGCCACGTCATGGATCGGCGTACGCAGCAGCGAGGAGGTCGCCCAGCCGTGCATGAGCAGGTAGGCGTCCGTCCCGGCTTCGTGCTCCACGTCGATCTCCTCGTACGCCATGTGGACCCACCCCTCCCCGCGCTCCTTGACTGCCGCCTGCACGGCACCGAAGTCAGCCAGCCTGGCCTTCCGGAGCCCGCGCAACCGCTCGAGCGGCACATCGGGGACGTTGATGTTGAGCACGCGCCCCTCCGGCACGTGCTTCACCAGCCAGGCGAAGGCGGTCTCACACACCTGCTGGACCGTCTCCCAGTGTCGCGGCTCTGCGGAGGCCACGGAGGCGGCCAGTGCCGGGATGCCCTGGGTGGCCGCCGACAGGGCCGCGCCGACGGTGCCCGAGTGCAGCGTGGCGTGGCCGGTGTTCGCACCCAGGTTGGCCCCCGACAGCACCACATCCGGACGATGCCCGAACGCGCCGTAGCTGGCAGCGAAGACGATGAGGGCCGGGGCTGCTCGCACGCCGAAGGCCCGCACGCCCTCGGCCAGGCCGGGCGGTGTGCCGTCCGTCAGCTCGAGGCGGCCATCGGCCTCGTGCCCGATGAGCGCGGCCGAGGCACCGGAGTACTGGTGCGACGGTGCCGCCACCACCACCTCGTGACCGGCCGCCTGCGCCACGTTGGCCAGCACCGTCAGGCCGGGGGAGTCGATTCCGTCGTCGTTGGTGACCAGCACGCGCATCAGCTCAGCTCCTTGATCTCGACCTGTGCGGCGAATCGTTCGATCTCGGTCCGGCGACCCGTACCGAGCCCGCGCCGGGTGACATTCAGCGTTCCCGCGGCTGCTCCGAGTCGCACCGCCTCGAGCACCGGCAGCCCACGACCGATGCCCACGGACATCCCCGCGGTCATCGAGTCCCCGGCCCCACGGGGGTCCACGGTGGACAGTGGCGGCGTTCGCACCAGCCACGCCCCGTCGTCCCGGACGACCAGGGTCGGTTCGTCGGCTCGGGAGACGACCATCGTCTCCACGCCCTGCGCCACCAGCTGCCGGGCCGCCGTGTGCAGGCTGTCGACCGTGTCCTCGGCCAACCCGGCCTCGATGACCTCGTCATGGGCCATCTTGAGCAGCGTCGGGTGCTCCGCGGCCACCTGCAGTGCGGCGTCGCTGGCAAGGTCGGCCACGACCCTGGCCCCGCCGACCACCAGGTCGTGCGCGAGTCGGCGGAAGAACCCGCTGGCGAGGATCCCAGGCGGCTGAGCGCCCGTGAGGACGCACACGTCAGCCTCAGTCCCCGCGACGAGGGCCGCACCGAAGAACTCGTCGGTCTCGTGTCGACGCAGGGGTTGGGACGGCATGGTCGCCACCTCGCGGCGCTCTCCGCCGCGTCGGTCGTGCACGAGCGCCGCGCTGCCCTCGGCGTAGTCCAGGGCGGTGACCTCCAGACCGTCGGCTCGAGCTAGGTGCTGCAGGATGCCGCCGGTCTCGCCTCCGAACGGTCCGCACACGCTCACCCGCGCGCCCAGGGCGTTAGCCATTGCGGCCACCCACAGGCCCTGACCACCTGCGTGCACGTGGATCTCGGCGTTCGGGGCAGGGGCCGCCGCCCCCTGCGCAGGCTCGATCTCCACCATGAGGATGGAGCTGGGCGCGACGACGCAGACCCAGGGGTCGCGGTGGTCCACCACCTTGTCGTTCATCGGCCCGCTTGGTGCGACGTCGTTCATCGGCCCGCGTGGTGCGACGCGGCTCAGCCGTCCGTGGCCGTGTCGTCGTCCGGACCCTCCGCGGGGTCACGCTCGTTCTCGCCCCGATGAGCGGGATGCTGAGAGGTCAGCATCTCTGGGTCGGCGTCGGGGTCCTTCTCGGGGTCGTAGGGCTCGGTCGAGTCCGGCACGTCGTCCGAGCGTTCTTCCGCCCCGCCGGTGGAGTCGTGCGACTCGTCCGGGGAGTCCTGGTCGCTGGGGTGGTCGGTCATGTCCCCACCGTGGCACCGGACCTCCGCGGTCGCATCCGCAGGCACTGTCCCGGCTGGGCGCTACTGTGCGGGTGCACCCAAGACAAGGCAGGTGAACCCCGTGAGCGCCCCGACTGAGGTCCCCCTGGACCTTGCGTCAGCCCGTCGTTGGGCGCTCGCTGCCCGCGCCGGGCTCGCCGACGCGCGGGACCAGATCGACGCGCTCAACGTCTTCCCGGTGCCCGACGGCGACACAGGCACCAACATGTTCCTGACGTTCGACGGAGCGCTCGACGTCCTCCGCGGCCACCACGACATCGACGGCGGGGCGATCAGCCTCACCGACGGGTTGGCACTGCTGGCCCGCGGCATGCTGCTCTCCGCGCGCGGGAACTCCGGCGTGATCCTCAGCCAGCTCGCCCGAGGGCTGCACGAGGCGGCC